>NZ_DASRXZ010000064.1:0-53416 GCF_035687345.1 Microbacterium sp.
AGCGTCGTGAGGATGTCGGTGTTGCGGCGGAGGTGGTCGAGCAGCTCGGCCTCGAAGCGCAGCACGTCCTCGACCTCGATGCCGTCCAGCTTGCCCTTGGTGCCGGCCCAGATCGAGACGACCTGCTCCTCCACCGGGTACGGCGAGTACTGCGGCTGCTTGAGCAGCTCGGTGAGGCGCGCGCCGCGGGCGAGCTGACGGCGGCTGGCCGCGTCGAGGTCGGAGGCGAACATCGCGAACGCCTCGAGCGAGCGGTACTGCGCGAGCTCGAGCTTGAGCGTGCCGGAGACCTTCTTGATCGACTTGACCTGGGCGTCACCGCCGACTCGGGAGACCGAGATGCCGACGTCCACGGCGGGACGCTGGTTGGCGTTGAACAGGTCGGACTGCAGGAAGATCTGGCCGTCGGTGATCGAGATGACGTTCGTCGGGATGTACGCCGACACGTCGTTGGCCTTCGTCTCGATGATCGGCAGACCCGTCATGGAGCCGGCGCCCATCTCGTCGGACAGCTTCGCGCAGCGCTCGAGCAGACGCGAGTGCAGGTAGAAGACGTCGCCCGGGTAGGCCTCGCGGCCCGGCGGACGGCGGAGGAGCAGCGACACGGCGCGGTAGGCCTCGGCCTGCTTCGACAGGTCGTCGAAGATGATCAGGACGTGCTTGCCGCCGTACATCCAGTGCTGGCCGATGGCCGAGCCGGTGTAGGGGGCGAGGTACTTGAAGCCGGCGGGGTCGGATGCCGGGGCCGCGACGATCGTCGTGTACTCCATGGCGCCCGCGTCCTCGAGCGCGCCCTTCACGGCCGCGATCGTGGAGCCCTTCTGACCGATGGCGACGTAGATGCAGCGGACCTGCTTGTTGACGTCGCCCGACTCCCAGTTGGCCTTCTGGTTGATGATCGTGTCGATCGCGATCGCGGTCTTGCCCGTCTGGCGGTCGCCGATGATGAGCTGGCGCTGGCCGCGGCCGATCGGGATCATGGCGTCGATCGCCTTGATGCCGGTCTGGAGCGGCTCGTGCACGCTCTTTCGCTGCATGACGCCCGGCGCCTGGAGCTCGAGGGCGCGGCGGCCCTCGCTCTTGATCTCGCCGAGACCGTCGATCGCGTTGCCGAGCGGGTCGACCACGCGACCGAGATAGCCGTCGCCGACCGCGACCGAGAGGACCTCGCCGGTGCGCGTGACGCTCTGGCCCGCCTCGATGCCGGAGAATTCGCCGAGGACGACGACGCCGATCTCGTGCTCGTCGAGGTTGAGCGCGAGGCCCTCGGTGCCGTCCTCGAAGCGGACGAGCTCGTTCGCCATGACCCCAGGCAGGCCCTCGACGTGGGCGATGCCGTCGGCGGCGTCGATGACGGTGCCGACCTCGGTCGCGACGGCCCCGGTGGGCTCGTAAGCGGCGACGAAGTCCTTCAGCGCGTCACGGATGACGTCGGGGCTGATAGAGAGATCTGCCATTGTTTTCCTTCGTTCGTGGGGCCGCGGCCCCGAAATCTCCGCCCGGGACGGGCGGGAAGTCTGCTAGCCGGCCAGCCTCTGGCGCAGGTCGGCGAGGCGGGACGACACGCTCGCGTCGATCACGTCATCCGCGATCTCCACGCGCAGACCGCCGACGACCGACGGGTCGACGACGGTGTTCACCGAGACCTTCTTGCCGTAGCGCTTCGACAGCGCCGCGGCGAGGCGGTCGGCCTGGGCCGCGCCGAGCGGTGCGGCCGCGTAGACCGTCGCGACGGTGCGGTCGCGCTCGTCGGCGACGATCTTCATCGCGCGGGCGAGCACGTGACGCACGCGACGCTCGCGCGGGCGCTGGATGACGGATGCGGCGATGAGCGTCGCGGCTCCGCTCGCGCGTCCTCCGAGCAGCCGCTCCACGAGGGCGCCCTTCGCCTCGGCGTCGCCCAGGCGGCTGCCGAGCGCGAGCTCGAGCTCCGCGTTCTCGGCGACCGTGCGCGAGAAGCGGAACAGCTCCCCCTCGACATCGGCGCCGGGGTCGGACTTCGCCGCCGCGCGGATCGCGAGCTCCTCGATGCCGTCGACGAGATCGCTCGCCGACGACCAGCGCTGCTCGACCGCGGTCTTCAGCACGGAGACCGTCGCGGGCGACAGGCGCGAGCCGAAGACGTTCTCGACGACCTTCGTCCGCGCCGTGGGCTCCGCGGCGGAGTCGGCGAGCGCGCCGCTCAGCTGCGGCGTGTCGCCCACGGCGCGCGCCGCGGCGAACAGCTCGCGGGCCACGTCGAGGTCGACACCCGACACGGCGTCGAGCGCCGCCGTCGTCGCCGCGAGGGCCTGAGTGGTCGCGCTGCCCATTACGCCCTCTGTCCTTGAGCCGCGGCCTCCGACGCCTCGAGCTCGGCGAGGAAGCGGTCGACGACCGCCTTGGCCTTCGCGTCGTCGGAGAGCGTCTCGCCGATCACGCCGCCGGCGAGGTCGAGCGCGAGCGAGCCGACGTCGCTGCGCAGCGACACGAGGGCCGCCTGGCGCTCCGCCTCGATCTGCGCGTGCGCGGAGGCGGTCAGGCGTGCCGCCTCGGCGGACGCCGTCTCCTTCGCCTCGGCGATGATCTTGCGACCGTCCTCTCGGGCGGCGTCGCGGATCTCACCGGCCTCCTTGCGCGCCTCGGCGAGCTGGGCGGTGTACTCCTCGAGCGCGGCCTCGGCACGGCGCTGGGCCTCATCGGCCTTCGCGATGTTGCCCTCGATCGCGGCGCTGCGCTCGTCGAGCAGCTTCTTCATCCTCGGGAGGGCCACCCTCCAGAAGAGGAAGAGGATGATGACGAAGCACACCAGCGACCAGATGATGTCGTACCACGCGGGAATGAGAGGGTTGTGCTCGGGAGCACCCTCTTCCGCGGCGTACGCGACAAGAGCGTTCAGCATCCTGTCTCCTTAGGTCGAGTCGCGATCAGAATCCGAAGATGAAGCCGGTCGCGATGCCGATGAAGGCCAGCGCCTCGGTGAAGGCGATACCGATCCACATGAGCACCTGCAGGCGGCCGGCGAGCTCGGGCTGGCGCGCCACGCCCTCGATCGTCTTGCCGACGACGATGCCCACGCCGATGGCCGGGCCGATCGCAGCGAGGCCGTAGCCGACGGTCGCGATGGAACCCTGAACCTCGGCGAGAACCGTAGTTGCGTCCACGGGGGTGTTTCCTTTCGGTTATGGGCGGCTTTGGGCCGACCCGCTCAGTGCTCTTCCGCGACCGCGAGCTGGATGTAGACCGCGGTGAGGAGAGCGAAGACGTACGCCTGGAGGACGGCCACCAGGATTTCGAACAGAGTGAAGACGAAGCCGAACGCGAGGCTGCCCGCGGCGAGCGCCGACCACCAGCCTCCGAGGTCGAACAGGAAGAACTGCGTCGCCGCGAAGAACAGCACCAACAGCAGGTGGCCGACCATCATGTTCATGAGCAGTCGGAGCGTCAGCGTCACCGGCCGCACGATGAAGGTCGAGATGAGCTCGATCGGCGTGACGATGAAGTAGATCGGCCACGGCACGCCCGACGGGAAGAGCGAGTTCTTGATGAAGTTCTTGGGGCTCTTCTTGATGCCCGCGTAGATGAACGTCACGTAGCTGATGACGGCGAGCGTGAGCGGCACCGCGATGATCGCCGTGCCGGCGATGTTCATGAACGGGATGATGCCCGTGATGTTCATGAACAGGATCATGAAGAAGATCGTCGTCAGCAGCGGCAGGAAGCGATCGCCGTCCTTGCGGCCGAGCAGGTCGTGCGCGATGTTGATGCGCACGAAGTCGAGTCCCATCTCGACGAGGCTCTGGAAACGGCCCGGCACGACCTTCATGCGACGCGTCCCGAGCCAGAAGATCAGCACGAGCGCGACCGTCGCGATGAACTGGATGACGTGGATCCGGTTGATCGTGAGCGGCGCGCCGAACAGGACGATGTCGGGGAAGGTGATCAGCGCGTCCGGGAAGAATTCTTCGATCGAGGGACCGTGGAACCCGCCCCCGTCCTCAGCGGCGGTGTGGGCGATGAGAGTCGCAATGTGAGTAGACAGCGCTGGCTCCAGCTTCGGGGCACCGGAGAAGATCCGATGCGACGATTGGGTTGGTGAGCGTCACTCCGCAGGCGCTCAGAAGGCGAGCAAGCGGGCGCCAGATCAGCCTATCAAACTCGCAGGCGCGCTGATTACGCGCCCCTCCCCTCCGGACCCGCGTCGGATTCCGATGAACGGGATGAACCGGATGGGCCGGGCGCCGCATCCGGCTCTTCGACGCTCGTCGGCAGCGTCGTGTCGCTCACGTGCGGGATGCGCATGCGCGTGAGCACGACGACGTCGACCACGAGCGACGCGAGCACACTCACGACGACCGCGACGAAGAAGACCATCGGCTCGATCCACGGCTGGCCGCGCAGCACGATGAGCGCGACGATGAAGAGCACGAGCTTGAGGATCCAGCCGCCCAGCACGATCCCGAAGAAGATCGGCACGTAGAGCGGATCGCCGTACCAGCGGTTCGCGATGAGAATGCTCGCGGCGGTGATGCCGAGGAAGAGCGCCGCGAGGAGCACGCCGAGGAGCGCGCTCCACAGGCCCGTCGTCCCGGCGACGAGGAAGCCGATGACGGCGGCGACGATCAGAAGCACCCCGGTGACGACGGCCGACCAGATGAGGACGGTGCGCAGGACGGGCGTGCTCGAGACGGGGCTGGGACTCATCGGGCGTCCTCCAGGACGTGCTGGGGCGCCGGAACGGGCCGGCGCGAGGGAAGGAAGGTGATCACGAGGCACGCGGCGACGCCGACGACGCCGAACGCGACGCCGAACAGGTAGCCACCCGCCCAGTCGTCCTGCGTGCCGATGTACATGAGGAGCACCGCGAGTCCCACGATCGCGGTCCACGCGTAGAAGATGAGCGTCGCGTCGCGGTCGGAGTGGCCCATGTCGAGCATCCGGTGGTGCAGATGCTTGCGATCGGGCGAGAACGGCGACTTGCCCTTGCTCATGCGGCGCACGACGGCGAGGCCGAAGTCGAGCAACGGCAGCAGCACGACGACCACCGGCAGCAGGATCGGGATGAACGCACCGAGCAGCTGCGACCGGCCGAACTCGTCGGGGTTCAGCAGCGACGGCTCGAGCTGGCCCGTGATCGCGATCGCCGAGCACGCCATGAGCAGACCCAGCATGAGCGCGCCGGAGTCGCCCATGAAGAGCTTCGCCGGGCTCCAGTTCATCGGCAGGAACCCGATGCACGCGCCGATGAGCACCGCCGCGATGAACGATGCGAGGTTGAAGTACGTGCTCGCGCCGGTGTCGCGCACGAGCATGTAGGAGTACGCGAAGAAGACGCCGTTCGCGATGAGGCACACGCCCGCGACGAGCCCGTCGAGCCCGTCGATGAAGTTCACCGCGTTCATGACGACGACGATCGACAGGACCGTCAGGATGAAGCTCTGCCACGGCGAGACGATCACGAGCCCGCCGATCGGGATCGACAGGATCTGCAGCTTGCCGAACCACGCGATGATGCCCGCGGCGAGGAACTGCACGCCGAGCTTGACCATCCAGTCGAGATCCCACAGGTCGTCGGCGACGCCGACCGCGACGATCAGCAGCGTCGCGACGAGGATCGCGTAGACGGGCTCGGGGCGCTCCCAGAAGATCGCGAAGTACGGATGCTGCGACGACACCGCGAACGCCGCGACGACGCCGAGGAACATCGCGACGCCCCCGAGCCGGGGCGTGGGCGTCTTGTGCACGTCGCGCTCGCGGATGCCCGGATACAGCTTGTACTTGAGGCTGAGGCGCCACACGGTCCACGCCATCGCCAGCGTGACGGCGGCGGTGAAGATGACGATGAAGACGTACTGCTTCACTCGGTGCCGCCGCGGGGCTGTCCGGTCGAGGGGGCGTCCGCGCCCTCCTGGGTCGAGTCGTCCTCCTGAGTCGAGTCGTCCTCCTGGGTCGAGTCGTCCTCCAGCAGGTCGCCGAGAACGGCGCGCAGGTCGTCGCGCGTGACCGCACCCTCGCGGAGCACGCGCACCCAGGCCTCGCCCTCGTCGCTCGCGCCCACGAGCGACGTCGCGTCGATGATGGTCGACGCGATGCCGGTCGTCGACGGCCCGTCGTCGAGGTACGCGGCGACGCTGTCGCCCAGCATCCGCTCCGCGTCGTCCGCCGAGATCGCGGCGGCCAGGCCCGTGCGGTTGGCGCTCGACACGGCGAGGGGCCCGGTCTCTTCGAGGAGCTCGAGCGCGATGCGGTTGGCGGGCATGCGCACCGCGACGGTGCCGTGCGTGTCGCCGAGATCCCACGAGAGGGACGGCTGCGACCGCAGGACGATCGTCAAGCCGCCGGGCCAGAACGCGTCGACGAGACGCTCGACCGGCTCGGGGACCTCGGCCGCGAGCGCGCGGAGCGTGCGGATGCCCGGCACGAGCACGGGCGGAGGCGACTGGCGGCCGCGGCCCTTCGCATCGAGCAGGCGCTGCACGGCGGCGGCGTTGAAGGCGTCGGCGGCGACGCCGTACACCGTGTCGGTGGGCATCACGATGAGCTCGCCGCGGCTGATCGCCTGACGCGCGTGGCGCATCCCGGCGAGCAGCTGCGCCTCATCGCGGCAGTCGTAGAGGGGGGAGGACATGTCCAAGCCAGTCTAGATTCCCCGCCGCAGCGATCACGGGCGGACCGCGGTCGTCGCGCGGTCGCGCATCGTGAGGTCCTGGTGGGTCGCGGTCGCCCGCCAGCCGGCCGCCGCGAGCAGCTCGCGGATCGGCTCGCCCTGCCACTCCCCGTGCTCGATCACGAGGGACCCGCCCGGATGCAGCAGCCGCAGGCCCACCTCGCTCAGCACGCGCACCACGTCGAGCCCGTCCGCTCCCCCGTACAGGGCCGCCGGGGGGTCGAAGAAGCGCACCTCGGGGTCGCGCGGGATCGCGTCGTCGGGCACATACGGCGGATTGGAGACGAGCACCGAGACCGTTCCGTCGAGCTCGGGGAACGCGTGCTCGAGGTCGATGAACGCGAGTCGCGCGTTCTCGGCGCCGACGAGGCTGAAGTTCTCCTTCGCCCACACGAACGCGTCGACCGAGTTCTCGGCCGCGTACACCCGCGCGTACGGCACTTCGGTCGCGAGCGCGAGGGCGATCGCGCCGGTTCCGGTTCCGAGGTCGACGGCGATGGGCTCGTCGGATGCCACGGCCCGCAGCGCGTCGATCGCGAGCTGCGCCACGATCTCGGTCTCGGGCCGCGGGACGAACACGCCCGGACCCACCTTGAGCTCGAGGTGACGGAACGGCGCGACGCCCGTGAGGTGCTGCAACGGCTCGCGCGAGGCCCTGCGGCGCACGAGGTCGGCGAACGCATCCGCCTGTTCTCGCGTCACCGCGTCGCCGCGGAGGCGAGCCGCCTCGACCTCCCCTCGCCCGCCCCCGAGGACGTGCGCCGCCAGCAGCACCGCGTCGACGTCGGGATCGGGCACGCCCGCGCGCGAAAGGATCTCCACGGCGTCACGCAGGACGGACGCGAGCGGGAGGTCGGCGGGCGGTTCGTGGGCCATGAGCGCCCTCCAGCCTATGCGGTGCTGTTCGTCACATGATCACCGCGTGGGGCGGCGCTCCCCTAGAGTTGTTCGGCAGTCGATTTCCGTCCCGAAAGGCGCCTCATGCCCGGCATCCACTCCGACATCACCACGGCGTTCGGCAACACCCCCCTCGTGCGTCTCAACCACGTCACCGAGGGTGTCGGCGCGGAGGTGTACGCGAAACTCGAGTACTTCAACCCCGCGTCCAGCGTCAAGGACCGTCTGGGCATCGCTCTCGTGAACGCCGCCGAGGAGGCGGGCGCCCTCAGCGAGGGCGGCACGATCGTCGAGGCGACCAGCGGCAACACCGGCATCGCCCTCGCGATGGTCGGCGCCGCGCGCGGCTACAAGGTCATCCTGACGATGCCCGCCTCGATGTCGAAGGAGCGTCGTCTGCTCCTCAAGGCGCTGGGTGCGGAGCTCGTGCTCACCGACCCCACGAAGGGCATGTCCGAATCGCTCCGCGTCGCGAACGAGATCGTCGAGAAGACGCCCGGCGCGATCCTCGCGAAGCAGTTCGAGAACGAGGCCAACCCGGCGATCCACCGCAAGACGACGGCCGAGGAGATCTGGCGCGACACCGACGGCGACATCGACATCTTCGTCGCCGGCATCGGCACGGGCGGCACCATCACGGGTGTCGGCCAGGTGCTCAAGGAGCGCAAGCCCGACGTCAAGGTCGTCGCGGTCGAGCCGAAGGACTCCCCCATGCTCACCGAGGGCCACCCCGGCCCCCACAAGATCCAGGGCATCGGGCCGAACTTCGTGCCGCCGATCCTCGACCGCAGCGTCATCGACGAGGTCATCGACGTCGAGTTCGAGCCGTCGCTCGCCGTGTCGCGCGACCTCGCCGTCAAGGAGGGCCTGCTCGTCGGCATGTCGAGCGGCGCGGCCGTGTGGGCGGCGCTCGAGGTCGCGAAGCGGCCGGAGAACGCCGGCAAGAAGATCGTCGTGATCGTCCCCGACACGGGCGAGCGGTACCTCACCACGGCGCTGTTCGAAGACCTGCGCGAGGACTGACATGGGTGCGTGGCAGAGGGTGCGCGAAGATCTCGCCGCGGCGAAGCTTCGCGACCCTGCCGCGCGCTCGGCGATCGAGATCGCGCTGCTCTACCCCGGCCTCCACGCGATCTGGGCGCACCGCGTGTGGCACGCGCTGTGGAAGCGGCGTGTCCGGTTCATCGCGCGTGCGGGCTCCCAGATCACACGCTGGCTGACGGGCATCGAGATCCACCCCGGTGCGCAGATCGGCCGCCGCTTCTTCATCGACCACGGGATGGGCGTCGTCATCGGCGAGACCGCCGAGATCGGCGACGACGTCATGCTCTACCACGGCGTGACGCTCGGCGGCCGCACGCGCGACGGCGGCAAGCGGCATCCGACTCTCGAAGACGGCGTCGCGGTCGGCGCCGGCGCGAAGGTGCTCGGCCCGATCACGATCGGTGAGGGATCCGTCATCGGTGCCAACGCGGTCGTCACCCGTGATGCGCCACCCGACAGCGTCCTCGTCGGGGTGCCCGCCAAGCCGCGCCGGCGGCGCACGGGCGAAGACACCCGCGCGATCCTCACGGCACCCGAGTACGTGATCTGACGCGAACCTCAGCGCCGCTCGCGCTTCCGCCCGTCGTCCTTGAGGAACAGCGGCGTCAGCAGCCACGTCGCGATCGCCGTCACGAACCACACGATGAGCGCGCCGACGATCCACGTGGTGGGTCCGTCGATGCCGACGCCCGCCGCCGGGATGATCACGGCGATCATCAGTGCGATGAGCGTCGAGATCAGGCCGATTCCGCCCAGCAGCGCGGTCGCGCGACGGCGGGCGAAGCGCGTGAGCAGCGGGGCGAGGATGCTCTGCAGCACGGCGAACACCAACACCGCCACCAGGATCCCCCACCAGTCGTTCCAGTGCAGGTGGAAGCCCGGCAGGATGACGTCGGCCGCGATGAGGCCGAGCGCCGCCGACACGACGAAGATCAGCGCGCGGATGAGGACGGCGATCACGTGCTCAGGCTAGTGCCCGCGCTCCTCCTCCGAACGATCCCACCCCGCCGAGATTGCGCGAATCACCGCCCAGAACCCGCCGCGGCCGCAGTTCGTGCGATCTCGGCGGGATTGAGGAGGGATGGGCCCGCTCAGTCGTCGGCGCCGAGGACGGCGAGGCGCGCCTCCTCGTCGGCGCGGATCGCGGACTCGATGATCGGGTCGAGCGCACCGTTCATCACCTGGTCGAGGTTGTACGCCTTGTAGCCCGTGCGGTGGTCGGCGATGCGGTTCTCGGGGAAGTTGTACGTGCGGATGCGCTCGGAGCGGTCCATGCTGCGCACCTGAGAACGGCGGGCGTCGGATGCCGCGGCCTCCCGCTCCTCCTGCTGCTTCGCGAGCAGCCGGGCGCGGAGCACACGCATCGCCGCTTCGCGGTTCTGCAGCTGCGACTTCTCATTCTGCATCGACACGACGATGCCCGTGGGCAGGTGGGTGATCCGCACGGCGGAGTCGGTCGTGTTGACGGACTGTCCGCCCGGACCCGACGAGCGGAAGACGTCGATCTTCAGGTCGTTCGGGTCGATGTGGATCTCTTCGGGCTCGTCGACCTCGGGGAAGACGAGCACGCCCGTCGTCGACGTGTGGATGCGCCCCTGCGACTCGGTGGCCGGCACGCGCTGCACGCGGTGCACGCCGCCCTCGTACTTGAGGTGCGCCCACACGCCCTGCGCGGGATCGGACGAGTTGCCCTTTATCGCGATCTGCACGTCCTTGTAGCCGCCGAGGTCGGACTCGTTGCGCTCGAGCAGCTCGGTCTTCCAGCCCTTCGACGCGGCGTACTGCAGGTACATTCGCAGCAGGTCGGCTGCGAACAGCGCCGACTCGGCGCCGCCCTCACCCTGCTTGATCTCCATGATCACGTCGCGCGCGTCATCCGGATCTCGCGGGATGAGCAGTCGTCGCAGGCGCTCCTGCGACTCGGCGAGCTGCTCCTCGAGGTGCGGGACCTCGGCCGCGAACGCCGCATCCTCTTTCGCGAGCTCGCGCGCAGCTTCGAGATCATCGGATGCCGCGACCCACGCCTCGTACGCGGCGACGATCTTCGACAGCTCGGCGTACCGCCGGTTGACGCGCTTCGCGCGCGCGGCATCGGCGTGGACGGCCGGATCGGACAGCTCCGCCTGGACGGCCTTGTGCTCTTCGATCAGGCTCTTCACCGAATCGAACACGGACTCCCCCGGTTCACGCTTCGACGGGCTCAGCGGATGCTGTTGTCGTGCGCGTGGCTGTGCCCGCCGCCGTGGCCGTCACGGGCAGGCGTCGGAATCGACTTCTGCATCTGCACGAGGAACTCGACGTTCGACTGCGTCTCCTTGAGCTTGCCGAGCACGACCTCGAGCGCCTGCTGCGGATCGAGGCCCGCGAGCGCGCGGCGCAGCTTCCACGTGATCTTGACCTCGTCGGGCGAAAGGAGCATCTCCTCGCGACGCGTCGAGGACGCGTTGATGTCGACTGCGGGGAAGATCCGCTTGTCGGCGAGCTGGCGCGACAGGCGCAGCTCGCTGTTGCCGGTGCCCTTGAACTCCTCGAAGATGACCTCGTCCATCTTGGAACCGGTCTCGACGAGCGCGGTCGCGAGGATCGTGAGCGACCCGCCGTTCTCGATGTTGCGCGCGGCGCCGAAGAAGCGCTTCGGCGGGTAGAGCGCGGAGGCGTCGACACCGCCGGTCAGGACGCGGCCCGACGTCGGCGCCGTGATGTTGTAGGCGCGGCTGAGTCGCGTGATCGAGTCGAGCAGCACGACGACGTCGCGGCCCAGCTCGACGAGACGCTTCGCCCGCTCGATGGCGAGCTCGGCGACCGTCGTGTGGTCTTCGGCGGGACGGTCGAACGTCGACGCGATGACCTCGCCCTTGACGGTGCGCTGCATGTCGGTGACCTCTTCGGGGCGCTCGTCGACGAGCACGACCATGAGGTGCACCTCGGGGTTGTTGATCGCGATGGCGTTCGCGATCTGCTGCAGCACGATCGTCTTGCCGGCCTTCGGCGGCGCGACGATGAGACCGCGCTGGCCCTTGCCGATCGGGGCGACGAGGTCGATGATCCGCTGGGTCAGCTTCTCGGGCGCCGTCTCGAGGCGCAGACGCTCCTGGGGGTACAGCGGCGTGAGCTTCGAGAACTCGACGCGGTTCGCGGCGTCGTCGACCGACAGGCCGTTGATCGCGTCGACCTTGACGAGCGCGTTGTACTTCTGACGGCTCGACTGCTCGCCCTCGCGCGGCTGCTTGATCGCACCGACGACGGCGTCGCCCTTGCGGAGGTTGTACTTCTTCACCTGGCCCAGCGACACGTAGACGTCGCTCTGGCCGGGAAGGTAGCCGGTCGTGCGCACGAAGGCGTAGTTGTCGAGCACGTCGAGGATGCCCGCGATCGGGATCAGGACGTCGTCCTCGCCGATCTCGGTCTCGAACTCGTCGGCGCCACCCTGACCGCGGCGCTTGTTGCGCTGACGGTTGCGGCCGCCCTGGCTCTTCTCGTCGTCGTCGGGCTCGGAAGCGGCCTTCTTCTCCTCCGCCTGCGCGCCCTGCTGACCACCCGACTGGCCGTTCTGGCCGCCACGATTGCGGCTGCGGTTGCGGCTGCGGTTGCGTCCGCGAGACGGGGTCTCGTCGCCCTGGCCATCAGCGTGCTGGTCACCGGATGCCTCGGACGCCTTCTCGTCGGCGGGGGCCTTCCCGTCGGCGGGGGCCTTCTCATCGGCGGCCGCCTTCTCGTCGGCGGAAGCCTTCTCACCGGCGGGCGTCTCCGCACTCTCGGCCGGGGTCGTGGTGTCGGCCTCGGCCGGCGTCTCGGCGTCGGTCGCCTGCGCTTCGGCGGGTGCCTCGGCCGGGGTCTCGGCGGGAGCCTGCTGGTCCGCCTCCGCGGGCGCGGCCTCGTCCTTCGCCTCGGCGACCGGCGCCTTCGCGTCGGCGCTCTTCGCACGGCGCGGCGCGCGCTTGCGCGGCGCCTTCGCGGGTGCGGCGGGCGCCTCGGCCTCCGCGGGCGCCGCGTCGACGGCAGCCTCAGCGGGCGCCACGTCGGCGGCCGGAGTAGGCTCGGCCGGCGCGGCCTCGGCCGCGGCATCCGCCTCAGCCTCGGCCTGCGGCTCGGCTGCCTGCTCGGTCTCGGGCGCTTCTGCCTCGGTGGTCTCGGTGGCGGCCTCAGCAGCCGCGGTGTCAGCCGCCTCGGCGGCGCCCTCAGGCGCGTCTGTGCGCTCTTCGGTCGAAGCGTCAGCGGCGTGGATCTCGGAGATGGACTCCACGAGTTCTCCCTTGTGAAAACGAATGATGTACGCGACCGCACGGACACGTGGCGCGACGAGTCACAACCCGGCGCGTGGTCGAGCGGTCAGAGTCCTTCGACGCGGCGAGGGCCGTGCGGGGGGTTTCGCAGAATTGCGACGGAGGCCAGATTCACGGGCTACGTGGAACCCTCCGTGTACTCCCTCACTGTACCACCCTTGAAGTCGACGGCGAGCATCAGGGCCTCCCACGGGGTGTCGGCGAAGGACGCGGCGACCTCGGCCGCCTCGAGCCGCCGACCCGGTCCGTCGGCGAGGACGAGCACGCTCGGACCCGCCCCCGACACGACCGCCGCGAAGCCCGCGTCGCGGAGCGCCCGCACGAGCCGGTCGGTCTCGGGCATCGCCTGAGCGCGGTAGTTCTGGTGCAGCTTGTCCTCGGTCGCCGCGAGCAGCAGCTCCGGGCTCTGCGTGAGCGCGGCGATGAGCAGCGCAGAACGCGACACGTTGAAGATGGCGTCCTCGCGCGGCACCTGCAACGGCTGCAGGCTGCGCGCGACGCTCGTCGACATCGTGAATTCGGGAACGAACACGAGAGGCGAGACGCCGCGGTGGACGAGCAGCTTCTTGTGCTGCGGCCCGTTCTCGTCGACCCATGCGATCGTGAGGCCGCCGAACAGGGCCGGAGCGACGTTGTCCGGATGCCCCTCGAGCTCCGTCGCGAGGCGCAGCAGCGTCTCGGGGCCGAGCGCGACGTCCCCTTCGAGGAGTCCCTTCGCGGCGAGCAGGCCCGACACGACCGCCGCGCCCGACGAGCCCATGCCGCGCCCGTGCGGGATGACGTTCTTCGCCTCGAGCCGGAGTCCGGGCATCCGCCGCCCCACCGCCTCGTACGCGTACGCGATCGAGCGGACGACGAGGTTCGACGCGTCGCGCGGCACGCCGTCTGCGCCCTCGCCGGACACCGTGATCTCGAGCTCGCCCTCGGGCAGCCGCGTCGCCACGAGCTCGTCGTACACGCTGAGGGCGAGCCCGAGCGTGTCGAACCCCGGTCCGAGGTTCGCGCTCGTCGCCGGCACGCGCACGATGACGCTCCGCTCCTCGGCGGGGCGATTCGCGGCGGCCGGCGTGCTCACGCGTTCGCCTCGGCGGGGGTTCCGTGGGCGGCCTCGGCGGCGAGGCCGAGAACGGATGCCACCTCCGACGTCGCGGCGTCGACCACGGTCGGCTGGACCTGGGAGCCGTCCGCGTTGCGCAGCGCCCACTGCGGGTCCTTGAGGCCGTGACCCGTCACCGTGAGCACGACGCGCGATCCGGCGGGGATGACGCCTGCCTCCGCGCGGTCGAGGAGGCCCGCGACGCTGATGGCCGACGCCGGCTCGACGAAGATGCCGACCTCGCCGGAGAGGATCTTCTGCGCCGCGAGGATGCGGTCGTCGTCGATGGCGCCGAAGTAGCCGTCGGTCGCGTCGCGCGCCTCGAGGGCGAGCTCCCACGAGGCGGGGTTGCCGATGCGGATCGCCGTCGCGATCGTCTCGGGGTTCTTCACGACCTCACCGCGCACGAGCGGCGCCGAGCCCTCGGCCTGGAAGCCGAACATGCGCGGAACGCGCGTCGAGACGCCGCGCTCCGCCTCCTCGCGGTAGCCGCGCGAGTACGCGGTGTAGTTGCCCGCGTTGCCGACGGGGATGAAGTGGAAGTCGGGCGCGTCGCCGAGCACCTCGACGATCTCGTACGCCGCGGTCTTCTGGCCCTCGATGCGGTCGGGGTTGACCGAGTTCACGAGGTGCACCGGATAGTTGTCGGCGAGCTCGCGCGCGATCTCGAGGCAGTCGTCGAAGTTGCCGCGGATCTGGATGAGGCGCCCGTTGTGGGCGACCGCCTGGCTGAGCTTGCCCATCGCGATCTTGCCCTCGGGCACGAGGACGGCGGCGGTGATGCCCGCGTGGGCGGCGTAGGCGGCGGCGGATGCGGACGTGTTGCCGGTGGACGCGCAGATGACGGCCTTCGCTCCGTGGTCGATCGCGCGCGAGACGGCGACCGTCATGCCGCGGTCCTTGAACGAGCCGGTGGGGTTCATGCCCTCGAACTTGACCCACACGTCGGCGCCGGTGCGGCGCGACAGCGCGGGTGCGGGCAGCAGGGGCGTGCCGCCTTCGCCGAGGGTCACGACGGTCGAGGCATCCGTCACTCCGAGCCTGTCGGCGTATTCGCGGAGGACTCCGCGCCAGACGTGTGCCATGTCAGTCTCCTTCCACGCGCAGGACCGAGACGACGCGCTCCACGACGCCGCTCGCGGCGAGCCGGTCGACCGTCTCGCTCAGGTTCTGCTCCAGGGCCTTGTGGGTGCCGATCACGAGGCGCGCGACGGTGTCGCTCGCGGGCTCGGTCACGGGGCTGCCGTTGCCGGGGACCGGCTCGCTGCGCACCGTCTGCTCGACGGTCGCGATCGAGACGTCGCCCTCGCTGAGGATGCCGGCGACCGTCGCGAGCACGCCCGGCTGGTCGTCGACCTCGAGCGTGATCTGGTACCGGGTCGTGACGTTCGCGATCGGCAGGATCGGCAGGTTCGCGCGGTTCGACTCCCCCACGCCCACACCGCCCGCGAGGTGGCGGCGCGCCGCCGACACGACGTCTCCCAGGACGGCGGATGCGGTCTGCACGCCGCCGGCGCCCGCACCGTAGAACATGAGGTTGCCCGCGGCCTCGGCCTGCACGAACACGGCGTTGTTCGCGCCGTGCACGCTCGCGAGCGGGTGGTCGCGGCGTACGAGGGCGGGATACACGCGCACCGAGATGGACTCGGCTCCGTCGGCGCCGGTGAGCCGCTCGCACACGGCCAGCAGCTTGATGACGTAGCCCGCGTGACGCGCGGCGTCCATCATCGCCTTGTCGATGCCCGTGATGCCCTCGCGGTGCACGGCCTCGAGCGGAACCGACGTGTGGAACGCGAGGCTCGCGAGGATCGCGGCCTTTTGAGCGGCGTCGTAGCCCTCGACGTCGGCCGTCGGGTCGGCCTCGGCGTACCCGAGGCGCTGGGCGTCGGCGAGCACATCGGCGAACTCGGCGCCCTCGGAGTCCATGCGGTCGAGGATGTAGTTCGTCGTGCCGTTGACGATGCCCATGATGCGCTGCACGCGGTCGCCCGCGAGCGAGTCGCGCAGCGGACGGATGATCGGGATCGCACCGGCGGCGGCCGCCTCGTAGTACACCTGCGCGCCGACCTGGTCGGCCGCCTCGAAGATCTCAGGACCGTGCGTCGCGAGCAGCGCCTTGTTGGCGGTCACGACGTCGGCGCCGGAGTTGATCGCCTGCAGGAGGTACGAGCGCGCCGGCTCGATGCCGCCCATGAGCTCGATGACGATGTCGGCGCCCACGATGAGCGGCTCGGGGTCGGTCGTGAGCAGCTCGCGCGGCAGGTCGGCGTCGCGCGGAGCATCCGGATTCCGCACGGCGATGCCGATGAGCTCGAGATGCGCCCCCGCGCGATCCGCGAGCTCGTCGCCGTGCTTGCGCAGCAGCGACGCCACCTGCGATCCCACGGCTCCCGCTCCGAGCAGGGCCACCCTCAGTCGGCGATAATCCGTCACTTCGTCTCGCTCCGCTCGCTCAGCACAGGCATATCCTCCCCTTCCGCCGCGAGCCCGTCGCTCGCCTCGGCCGCGACGTCGCGCGCCAGCAGATCGTCGATCGTCTCGCCCCGCACGATGACGCGTGCGCGGCCCGCGCGCACCGCCACGACCGGCGGGCGCGCGACGAAGTTGTAGTTGCTCGCGAGCGAGAAGCAGTACGCCCCGGTCGCGGGCACGGCGAGCAGGTCACCCGGCGCGACATCGGCCGGCAGGTACTCGGCGTCGACGACGATGTCGCCCGATTCGCAGTGCTTGCCGACGACGCGCGACAGCTGCGGGGCGGCGTCGCTCATGCGCGACGCGACGCGCGCGGAGTACTGCGCCCCGTACAGCGCGAAGCGCGGGTTGTCGCTCATGCCGCCGTCGACGCTCACGTAGAGGCGCGTGACGTCGTCGCCGACGACGACGGGCTTCGTGGTGCCGACCTCGTAGAGCGTGACTCCGGCGCGGCCGACGATGGCCCGCCCGGGCTCGAACGCGAGATTCGGCATCGGGATGCCGCGAACCTCGCATTCGCGTGCGACCGCGTCGGCGATGCCTGCCGCGAGGTGCTCGATGGGGGTGGGGTCGTCGGCGGCCGTGTAGGCGATGCCGAAGCCGCCGCCGAGGTTCAGGACGGGGATGTCGCCGCCCGCGAGCAGCTCCGCGTGCAGCTCGACGACGCGCGCCGCCGACTCCTGGAAGCCGGCCGACCCGAAGATCTGCGAGCCGATGTGGCAGTGGAGCCCTGCGAACTGCAGGCCGGGGACTTCACGGATGCGGGCGACCGCGGCCGCGGCATCCGTCAGCGTGAACCCGAACTTCTGGTCTTCGTGGGCCGTTGCGAGGAAGTCATGGGTCTCGGCGTGGACGCCGCTGTTCACGCGGACGAGCACGGACTGCGTCGCGCCGGTGCGCTCGACGATCGCGGCCAGCCGCTCGATCTCGATGAAGCTGTCGACGATGATCGAGCCGACCCCGACCTCGACCGCTCGCTCGAGCTCTGCCTGGCTCTTGTTGTTGCCGTGGAAGCCGATGCGCGCGGGGTCGGCGCCGCCGGCGAGCGCGACCGCGAGCTCGCCGCCGGAGCACACGTCGACCGCGAGCCCCTCCTCGGTGACCCACCGCACGACCTCGGTCGACAGGAACGCCTTGCCGGCGTAGTACACGCGGGCCTGCACGCCGTGTAGGGCGGCGGCCGCGCGGAACGCGTCGAGCGCGCGGCGGGCGGCGGTGCGCACGCCCTCCTCGTCGAGCACATAGAGAGGCGTGCCGAACCGGTCGCGCAGCTCGGTGGCGGAGACGCCCCCGATCGCGAGGACGCCGTGCTCGTCGCGTCCCGCCGATGCGGGCCACACGGCCGGAACGAGGTCGTTGACGTCGTCGGGGACCGCCGGCCAGGCGGGCACCGACTGCGATGAGGACGAGGCGGCGGACACTGTGACCAATCAGGGTGAAGCGGTTCGGCGGGAGCCGATCAGCGGATGAGACGGGCGCTGCGGCGGGATCACGCGAGCGCCGCGCGATGCTTGAAGTCTAGTCTGACCCGCGCGCCGCTCCCCGCCGTCGGCGCCCGCGTGTGACGGCGCATGACCCGTTCACGCGCACGTGCCCGGCGACTGCAGGGCGGTGTCGTGCACGATTCCCGGGGCGATCTCGAAGTCCGCGACGAGGGTCTCCGCCTCCACGCCGACATCGCTGAGCGTCACTCCCGCCGGCAGGCGGTCGGCGATGCACACACGCCAGTCCCGCAGGAGGACGTCGGCGAGCACGCCGAACTGATCGCGCAGGCGGTCGGCGGAGACCGTCGAGCCCGAGATCTCGAACTCGGCGGGACTCAGCACGAGCTGCGCCTGCTCGGCCGACGGCGTGAGCGCGACCGCGACCGGGAACGTCCCGCCGAACAGCGACAACTCGGTCGACATCGTGACGTTCGGCGCCGCGAGGCCGATCGAATCGGCCGGGAAGCCCTGCACGCCGCTCATGAGCGCTTGCAGTTGCGGCTCGTCGAGGGTGACGGTGGCCGTGGCATCCGTCAGATCTCCGTCGCCGCGCACCGGCACGCCGTGGGCCTCGACGTGGATGTCGCCCGAGAACGACCGGAACACGACGTCCTCCCCCGAGATCGTGAGGCTGTCGAACGTGCCGGCGGCGAGCTGGGGAAGAACGAGGCCCGGCACCTCGACGTCGGCGTTCAAGGCGTCGATGCCGGTGCGAGTCGTGATCTGGTCGCGGATCGTCTTGGTGACGAGGTCTCGCACGATCGCCTCGGCGACGAAGAACGCCGCGACGGCGAGACCGACGACCACGATGATCGTGACCATCCACGGCCATACGCGCCGCCGTCGACGCAGGTCGCGCACGGGCGAGCCGGGCAGGGGAAGCGTCGGATGCTCGTCCGGCGTCGTCACGGTGCCCCTCTCTCTGCGGCGGAGGCCGCTACATGCGCTCGGGCGCGCTCACGCCGAGCAGGTTCAGGCCGTTGCGCAGCACCTGTCCGGTCGCATCGTTCAGCCACAGGCGCGTGCGGTGCACGTCTTCGACCGGCTCGTCGCCGAGCGGGATCACGCGGCAGTTGTCGTACCAGCGGTGGTAGAGGCCCGCAAGCTCCTCGAGGTAGCGCGCGACGCGGTGCGGCTCGCGCACCTCGGCCGCGAACGCGACGACGCGGGGGAACTCCTGGAGGGCGCCGAGGAGCGCCGACTCCGTCTCGTGCTGCAGCAGCTCGGGCGCGAACGCGGAACGGTCGACCCCGGATGCCGCGGCGTTGCGCGCGACGTTGTGGGTCCGCGCGTGCGCGTACTGCACATAGAACACCGGGTTGTCGTTCGTGCGCTTCTGGAGCAGATCGAGGTCGATGTCGAGGTTCGAGTCGGCCGAGCTGCGCGTGAGGGCGTAGCGCGCCGCGTCGACGCCGACGATCTCGACGAGGTCTTCGAGCGTCACGATCGTGCCCGCGCGCTTGGACATGCGCACCGGCTGCCCGTTCTTCACGAGGTTGACCAGCTGCCCGATGAGGATCTGCAGGTTGACGTTCGGCTCGTCGCCGAACGCGGCGCACATCGCCATCATGCGGCGCACGTAGCCGTGGTGGTCGGCGCCGAGCATGATGATGCAGCGGTTGAAGCCGCGCTCGCGCTTGTCGAGGTAGTACGCGAGGTCGCCCGAGAAGTACGCGGGCACACCGTTCGAGCGGATGATCACGCGGTCGCGATCGTCGCCGAACTCGGTGCTGCGCAGCCAGATCGCGCCGTCCTCCTCGAAGATGTGGCCCAGTTCGCGCAGACGCTCGACCGCGCGCTGTACGGCGCCCGACGTGTGCAGGTCGTTCTCATGGAAGTAGACGTCGAAGTCGACGCCGAAGTCGTGGAGGCTCTTCTTGATCTCGTCGAACATGAAGTTCACGCCGAGCTCGCGGAAGACCTCCTGCTTCGCGTCGGGCTCGAGCGCGTCGAGATCGCCCTCGTAAGCGAGCGCCACGCGGCGCGCGATGTCGGCGATGTACGCGCCGCCGTAGCCGTCTTCGGGCGTCGGGCGACCCTCGTGCGCCGCCACGAGGCTCTTCGCGAAGCGATCGATCTGCGCGCCGTGGTCGTTGAAGTAGTACTCGCGTGTGACGCTCGCGCCCTGCGATGCGAGGATGCGCGCGAGCGAGTCGCCGACCGCGGCCCAGCGCGTGCCGCCGAGGTGGATCGGGCCGGTCGGGTTCGCCGACACGAACTCGAGGTTGATGACCTGGTCGCTCAGCGCGTCGGACGTGCCGTACTCCTCACCCGCATCGACGATCGTCTTCGCGAGGGCGCCGGCGGCCGCCGCCTCGAGGCGGATGTTGATGAAGCCGGGACCGGCGACCTCGACGGATGCCACGCCCGGCACGCTCTCGAGGCCCGAGGCGATCTCGGCCGCGAACTCACGCGGGTCGGCGCCGACCTTCTTGGCGAGCTTGAGCGCCGCGTTCGAGGCCCAGTCGCCGTGGTCGCGGTTCTTCGGACGCTCGAGCGGGAGGTCGGCCGCCGTCAGCCCTTCCGCCGATCCCGGACGTCGCGCCTCGGCGGCGGGGCGGATGACGTCGAGCAGGGCGGTGGAGAGGGCTGCGGGATCCATAACCCGTCAAGTCTAGTTCGCGGGCGGTGTGCGCCTTCTCAGGGTGCGGATGCCACTGACCGCGTGAGCTCGCCGAGCACGAACTCCCAGCCCTGCCGGTACGACTCGGCCGGAGCGTCGTCGGCCCACGGGCCGGTGTGCCGCACGACGAGCCGCGTGCCGCCGTCGACCGCGGAGAACCCCACGTCGACCGCCTCGTCGCGGCTCGCACCGCCGTCGTCGATCCAGGTCCACGTGAACGCGAGTCGTCGCTCAGGCTCGACATCGACGAAACGCCCTTCGACCGCCATGCCCCTGCCCGGTGCCTCGATGCGATAGGCGCCGCCCACGGGCACATCCGCCGCGATCCGCACGTCGTCCCAGTGCGTCCACCACCACGTCGCCCATCCGTCGACGCTCGCCCACGCCTCCCAGACGCGGGCGAGCGGCGCATCGAGGTGCACCGAGAGCTCGAGCGGGCGGGAGCGCAGCAGTTCCCAGCGCGTGGCGCAGGCGGCGGCATCCGCTTCGTCCGCCGCTGCGCCGACCACCGCCGCAAGCGTTGCGAGGTTGCCCTCCCACCCCGCGCCGTAGCCCACGAGACGGTGCGGTCGCAGGCGGTCGTGGTGCACCGTGAGCTCGGTCGCGTCGCCCGAGGGCTCCAGCAGCAGTCGAACGAGTCCCGGGTCGTCGTCTCCCGACCACCACGTGTACTCCAGCGCGCGGGGCGCGTCGCACGACTCGAGCCGCGCGCGCCGCACGATGCCGCCGCCGATGTCGACCTGGAAGCCGTCGCCCGCACCGCGCGGCACCGGGCCGACGATCGCGCCGTACCACCGGGCGATGCGATCGGGGTCGGTGAGCGCGCGCCACAGGTCGTCGATCGACGTCTCGTACCGTCGCACGAGCGTGACGGACTGCTGCTCGTCGTCGCCGGTCAGGGCGCGGATGAAAGGGTCGGTCATCATTCCTCCTTGCGGCGCCCGCGGCGCACCTCGGTCTCGAGCGCGTCGAGGCGCTGCGACCAGAACCCGAGGTGCCGCTGCACCCAGTCGGCGACCTCGGCGGTGCGCGCGGCCTCGAGCGCATACACGCGGCGCGTGCCCTCGGGCCGGCTCTGCGCGAAGCCGGACTCGCGGAGCACGCGCAGATGGTTCGACACCGCGGGCTGGCTGATGCCGAATTCGGCCGTCACGACCTCGGTGAGCTCTCCCGCCGTGCGGTCGCGCTCGGCGAGGAGTTCGACGAGTCGACGTCGCACCGGATCGCCGAGGACGTCGAGAGCGTGCATGTTTCATGGATATCAGCGCACGCTTATATCAGCAAGAACTGATGTTACGAGATCTGGACGAGCTCCAGATGGTCGTCCGCCGCCGGATCCTCCGCCGGCAGGGAGAGCGGCTCGAAACCGTCGAGCGGCGGCTCGTCGGGTACGACCCACGCGTTCACCCGAAGGCGAGTCAAGCCGACGTATCCGCCGTGATAGCTGAGGAACGCGCTGTCGGCGGCGTCGCGCCCTGTCGCGATGCGCACGAGCGACCTCCGGTTCGCCAGACGTGTCGCGTCGATCACGTACCAGGCGCCGTCGTGGTACGCCTCGGCGACGGCGTGGAAGTCCATGGGTCGCAGGCCCGGTGCATAGCACGCGGTGTAGCGCGCGGGCATGTCCATCGCGCGCAGCAGCGCGATCACGACGTGCGCGTAGTCGCGGCATACGCCCTGCCCCGTCATGAGAGTCGTGACGGCACTGTCGGTTCCCTTGCTGAGCCCGGGGGTGTAGGTCGTGCTGCTGGAGACGAAGTCCGAGACCGCCGCGATGAGGTCGTGACCGTGCAGTCCCTTGAACTGGCGGCGCGCCTGCTGGAACACCTCGTCGGACTGGCAGTACCGGCTCGGGCGGAGGTACGTGATCGCCTCGAGGTCGCTCGTCCGGCTCGTCGCGGCCTGCCCGTCGACGGTCGCCTCGTAGCGCACCTCGATGGCGCCGGCCTCGCCCGTGAGCCGATGCAGACGGCTGCCGGACTGGTCGACGATCTCGGTCGGCGTGTACACGCGATCGCCCTGCGTGAACGTCAGCGACTCGCTCACGACCGGCACCTGCTGGGCCGCGGAGATCTGGAAGATGAGGTCGACCGACGACCCCAGTTCGAGGTCGAGCTCGGCGGTCACGAGGCGTTGCATCGGAGTATCCTCGCACGCCCCGCCGAGCATCCGTGATGGGTGTCCACAGCCGCCCGCCGAAGCGATTCGGGGTGTGCGGGATCGTGACGTACCCTCGCTTCATGACGTCGACGACGCCGACCCGAGCGCGGACGCCGCTGTGGGCCCTTGTGGCCCTCGCGGTCGCGGTGGCGCTCGTCATCGCGGTGGCGGCGTGGCGACCGTGGGCGGCTCCCGCGACTCCCGTCGCAGAGGGCGACGCCGCTGCTCCGCCCGCGATGCTCGCACCTGCGCCGCTCTCGCTGCCGGAGCATCCGAAGGTCCTCGTGTTCGGCGACTCGTGGGTGTACGGCTCGGCTGCGTCGATGCCGACGCTCGGGTTCGCGTACGTGATCGGCGAGCGCCTCGGGTGGGACGTCGTCGTCGACGGCGTGCGTGGGAGCGGCTACCTGAAGCCCGGCATCGACGGCCCGTCGTACCCCGACCGCATCGCGGGACTCGACCCCTCGCTCGATCCCGACCTCGTGATCGTCGAGGGCTCGATCAACGACCGGAAGCAGCCCGCGGCGGGCTATCGCGAAGCCGTGATCGGTGCATGGGACGCGCTCGCCGCGCTCTACCCCGACGCCGCGTTCGTCGTGCTGGGTCCGGCGCCGCAGGTGCTTCCCGTCGAGAAGGCGACCGCGCGCATCGACAAAGACCTCGCCGAGCTCGCCGGCGCCCGCGGCTGGTGGTACGTCTCGCCGCTTCGGGAGGAGTGGATCTCGCCCGAAAACTACCTCGACGTGATCGACACGAGCCCCCTCGGCAACAACCACCCCTCCGACGCCGGCCACGCATATCTGGCGGAGCGGCTCGAGCAGGCGATCGCGTCGATGACGGGCGTGACGGATGCCGCGGCCGATGTGCCGGCGCAAGAGCTCGACGTCACGCAGACCGTCGAGGGCGACCAGGTGGTCGAGAACCTCGACGGCGTCGCGCCGGAAGGCGAGCGCTGACCCCCCACGTCTCACCCGGATCGGGTGAACGCCCCGCGCGTCCCGACGGCGAGAATGAGGCCGACGGCGACCGGGCGGCCGGTCGCGCGGTTCGAAGGGGATCTCGATGAGCACACAGAACCTTGCGCTGGTCGTCGGCTCGTACGCCGACGCCGAGTCGGCGACCGAGGATTACCGCTCGCTGCGCAGCGGCCAGGACGCCGGAGGCTACGAGATCATCGGCGCCGTGGTGCTGGTGCGCGGTCGCGATGGAAAGGTGCAGGTCAAGGAGCACGGCGACAAGTCGGTCGGTCACGGCGCGGCCTGGGGCGCGGGCGCCGGCGTCGTGGTCGGCCTCTTCGCACCTCCCCTGCTGGCGGCGACCGCGGTCGGCGCCGGCATCGGCGCGATACTCGGCAAGATCAAGAAGAACCGCGAGGAGAAGCAGTTCGGCGTCGACGTCGACGAGTACCTCGCGCCGGGCACCTCCGCCGTCGTCGCGGTGGTGGACGACCGGTGGGCCGACCGCGTCGAAGAGGCGCTGCTGCGCTCGGAGAAGCGCGTCAGCAAGGCGATCGATGCGGACGACTACACGCGACTCCGGAAGGCGATCGAGGAGTCGGCGGACGACGTCGTGGAGCAGCTCAACGCCTGAGTGTCGCGCTTTCACCCGCGCAGGGTGACGCCGCGGCATCCGCCCTCTCCTAGCGTGCTCGTAGGACGGACGCCGGGTCCGTCATCGACGATTGGCGGGGCAATGGATCTGTGGAGCTGGATCGCGTGGTTCTTCTGGGTGTTCGTCTTCGTCGCCTACCTCATGGTGCTGTTCTCGATCCTGACCGACATCTTCCGCGACCACACGCTCAACGGGTGGCTCAAGGCGGTGTGGATCCTCTTCTTGATCTTCGTGCCGTTCCTGACAGCGCTCGTCTACCTGATCGCCCGGGGATCGAGCATGCAGGAGCGGTCCATGGCGCAGGCGCGCCAGCTGAGGCAGCAGCAGGACGAGTACATCCGCGCCACCGCGGGGGCGCCGAGCGCGGTCGACGATATCGCCAAGGCCAAGTCGCTCCTCGACGCCGGGACGATCTCGCAGACCGAGTTCGACGCGCTCAAGGCGCGGGCGCTCGCGGTGTGAGCCGAACGCCGGGACGCCGGTTGCAGCAGGGCGCCGACGGGAGATGCGAGCATGCGCGTTCAGGTGATGGAACTGATCGTCCGCGGCCGCCTGAGCCCTGAGCTGATCCTCGCGCTCGACGGCTTCGACGTCATGACCGACGAGCTGGGCCTCACGCGGATCATCGGGCCGGTCGCGGACCAGTCCCGGCTGCTCGGCGTGCTCGAGCTCTTCGACGGGCTCCACATCGAGGTCGTCTCCGTGAATCCCGTCGAGCCCATCGTCGCCTCGGAAGAGGACGTCGCACCTCACGACGCTCAGCCCTGAGGGACGCCGCGGCCCTGCGACTCCTCCGACCCGCCCAGCCCTTCGATGCGCGCCATGATCGCGCGTGCCTGCGCCCGCGTCGCGGGCTCCTCGTCGTCATGCCCGCGCGACGCCCGGTCGAGGATCCAGGATGCGAGCGTCGCGGTGATGATGCCCGACAGGATGATTCCGCCGAACATCAGCCCGACTGCGACCGCACGGCCCGCCATCGTCACAGGCACGTAGTCTCCGAAGCCCGTCGTCGTCACGGTGACGCACGACCACCACAGCGCGATGCCGAAGTCCACGATGTCGGCTCCGGGTGAGTGCCGCTCGGCCTCGAGCACGGCGAGCGACGCGATGTACACGAGTACGACGACGACACCGCCGCCGTACACGGCGATGCGCGTCCGCAGCGCTGCCCCGCGTGTGCGCCGCAGACCGGGGAGGTGGGTCAGGCGCTCGAGCAGGAGCACGAGGCGCAGCACGGGCAGGAGCGCGAAAGCGAGGGCGCCGAGGTGCTTGCGGAACCACCGCCAGCGACCGTCTGCGAGCGTGAGCCGGACGACGTAGTCGACGATGAACAAGGCCCACGTGACGCCTACGAGTACCGAGGCGACGGTCCGCGCAGGCCCGCTCAGGTCTGCGATCACCAGCCATGAGTAGGCGGCGAGATACACGAGTGATGCGATGGACAGGGGCAGCGTCATCCGGCTCACCCAGGTCGGCTCGTCCATGGTTCCCTCCGTCGCGAGACGTCACAGGACGTCAGCCGCGTCTCGCGCGGTGATGAGCCCGAGCTCGCGCGCACGCTCCACGGCGGCGTCTCGGCTCTGCACGCCGAGCTTTCGATAGATGTGCCCGAGGTGAGTCTTGATCGTGTTCGTCGAGACGTAGCAGCGCGCGGCGATGCCCGGGATCGTGAGACGGCTCGGGAGGTAGCCGAGCAGCTCGAGTTCACGGGTCGTGAGTCGCTCGGCGAGGTGCTGACGAGGAGGCGCGGCGGCCGCCCGTGCCGCGTTCACGACGGCGCTGCGGAAGCCGTTCCCCACGCCCGGGAGCTCGTCGACCAGGTCCGCCACGGCTGCGCCCGCTCGGACGAACGGCTGGACGAGCCATTCGGGCTCGGCCAGCCGCAATGCCGTGATCAGGTGCGCTCTGGACTCCGGGTTCCGCTTCTCGGCGGCGCACAGCCAGCCTTCAAGGATCTCGTGCTCGACCCCCGGCAGCGGAGCGTCGGGTTCGGGTTGGGGCGCGAACTCCGTCATGCGTGCGCGGGCCTGGGCGGCGCGTCCGAGTGCGAGCAGCGCCGCGATCTCCTCGAACGCGATGTACGACCACGACGCGGGGTGATTCGGCGGCGGGAGGGGTGCACCTCGCGAGCGCGCCCTCCTCAGCTCGAGCGCGAGCAGAGCGTCTCGCACGAACGCCGGCCGGGGTCCCTCGGGCTCTTCGACGCCCGCCACCCCGCCTTCCGGGTAGACGGCGCGCGAGACGAGCCACGCGATCCACAGGAGTTGGGTGCGCTGGTTCGACAACGCTCGCGCCGCCCCCTCGTGCAGGGCGAGCGCCCCCGCCTCCGCCTCGCCCCGTTGCACCGCGACGAGCGCCCGAGCGAGATAGGCCTCGGCAGGGGCCGGATGCACGAGGAGGTCGTCCTCGCGCGCGAGCGACAGCGCCTCCTCGGCGTGCTCGGACGCGGCCACGAGGCATCCGGACAGCGCCTCCGCCATCGCGAGCGAGCCCAGAGTGTGCACCCGGTACGGCCGGTACGCGGTCCCCGCAGCGCGCAGAGCGCCCTCGAAGATGCGACGCGCCGCGTGGATGTCGCCGAGCAGGAGGCGCGCACGCCCGAGCGAGACCTGACCCACGGTCAGCAGCAGGTGGCGCGACGTGAGACCCAGCAGATCGGGGCGGGGAGCATCCGGATGCCGCGTGATCTCGGTCACCGCGGCACGCGCTACCGGCGCGAAGAACTCCGTGTCGGGGTGGAATTGCACGCAGGCGGCGAGGTACGCGAGCGCGACCTGACGCTGACCCGGCGTCAGGTGGCCGTCGGCGAGGAGCGCGCGGAACGAGTCCACCGCGCGCATCGCGCCGCCGCTCATGCCCTCCGCCATCGCGAGGAGGATCGCGGCGTCGGGGCGCTCGGCGAGCTTCCTGCCGGGAACCTCGCCGAGCCACCGCACGATCGTTCCCATGCGATGCGACTCGTAATAGCCGCGCTCGAGCGCGAGGACGAGATCGAGTACGCGGTCCCAGTCGTGCGCCCGGACGGCGCAGTCGATCGCACCCTCGTCATCGCCCGCCTCGGAGAGCCAGCGCGATGCGACGCTCAGCAGGTCGGACTCCGCATCGCGGTCGTGGGCGCGCAATCGCAGCAGGAGCAGGTCACGGAACAGTCGATGGAACCTGTACCAGCCGACACGGTCGGGGACGGGTACGACGAAGAGCGAGTCCCGTTCCAGGCCCGCGAGCAGCATTTCGCCGTCGAGCCCGGTCACCACCCCTGCCAGATTCGGGTCGAACTCGTCGAGCACGGCGAGCTGGATCACGGCCGCGCGGCGGCGGGGCGAGAGCCCGTCGAGCACCTCCTCGCCGAGGTAGTCGGTGATGAGGCGATCGGTCTCCGTCATCGTCTCGACCACTTGGAGTGGGTTCGCCCCGAACCGCATCGACAGCGCCGTCAGCTGCACGCCCACGGCCCAGCCCTCCGTGCGGACCGTCACCTTCGTCGCAACCTCCTCCGTGACCGGTGCGCCGGTGATCGTCGAGATGACGCGGGCCGTGGTCGCCTCGTCGAAGGCGAGCTCGCGCTGGCGGATCTCGACGAGGTCGTGGTGCACGCGCTGACGACTCCAGCCGAGTTGCAGGTCGGTACGCGACGCGAAGACCACGTGCACACCGGCCGGGATCATATCGACGAGTCGCCACAGGTCGGTCAGCACCGGCGTGCCGGCGATCCGATCGAGGTCGTCGAAGATGAGCACCAGCGGGTCGATGTCGTGCAGTCCCGAGGCGAGGTCCTCCAGATAGGCATCCCCGAGCCGGCGGGCCGCGGTCGCGATGGCCGCAAGCGGAGGCCGGAACTCCGGCCTCGCCTCGGCGATCGCCGCGAGCAGCTTCCGCGAGAGCACCAGCGGATCCGCATCGTCGGAAGCGGTGTCGATCCACGCCGCCGCGAGCTCCGGTCGCGACGCCACCCACTGCCCGAGGAGCACGGTCTTCCCCGCGCCGGCCGGAGCGACGATCAGCGACAGCGGGGACGCGGTACCGGCGTCGAGCTGCGCGCGCAGCGCAGGACGATCGACGGCATGCGACGGAATCCGGCGCGACTCCTGCACCCTCATCCCGGTCTCCGCCCGTTCATCTCCCCGGAGCGAATCGTGCCACGGCGAAGGTCGCGCGGAAAGGGCCACCGTCACGGCGCATCCTGGTCGAGCGCCGCGGTGTTCCGGATGAAGAGGACCACCCACGCGAACACGAGCGCACCCCCGATCAGCTCCACGGCGGTGAGGGTGTAGTAGCCGATCGCGTAGAAGACCCCGAACATGATCATGACCGCGAGGAAGAGCCATCCGAGCACGATGAACGGACGGGCCAGCCCGGGCGCCCATCGAGGCAGGCGCGTGACGAGGACTCCGAACGCCACGACCATCCCGAGCGAGACCGCGACGTGGACGACGAAGTACACATCGACCGGGAAGACCCCGACGAGCGCGAGAAAGATGCCGAGCACCACGAGGCACGTCCGCACGCGGAGCAGGCCGCTCACTTCGCTCGTCGCCGCACCCCTCGTGGCCGATCGCGCGAGCGAGGTGACGAGGAATCCCGACACGATGAGCGTGAAGTTGAACGCTCGCGCCGAGTCGTTCGTCGTGACTCCGAGCGCGCTGAGATTGTCCTTCCACCAGTCGGGGTCGCTCGTTGTCAGCATGGCCGCGAGCACGCCGAGAACGAAGAACGCGGCGAACAGCAGCGCGAGCCCTTTCGAGTCCATCGTCGCGGCCGACGTGAACGCCGTGTACGCGGTGATCGCGGTCGCGACGCCTGTCAGCACGACCACTGCCAGCGGGAACACCTCCGCGCCGAGGAACGCCTCTGCGAGGATCGACGCCAGCAGCGTCCAGCCCAGCAGTGCGACGATCGCGTGGGCCATCGCGAGCGCCGCGATGTCGAGGTGGTCGAGCAGCCGCAGTCGCTCGCCGCCGCGCGCGGCGACGAGGTAGCGCGCCCCGGCGACGCACGGGAGCGCGACGACAGCGGAGGCCAACGCCGCGAATTGACCGAGCGAGTCGGGTCCCGCGATCGGCGCCGGTTGGAGCCGGAATGCAACGAGGGCCGCGACCGCTCCCCCGAGGAACGCCGCCGATCCCGCCGCAAGGGCGAGGGACTCCAGGTCACGGGCGTTCACACGCTCGGTCCAGCGGATGCCGCGCCCGACGCGTCGCGCGATGACGGCATCCGGGTTCGCGCTCATCGCCGCGGTCCCGTGGCCGCTGAGGCGACCTCGACGATCCCCGCCATGCCGCCACCCCCTCGCGGTGTCCCCGATCGCCGGGCGCGGCAACCGGTCGGCGTCAGTCCACCGACGGCGAACGCGGCTCGCATCATCCGACCCGGGTGACTTCCTCGACCGCGTCTCAACCGAGCAGCATGCCCTCCGCTCCGCTCGATGCGCGCGGATCCGGCAATCGCCGCATCCGCAATCCGTTCACCACGCCGATTCCCGCCGACATGATCGGCACGAGGAGCGCGATCTGCAGCGCGAGAGGCCGCGCCTGCGTGTTGATGCGGATGATCTCGTCGGCCGCTTCGGGCGATGCCTCGTCCAGCAGCTCGGTCAGCGCGGTGTTGGAGACGAGCTGCGCGTCCTCTTCGAGGACGGCGGTCACGCGCTCCTGCTCCTCGGCCGTCAACACATCGGACTGCGCGGCGAAGGTCGTGAACGACGCCGACAGCATCGAGAGCATGATCGCGCCCGCGAACGCGAGCCCGAACGAGAGACCGAACGACCCCGCGGCGGAGTTGACGCCCGCGGCCTCGCTCACGCGCTCGTTCGAGATGGGCGAGAGCGTGTAGTTGTTCAGCTGCGACACGAGCAGCCCGAGGCCCGTGCCGGCGATGATGAGCGGCACGGTGAGGAACCAGCCTGATGTCGCGGTGGGGATGATCGGCTCGAGGATCACGAGTCCCGCCGCCGTCAGTATGAAGCCGGTGAGGATGAGATTGGCAGGGCGCCCCTTGGCGCGGCGACCCGCCACGATCGCGACGACGAACATGCTGAGCGACAGCGGAGCGATCGAAAGGCCCGCGAGCAGGGCGTTGTACTCGAGGACCATCTGGAGATACAGCGGAAGCACGATCATCGTGCCGCCGAGCGCGATCTGCTGAAGGAGCTGTCCGGTCACGCCCCTGCGGAACAGCTTCGAGCGGAACAGGTCTGGGTCGAGCAGCACGGGCTTGCCCGCACGGTGGCGCCGCCGCAGCCAGATCGCGAGGCCGCCGAGGGCGACGACACCCAGTCCGATGATGAGCCCGACATAGCCTCCGCCCTCCTGCCACACGAGGATCCCCAGCACGACGCCGCCCATGCCGATCACCGAGAGAGCGGCCCCCACGAGGTCGATGGAGCGGTCGCCGGTGTACGGCACGTCGCGCACCAGGGGCAGTCCGATCAGGACGATCGCGATGATGAGCGCCTCCAGCAGGAATCCCACGCGCCACGACAGGAACGTCGTGATGACACCGCCCAGCAGCGGCCCGATCGCCGCTGCGATCGCCGCCGCGGCGCCGACGAGCGCATAGACCCTCTTCTGGTGGTCGCCCGCGAAGTTCCCGTGGATGAGGGACTGCATCGCGGGCAGCAGCAGCGAAGCGCCGATGCCGCCGACGAAGGCCCAGAAGACGATGATCGCCGTCAGCCCCTGCGCGAGCGTCATCGCGATCGCGCCGACCGCGTACCCGATGAGGCCGAGGGCGTACGCGCGCTTGCGCCCGATGAGATCGCCCACCTTGCCGCCGATCAGGATGAACGCCGCCGACACGAGCGCCTCGAGGGCGATCGCCCCCTGCACGCCGCTTGCCGTCGTGTCGAGGTCGCGAACGACCGCCGAGATCGACACGTTCATGATCGACGTGTCGACCACGAGCACGAACATCGCCATGGCGAGGAGGATCGCCAGTCGGCGGTTCAGCTTGGCGGGCGCCACGGCATCGCCGGTCATGAGCGAAGCCAAGCAGTGCGGCGAAGTGGGCGGAACGCCGCGGAACGAAGATCACCCGCGTAGGGCGACGCTCCCGCGTGCTCCGCGCTGTCGATGCCCGAATGCAGAGAGACCGACCACACGGGCCGGTCTCTTCACCTTGCTTGCTTGCGCCCCCGACAGGAATCGAACCTGCGACCTTTGGTACCGGAAACCAACGCTCTATCCCCTGAGCTACGGAGGCGTACCGATCGAGGTTATCACCGCCCGCTGAGCGCGCCGTGCAGGCGGCGCCGCTCCGGCACAACGATGATCGCCCCCGGGAGTCGCGGTCCGAAGACCACGCCCGGGGGCGATCGTCAATGCGATTTGCGGTTTCTGTATCCGGTTACCTTGCGGTCACCTCGTTCCTGTTTTCTCTTCGCAGAACCGAAGATACTCACCCGGCGACGGCCGTCAAGACTTCGCGCGGAAGTCATTTCGACGTCATGTTGAAGGTGAGATCCGCAGCTCGGTTCTCAGCCCGCGGACCGGTTCTTGAAGGCGTCCGCGCTCTTGCCCGCACCGTGCGACTTGCCCGGTGCACGCACGCCGTTCACGGTCGACGTGTCGAACGCGAACGTGATCACCGCCGCGGCGATCGCGTCGGAGTTCACGTCGAGCGCGTGCAGGTTCACGTTGCCCTCGAGGTCGTACTCCGCGCGCAGCAGGTCGTACAGGGCGACGTCCTGCCCGGCACCGGTCAGGTTGTCGCACGGCTGGTGGTAGCACGGGTCGTACGCCGCGCCGATCACGCCGCCGTACAGCGCCGCCTCGTCAGCGGTCTTCTTGTCCTCCGCACCGGTGAACAGACCGCCGGCCGGGATGCCGACGTCGATGAACGGCCCGTAGTCGCTGCGGCCCGAGAAGTCGGTGTCCTGGTAGGGCTCGCCGACACTGTCGTAGTAGGCCTCGAAGACATCCTCGATCTCCGCGGAACCCGGCGGGATGAACCCTTCCGGAGCCGTACCGCTCGAGTTGTCGCCGTCGTAGATGCCGAACATGTAATTCGGCGACGCGACCATGTCGAAGTTGAGGTACAGCGCGATGTCGCCCTGCTCCTCCTCGTTCAGGTTCCCGACGTAGTACTCCGAGCCGAGCAGTCCCTCTTCCTCGGCACCCCACCACGCGAAGCGCACGGTGTTGTTGGGCTTCACCTTCTGCATCTGGATCGCCGTCTCCAGCAGCGCGGCGCTGCCCGAGCCGTTGTCGTTGATGCCGGCGCCGTCCTGAACGCCGTCGAGGTGCGCGCCCGCCATCACGACGTTGTCGTCGTTGCCGGCCTTCGTCTCGGCGAGGACATTCCACGCCGTGCGGGTCTCCTCGTCGTAGTCGACCGTCACGGTGACGGTGGCCAACGGGGTCGAGTAGAGGTCCTCACCGACATCCGACGTGACGAAGACAGTCGGAATGGTGAGTCCCGTCGCATCGCCGATCATGTTGAGCAGGCCTTCGCGGTCGTCCGGGATGCTCTGGCCCTCGTTCATGATGATGACGCCGGCCGCACCCGCCGCCTCGGCGTTGAGCGCCTTCACCGCGAATCCGCACGTGCCGCGCTGCATGAGCGCGATCGCCCCCACCGGGAAGCCCGCGAAGTCCGAGGCCTCGCAGCCGCTCGTGTTGCTGTTGGGCGGGTCGTCCTCGTCGACGAGGACGATGCCCACCGGCACGAGCGGACCCGTCGCCGTGCCCTCGGGGCTGCCCGAGTCGAACCGGTTCCGCAGGAAGTCCGTGCCGTCGATGAACGCGCGCGGGTTCGGCGAGATCCGCACGAGCGCGTTGTTCTCATCGAAGTAGGGGAACTCGAACTCCTGAACCACAGGCGAGTAGCCGGCTCCCTCGAGCTGGTCGACGACGTAGTCGACGGATGCCGCGTACCCGTCGCGTCCTGCGGCGCGGTCGCCGTGCTCGTCGGCGATCGCCTGGAACGCCTCGAGGTGCTCCATCACACCCTCGAGCGTGACCGCCTTGGTCAGCTTCTTGACGGAGTTGTTGTTCGGTACGGCGAGTGCGGGTGATGCGATCGCCAGACTTGCGGCGACCGCGCCGACGGCGACGATGGCCGCCGTCCGCGTGTTCCTCTTCAGCATCGTGTGCCCTTTCCGCCGGTGACCCCGATGTCGCCGGCCCTGGCGGTGACACTGTCACACGACCCGAAGCGCGTCCAGACCTCGGAGCCTGTTGCTCACGAAGCCCTCATCTTGCGGATGCGGCGGGAGCGGCGTCCGCCTCTATTCGTGCCCGACGAGCTTCAGCCCGACGACGCAGCCCACGAGCCCGAGGATCAGCAGCAGGCGCACGATCGAGAACGGCTCCGCGCCGGTGATCATCGCGTACGCGACCGTGAGCGCTGCGCCGATGCCCACCCACACGGCGTATGCGGTGCCGGTCGGGATGTCGCGCATCGCCCACGCGAGCCCGCCCATGCTGGCGACGAGCGCGACGCCGAAGACGACGCTCGGCCAGAGCTTCGTGAAGCCCTCCGACTTGCCGAGCGCAGTGGCCCACACGGCCTCGAGCACACCGGAGATGATGAGGATGACCCACGACATGACAGCGTCTCCTGGCCAGTCTTGTCGCACACCGGGTACTGAACCCTCGTCCGGGGATCCTGTCGGGATCCGCGTGCCAGCTTAGCGAGCCGGCCTGGGCAGGGCCTGGGCAACGACGCTCGCGCGAGCGGGCGTCAGACGAGGAACAGCCAGTCGAGCGCACCCGGATTGTGCGCGTGCACGAGCACGAGGAACACGACCGCGTCGAACAGGAGATGCACCGTCACCACGTAGGCGAGCGAGCGCGTCTTCATGAAGATGAAACCCTGCAGGAGCGCGAAGGGGATCGTCAGCAGCGGGCCCCACGCCTGGTAGCCGAGCTCCCACAGGAACGACACGAACACGACCGCCTGCAGGATGTTGGCCTGCCAGTCGGGGAAATGCCGGCGCAGCAGCGCGAAGCACGTGCAGATGAAGAACAGCTCGTCCCAGATGCCGACCGCGCCGACGCCGACGAACAGCCGCGCGATGAGGTCGGGCGTGTCGACGACGGGCCAGTTCGCGTACACGCCCGAGGTGATGAAGTAGAACGGCAAGATCAGCCACCCGAGCGCAAGCACGGCGACGAGCCACAGCCACTGGAACCGCGTCCAGCGCCCTCCCCCGCGCCACGGGAAGCGGATCGCGTGATCGCGGTAGATCCACCGCGACACGACGTACGGGACCACCACGGCGCCGCCGAGCGCGATCGCGAACCGCAGGATCGCGAGGTTGTCGAGCTCCGCCTTCAGCGGGATCGAGCTCACGATGAGCAGGCCGATCGCGATGAGCGAGAGGTCGCGCACGAGATTCGGGGCCCGACGGATGCCGCGGATGTCGCCACCGGCGCCGCCCGACGTCTCGGCTCCGGGTGCGACGGGTGCGGCATCCGTCGTCCGCTCCACCGCGGCCGCGAGCGCGAGCGCCACCGCCAGCAGGACCCATCCGAGCCACGGGATTCGAGCCACGAAGAACGCGGGCGCGGCCAGACACGCGAGCAGGGACGGCGCGAGCGCCCACGACCATGCGGGGCGCACGCCGAGCTCGACGGCGGGATGCGCGGGCACGTCAGGCCGCCCGTGGGGCGGTCATCGGGCGAGCCTGCGGTACGCCAGGTCGCGGATGTCACGACCGGCGCGAGCGCCCTTGCGCTCGAACGCCGTCAGCACGCGACCTTCGTAGCGGTCGGCCCATTCGCCCTCGAAGGCCTTCTCGAAGGCATCCGCCCCGTTCAGCACGTCGCGCATCTGGAGCGCGTAGTCCTCCCAGTCTGTCGCGAGCCGCAGCATGCCGCCGTCGCGCAGCGCCCGTGCTGCCAGCGCGGCGAACTCGGGCGTCACGAGCCGACGCTTGGTGTGCTTCTTCTTGTGCCACGGGTCGGGGAAGAACACCCAGAGCTCCGACACGGATGCCTCGGGCAGCAGGTGCTCGAGCACCTCCGGCGCGTTCGCCTCGACGAGCCGCAGGTTGCGCGCGCCGGCGCGCTCGGCGTCGAGCATCGTGCGGGCGAGCCCGGCCTTGAAGACCTCGATCGCGAGGAAGTCCCACTCGGGGTTCGAGGTCGCCGCGTGGACGATCGCGTGCCCCTGCCCCGAGCCGATCTCGACGACGAGCGGCGCTTCGCGGCCCCACACTGCGGCGGGGTCGATCGGCTCGTCGGCGGCCACGCTCGTCGCGGCCATGCCGCGCGGGACCTCGATCACGTACTGCGGGGCGAGCTCGCTCCACGCGCGCTCCTGCGCCTCGGACATGCGGCCGCTGCGGCGCACGAACGACACCGGCTTGTCGCGGAACAGGCGCGGCGCGGCTGGGGTCTCGCTCACCACTCCAGGCTACGGGACCGCTCACGCGGTCACGAAGTCGATGAGCTCCTCGACGCGGCCGAGGAGCGCGGGCTCGAGGTCGCGATACGACCGCACCGAGCCGAGGATGCGCTGCCACGCACGCGCGAGGTCGGCCTGCGAGTCGGCCGGCCAGCCGAGCGCGCGGCACACGCCCGTCTTGTAATCGACCCCGCGAGGCACCTCGGGCCACGCGGCGATGCCGACGGCATCCGGCTTCACGCATTGCCACACGTCGATATACGGATGCCCCACGATCTTCACGTGCGCGCCGTGGCGGCCGCGCAGCACGGATTCCGCGATGCGCGCCTCCTTCGAGCCGGGCACGAGGTGGTCGACGAGCACGCCGTAGCGTCGCTCGGCCGACGGCGGCTCGTCCTCGAGGAGGGCGGCCAGCAGGTCGACGCCCTGCAGGTACTCCACGACGACGCCTTCGACGCGCAGATCATCACCCCAGATGCGCTCGACGAGCTCGGCGTCGTGGCGCCCCTCGACGAGGATGCGGCTCGCGCGCGCGACGCGGGCGCGTTCGCTCCCGACGGCGAACGACCCCGATGCGGTGCGCGACGGCGCGACGGGCGCCTTCGCCTCGGGGCGCACCAGCACGACGTCCTCGCCGTCGATGAGGAACCCCGCACCGAGCGGGAAGAGGCGCCGCCGTCCGTGCCGGTCCTCGAGCTCGACGTTCCCGCCCGAGAGCCCCACGACCGCGCCGCACCAGCCGTCGTCGGCGACCTCCACGACGAGGTCGCGCTCCGCCTCGATGCGAGGCACCACGCGTCGCGCGCGCTCGCGCCAGCCGGCGGCGAGAACATCGGTTCCGTAGCGGTCGTCCATGGGTCCTCCGAGTCGCACAGGCTACCGGTAGGCGGGCTGAAGACACGGATGCCGCGCGGGCGGCCCACTGGGCGGTATCCGGTCCGCTCCTTGCGGGAGCCGCTGGCTATCGCCCGTCCTCCGCGGCTGAATAGACTCGCGGTGGCGATGTTCGATCGTGCCGAAGGGGGTTCGATGCGTGCTCGGTGGGTCGCGGCGCTCGGTGCGGCGTGGGGGCTGGTGCTCGCGGGTGCCGGCGGTGCTGCGTGGGCGACCGACCCGGTGGAGCTGGGGGCGGGGCGAGTCGTCGACCAGGTCGACGTACTCGGCGGTCAGGTGAACGCCGTCGAGGACCGCCTCGAGGAGCTCTTCGACGACACCGGCATCGACCTGTACGTCGTGTACGTCGACGAGTTCACCAACCCCTCGAACCGCCAGGAGTGGGCCGACCAGGTCGCGCTCGACAACGGCCTCGGCGCGACCCAATACCTGCTCGCGGTGGCCACCGAAGCACGCCAGTACTACATCTCCGCCGACACCGAGGGGCCCATCAGCGGCGAGCAGCTCGATGCGATCGAGCAGTCCATCCGGCCGCAGCTCAGCGACGGCGACTACGCCGGCGCGGCGATCGCTGCCGCTGACGGCTTCGAGACCGCCGCGGGCGGCGGCCAACCGGGCGAGTCGGGCGGCGGAGGGTTCTTCGGCGGACTGTTGATCTTCCTCGTCATCGCGGCGGCGATCGCCCTGATCGTCTGGCTCATCGTGCGCAGTCGCCGCAAGAAGAAGGGCCCCGTCGGCCCCGGCAAGGCGCAGACACCGCTCGAGACGCTCGACACGAAGGAGCTCGCGCGCCGCGCGTCGTCCGCGCTCGTCGAGATGGACGATGCCGTGCGAACGAGCGAGCAGGAGCTCGGGTTCGCGCGCGCCCAGTTCGGCGACGCGGCGACCCAGGAGTTCGCGCAGGCGCTCGAGACCGCCAAGGCGAACCTGAACGAGGCCTTCACTCTCAAGCAGAAGCTCGACGACGGCATCGAAGACACCGAGGAGGAGACCCGCGCGTGGAACGCGCAGATCCTCCAGCTCTGCCAGCACGCCAGCGACGAGCTCGACGAGAAGGCGGCGGCATTCGACGAGCTGCGCAAACTCGAGCAGAACGCACCCGAGGCGCTCGCGCGCGTGCAGGAGGCGCGCGCAAAGGCCGCCGCCTCGATCGACGCGTCGGCCGCCGAGCTTGCGCGGCTGTCCACCCAGTACGCGCCCGAGGCGCTCTCGACGGTCGCCGACAACCCGCAGCAGGCGCGGGACCGCGTCGCGTTCGCCGACGAGCAACTGGCGGAGGCGCAGTCCGCGATCGGCGCGGGCGACGGCGGGCGCGCGGCCGTCAGCATCCGCGCCGCCGAGGAGGCCGTGTCGCAGGCCGTCCTGCTGCAGGAGGCGATCACGAAGGTCGGGACGGACCTGGCGGAGGCCGAGAGGAACGCGGCGGCGCTCATCGCCGAGCTCGAGCAGGACATGGCCACCGCAGCGGCCCTCCCCGATTCCGACGGGCGGGTGGCCGGCGTCATCGCGTCGACGCGCCAGCAGGTCGACTCCGCGCGCCAGAACCTGTCGGGCGGTGCGAAGCGGCCCATCGCGACGCTGCAGGCGCTCGAGGCGGCGAACACCGCGATCGACGGCGTCGTGCAGAACGTGCGCGATGCCGCCGCGCAGGATCAGCGCAATCGCCAGATGCTCGGCCAGCTCATGATGCAGGCGCAGGCGCAGGTCTCCGCCGCCGAGGACTACATCACCGCGCGACGCGGCGCGGTCGGCGCCGAGGCGCGCACGCGCCTCGCCGAGGCCGGCGCGTCGCTCGTGCGCGCGCAGCAGCTTCAGGCGAGCGATCCGGCGCAGGCGCTCCAGTACGCGCAGCGGGCGGATCAGCTCGCGGGTCAGGCCATTCGGTCCGCGCAGAACGACGTCGGCGCGTTCTCCGGCGGCGGCATGCTCGGCGCCCCGGCCGGCGGATCAGGCGGCGGCGGGATGCTCGGCGCCGTGCTCGGCGGCATCGTCATCAACTCGCTGCTCAGCGGCGGGGGCGGCGGACGATCGTCCGGCGGCCTCTCCGGTGGATTGGGCGGAATGCTCGGCGGAGGCGGCGGCGGACGCGGCCGCAGCGGCGGCGGCGGATTCCGGCCCGGAAGCTTCGGCGGCGGCGGCACACGCGGCCGCCGAGGGGGTGGTCGCTTCTAGGCCGCGCAACCTCAGGCCCGCCGCCGGGCCGCCCAATCCCCACGTGACTACCGAGTGAAAGGAATCCCTGTGATGGCAAAGCAGTCCATCTTCGGCCGCATCTCCACCCTGGTGCGCGCGAACATCAACGCGCTCCTCGACCAGGCCGAAGACCCCGAGAAGATGCTCGACCAGCTCGTTCGCGACTACACGAACAGCATCGCCGACGCCGAGTCGGCCATCGCCGAGACGATCGGCAACCTGCGCCTGCTGGAGCGCGACCACCAGGAGGACGTGCAGGCGGCGGCCGAATGGGGCAACAAGGCGCTCGCCGCGAGCCGCAAGGCCGACGAGCTGCGCACCCAAGGCAACACGGCCGACGCCGACAAGTTCGACAACCTGGCCAAGATCGCCCTCCAGCGCCAGATCAGCGCCGAGAACGAGGCCAAGCAGGCCGAGCCGACGATCGCCTCGCAGACCGAGGTGGTCAACAAGCTCAAGGACGGCCTCAACGGCATGAAGCAGAAGCTCGAGCAGCTCAAGAACAAGCGCTCCGAGCTCGTCGCCCGTGCCAAGACAGCCGAGGCGCAGACCAAGGTGCACGACGCGGTCAAGTCGATCGACGTGCTCGACCCGACCAGCGAGCTGGGCCGGTTCGAAGACAAGGTGCGTCGCCAGGAGGCTCTCGCGGCCGGCAAGCAGGAGCTCGCCGCATCGAGCCTCGACGCTCAGTTCAACCAGCTCGACGACATGGGCGAGCTGACCGAGGTCGAGGCGCGCCTCGCCCAGCTGAAGGCCGGAAACGGCCCGGCGCAGAACCAGCAGGCGATCGACGCCCCGTCGGCGCCGTACACGCCGTAAGCGCGCGATCAGCGAAGGCGCCGCACCCGGGACGCGTTCCCGGGTGCGGCGTCTTTTCACGGTCCACCCGGCGTCGGGCACGCGCGCATGCGGAATGATGTGAGGATGACCCGCTACCTCGTCGTGCCCCAGTGGCAGGGCAGCCCCTCCACGCGCGCGATGCAGCTCATCGACGGCGCTCACGCCATCGCGGGCGACCTCCCCCGCTCGGCGACGACGATCCTGGATGTGCCGATCGAGGCCGGCGAATCGCTCGGCACCGGCATCCGTCGCCTGAGCACGCTCCAGCGTGTCCGCGCGCAAGTCGAGGAGGCGCTCTCGTCGCACGACGAGCCCGTGCTCACGATCGGCGGCGACTGCGGGGTCGCGCTCGGTCCGATCGCGCACGCGGTGGCGCGGCATCCGGATCTCGCCGTCGTCTGGGTCGACGCGCACCCCGACTTCAACACCCCCGAGACGTCGCCGTCGGGCGCATTCGCCGGCATGGTGCTGCGCGCGATCGTGGGCGACGGCGATCCCGCGCTCGTGCTCGACGAGGGCGCCGTCGCGCCCGGCCGCGTCGTGCTCGTGGCGACGCGTTCGTACGACGACGCCGAACTCGACGCGATCGAGGAGCGCGGCATCCGGGTCGTGCCGTCCGATGCCCTCGGCGACGCGAACGCGCTCGCCGAGGCGGTCGCCGCGACGGGCGCGGACTCGGTGTACATCCACATCGACGTCGACGCGCTCGACCCTGCCGAGCTCGCCGGCAACGCCCACCCCGAGCCGTTCGGTGTGCGCGTCGCCGATCTCACCGCCGCGATCGGGACTGTGCGCGCCGCCGTGCCGCTCGTCGGTGCGACGCTCGCGGGCTACTCCCCCGCATCGCCGGATGCCGCCACCGACGACCTCGGGGCCCTGCTGCGCATCGTGGGGGCGCTCGCGTGAGCCCGATCCCCACGCCTCCCCCCGGCTGGCAGGAGGCCGCCGAGAGGGCGCTCGCGCGCGGCCGGGCGATCGACCGGTTCATCCCGTCGTTCCTCCTCGACTCGCCCCTCAGCCGCGTCGGCTATTGGTACGGGACCACCGTCGGCTGGGTGTGGGGCACGCTGTGGAGCACCGGACGCATCGAGCGCCGCGAAGGGCTGTGGGTGTTCCGCGGCATGCCGCGCTGGGCGTTCCCGCGCGGAGGCGTGTGCGCGGGCGGCTGCTACCTCACGGGCGATGCCGAGGTCACGGACCACGTGCTGCGCCACGAGGCCGTGCACAAGCGCCAATGGCAGCGATACGGCTTCCTCATGCCCGTGCTGTACCTGCTCGCCGGGCGCGACCCACTGCGCAACAGGTTCGAGATCGAGGCCGGTCTCGAGGACGGCAACTACGTGCCGCGTCAGTCGGCGAGGCGCGGCGCCGCCGCACGCCCGACGCGCAGCACCTGACGGCCCAGCGCGATCACGACCGCGAGTGGGAACACGATCCAGAACAGGTTCGGCAGCACCGCGACCATGAGGAAGCCGACGATGTCACCGCGCTCGAGCGACTGGCGCGTCATCTCGAGGCCGCTCGACGCCTCGACGAGGAAGTAGATCACGGTCTTCCAGAACGTCGCGGTCGTCACGATCAGACCGACGACGACACCCGACCACTTCTTCGCGTGGAACAGCGCCCACACGATGAAGACGACCTCGACGAGGTTGGCCCAGCTCTGGGCGCTGCCGAACGCGTCGAACTGTCCGTACCGGTGGTCGAACGTGCCGTAGAACACGTGCCCCGGCCAGAAGCCCGCGAGCGGGCCGCCCGCGTGCGAGAGGGGCCCGAGCAGCACGTAGCAGGCGTCGTAGGTCTGGATGATCGCGGAGATCGTGAGCCACACGATGACCCACGTGGGCATGCGCAGGTCACGCGGATCGACGGTCGGGGGCGAGGGCGCGGGGGCGGCGTCGACGGAGGTCATGCGCGCGAGTGTAGCGACGGGTGAGGCGGGGCCGCGGGAGGCGCACAGCGACCGCGAACCGGGCCCTGAGCGAGGATCGCCAAGACGCGACGAAGAGGCTCACGCGCGGCGCGCTACGACTCGCTCAACGGCCGGAGCGGAAGTCAGCGGGTGGTGAGCCCGTACTCCTCGGGAGCGTGGATCTCGGCGGGGTCGACGCCGAGACGCGTCGTCAGGTGATCGACGATGTCAGCCGTGCCGAGGTAGCCGCCGAGGAGGAACACGCGCGTGTGGTCGTCGTCGGCGCACATCATCTCGTCGGCCCACGCCGTGACGGCGCGGGACAGCGCCTGGCCCGGAGCGCATGCGCGCCCCGTCCCCGGGTCGCCCGTGCGGCGGGAACGATCGAGCCACGTCACGATCATGCGCGGCGGCACGTCGAGGGGCGTCTGCCACGAGGCATCCGGCACTTCGACGAAGACCCGACCCGTCGAGCACAGCGGGAGCGTCGTCAGCAGAGCCTCGAGGTCGGTCAGCGACGTCTCGTCGGCCGTGATGAGGTGCTGCACGCGCGAATGACGCGGCGCGCGGCACGCGGCGGGGCTGTGCTCGCCGGCGTGACGCGCGGTGCGGTGCGGTGCGGGGGTGCTCATCTCCCCTTCACTATACCGCGAACGAAGGGTTGCCTAACCTCACTCCCATCGAGCGGAAGCCGACTCACTCGACGAGCACGCGGCGCAGCTCGCGAAGCTCGTCGTCGGAGAGGCCGCTCGCCAGCAGGTAGTCGGAAGCGGATCCGAACCGTGCCGTGAGGTCGCCGAGCAGGCGCCGCATGACGGGTGCGGGCGAGCGCGTGGCGAGCTCTTCGAGATGGCGGGCACGCGGATGCAGCGCCCGCAGCCGCTCGATCACACCGCGGTTCCGCCACGCCGGCAGCAGCCCCTCGGTGCGGGCGTAGTCCGCGATCACCGCGTCCTCTTCGACACCCGCTGCCGCGAGCGTCAGGGCGACGGCGACGCCCGTGCGGTCCTTGCCGACGGTGCAGTGCACGAGCACGGGCTGGTCCGACACGATCCCCCGCACGACCTGCACGACCCGCTCGGCGGAGTCGTCGACGAGCCGGCGGTACATCTCGTCGAGCGAGATGTCGTTCTCGAAGAACGACGCGACCGAGCCGAGGAACAGCGGAACGCGGACGATCTCGGATGCGACGCCCGCCGGGCTCGGCGCGTGGAGCACCTCCTCGTCGGAACGCAGGTCGATGATGCGGCGCAAGCGGAGCCCCGAGAGGTCCTCGATCCCGCGAGCCTCCAGCTGGGCGAGGTTTCCCGAGCGGTACAGCACGCCGTGGCGCGTGCGGCGATCGCCGGCGGGCAGCCCGCCGACGTCGCGCAGGTTCACCGCGCCCGCGACGAGCGGAGCGGGCGTGCCATCGGGAGAGTCCGCGGCCGTCACCAGGCCCTGCCCGCGGCCGCGTCGCTGTCCTCTCCGGCGAGGTCCTCGCGCGGCGGGACGGCGTAGCGGCCGGCGATCGCGATGCGGTTGAACGCGTTGATCGACACGAGGATCCAGCTCAGCGCGACGTACTCCTGCTCGCTGAGGATCCCGCCGACGCGGTCGTACACGTCGTCGGGGATGCCGTCCTCCGCGATGAAGGCGAACGCCTCCGCGAGTTCGAGTCCGGCCCGCTCGCGCTCGGTGAACACGCCCGAGTCACGCCACACGGGCAGCTGCGCGATCGTGTCGAGCGTGACGCCGGCCTTCTCCGCGCGTTCGACGTGCACGCGCACGCAGTACGCGCAGCCGTTGAGCTGCGACGTGTGGATCTGCACGAGCTCCTTGAGACGGTCGTCGATGCCCGCCTCGACCGAGAGCGCGCCCACCGTCTTCGAGAACGCGGCAAGCGCCTGGTAGGCCGGAGGCGCCGACCGCGACAGGTGCACTCGCCGTTCGTTCGTCATTCCGCCAGCCTACCCACGGCCGCCGCCGACGGATCGGCGGCGCACCCGCCGCCCGCGCGCGTCAGAATGGCGGGGTGATCGAACCCGACGACGAGTTCTCGTTCCTCCCCGAGCAGGCAGCCGAAGCCGGCCTCACCGGCCCGGTCCCCCACGGCGAACGCCTCACCCTGACACTCCCCGACGGACGCAGGCTGAGCGCGCTGCGGTTCGGCCGCCCCTCGACGGGTTCGGGAATCGAGAGCGACGCGCCACCCGTCGTCACGCTCCTGCACGGAGCGGGGCTGAACGCCCACACGTGGGACACGACGATCCTCGCGCTCGGCCTCCCCGCGCTCGCGATCGACCTGCCCGGTCACGGCGACTCGTCGTGGCGAGAGGATGCCGCTTATGTCGCGCGCGTGCTCGCACCCGACGTCGCGGCGGGGCTGGAGGCCTGGACGGACCGCCCCCAGGTGGTCGTCGGACAATCGCTCGGCGGTCTCACCGCCGCGGCGCTCGCCGCGTCGCGGCCCGACCTCGTGCGACGTCTCGTCGTCGTCGACATCACGCCGGGAGTCGACCCGAACGCGGGCCCCGCACAGGTGCGCGAGTTCTTCGCGGGGCCGACCTACTGGGCGTCCCGCGACGAGCTCGTCGACCGCGCCCTGCAGTTCGGGCTGGGCGGCGGCTCGCGCCGCAAGGCCGAGCGCGGCGTGTACTTCAACTCCCGCATCCGTTCCGACGGCCGTGTCGAATGGAAGCACCATTTCGCGCACCTCGCGAACGCGATGGCCGCCGCGGCGGCCGCAGGTCACGCTCCGGCTGCGCCCGACGACGCGCTCGCGCGCGTGCTCGGCGACAGCGGCTGGGAGGACCTCGCCCGCACGACGGCGCCGGTGACGCTCATCCGCGGCGCGAACGGGTACGTCACCGCGGAAGACGCCGACGAGTTCGCGCGGCGCGTGCCCGCGGCATCCGTCGAGTCGATCGCCGGCGGCCACAACCTCCAGGAGGACAGCCCGGTCGACCTCGGGCGGCGTATTGCCGAGATCACGGCAGAAGTCGACTGATCTCGGACTGATCGCGGGCGGGTAACGATTTCGGCGTGTGTGACGTTTCGTTTTGCAACCGGGCCCGCCGCTCAGGCACGATCCCTACGCTGACTCCTACAGGAACCACAGCCTTTGCACCGCCGACATGGCACGGCCCATCCGGCCGGCGCCGCCCGTGATGCAGCCGAAAGGACCTCCGATGCTCCGCCGCACTGCCCTCCTCGCCACAGCCGGCCTCGCTGCCGCGGCACTCGCTCTCAGCGCGTGCACGGCCTCGCCGAGCCCTGACTCGACAGGCGGCGAACCCGACCCCGACGCGTCGCTCACCGTCGGCCTCGTGCTCGAGCCCGACAACCTCGACATCCGCCGCACGAGCGGCGCGGCGCTCGAGCAGGCGCTCATCGACAACGTCTACGAGGGTCTCGTCACGCGGGCCCCCGACGACGGCAACGTCATCGTGCCGAAGCTCGCCTCCGACTGGGAGGTGTCCGAGGACGGGCTGACCTACACCTTCACGATCCAGGAGGGCGTGACGTTCCACAACGGCGAGCCGCTCACGGTCGACGACGTCGTGACCTCGCTCACCGAGGTGAAGGACGACGAGTCGCTGCAGGGTCACGGAGACCTCGCGGGCGTCACGTCGATCACGGCGCCCGACGAGTCGACGGTCGAGATCGTGCTCGCCGCGCCGAACATCGACTTCCTGTTCTCGCTCACGGGTCGCGCCGGACTCGTCTTCAAGGCCGGCGACACGACCGACATGAACAACGCCGAGAACGGCACCGGTCCGTTCACGATCGCCGACTGGACCGAGGGCGACAGCATCACCCTCGCGCGCTACGACGACTACTGGGGCGAGCCGGCGGGTGTCGCCGAGGTCGTGCTCCAGTACATCCCCGACTTCACGGCCGGTGTGAACGCGGCGCTCGACGGCAGCGTCGACGTGCTGACCGCGGTCGACGCGACCCTCGCGCCGCAGCTCGACGGCACCGGCTTCACGCTCACGACGGGCGAGACGACCGACAAGGGCACGCTCGCGTTCAACAACCAGCGCGCTCCGCTCGACGACCCGCGCGTGCGCGAGGCGCTGCGCCTCGCGATCGACCACGAGGCCCTCATCGAGGCGCAGGGCGCCGCCGAGACGCTGTACGGTCCGATCCCGCCGCTCGACCCCGGGTACGAGGATCTCTCCGACGTCGCGCCGTACGACCCCGAGCGCGCGCGCGAACTCCTCGCCGACGCGGGCCAGGAGGACCTCAGCCTCACACTCACCATCCCGGCCGTGTACGGCACCACCGTGCCCACCTTCCTCGTGTCGGCGTTCGACGACGTGGGCGTCGAGCTCACCGTGGAGTCCGTGGAGTTCCCCACGTGGCTGCAGGACGTCTACACGAACAAGGACTACGACCTGAGCTTCGTGCTGCACGTCGAGGCGCGCGACTTCGGCAACTTCGCCAACCCGGACTACTACTTCAACTACGACAACCCCGAGGTGCAGGACCTCTACGCGCGGGCGCTCGCGACCACCGATGAGGACGAGTCGGACGATCTGCTGCGGCAGGCGGCGCGCATCGTGTCGGAGGAGCACGCCGCCGACTGGCTCTACCTGGGCAACACGATCACGGCGGTCGGACAGGGCGTGAGCGGGTTCCCGGTGAACTCCATCAACGTTCGCCTGAACCTGGCTGACGTGACAGTATCTCGGGGGTGACCCGGTACGCGCTGACCCGGCTGGCCCTGCTGCTGGTGGGGCTGCTGGTGGCGAGCCTGCTCATCTTCTTCACGCTGCGGGTCCTCCCCGGTGATGTCGCCCAGCTGATCGCCGGGACCCAGGGCTCGCCGGAGCAGGTCGCGGCCATCCGGGAGCGCCTCGGCCTCGACCGGCCGCTGTGGGAGCAGTACTTCGAGTGGATCGGGGGCGTCCTGCGCGGCGACCTCGGCACCTCGCTCGTCAACGGCCGGTCGGTGGGCGCCGAGCTCGTCCAGAAGGCTCAGGTGACGGTGCCGCTCGGGCTCATGTCCCTGCTCATCGCGCTCGTGTTCGCGGTGCCGCTCGGCGTGCTCTCGGCCGTGCGGCGGCGGCGCGGCGCGGGCACCGCGATGAGCGTCGGCGCGCAGACCCTCGCGGCGGTTCCGGTCGTGTGGGCGGGCATGATGCTCGTGATCGTGTTCGCGGTGTGGCTCGGATGGCTTCCCGCACAGGGCTTCCCGCGCACAGGCTGGTCCACGCCGTGGCTCGCGATCCGGTCGCTGCTGCTCCCCGCGATCACGATCGGGATCGTCGAAGGCGCGATGCTCCTGCGGTTCGTCCGCTCCGCGACGATGCAGGCGATCGGCCAGGACTACGTCCGCACGGCCGCGGCGAAGGGCCTCACGAAGAACCAGGCACTCCTTCGACACGGATTGCCGAACGTCGGCCTGTCGATCATCACGGTGCTCGGACTCCAGGTCGCGGGCATCATCGTCGGCGCCGTCGTGATCGAGCAGCTGTTCACGCTGCCGGGGATCGGGCGGATGCTGGTCGCCGACGTCGGCGGACGCGACCTCGTCAAGGTGCAGGGCGAACTCCTCGTCCTCACCGGCTTCGTGCTGATCATCGGATTCCTCGTCGATCTCGTCCACCGCGTGCTCGACCCGCGTCAGCGAGAGGCGGCGTGATGCATCGGCTCGCGTGGCTGCGGCGCCTGTGGCGCATCTCGACCGGGCGCTTCGGGCTCATCGTCGTCGCGGTCGTCCTGATCGCGGCGGTCGTCTCGATCTTCTGGACGCCGTTCGACCCGCGCGACGTCGACATCGCGAACCGCTGGGGCTACCCCGGCTGGCCGCACCTGCTCGGCACCGACGGCAACGGCCGCGACATCCTGAGCCTGTTGATGGCGGGCGCCCGCACGACGGTGTACGTCGCGGTCGGCGCGGGCGTCGTCGCCACCGTGATCGGCATCGCGTTCGCGGCTCTCGGTGCGCTCACCGCACGGTGGGTGCGCGAGTCGGTCGCGGTCTTCATCGACGTGCTCATCGCGTTCCCGGTGCTCATCATCGCGATGATGATCTCCGCCGTGTGGGGCGGATCGCTCGGCGTCGTGATCTGGTCGGTCGGCATCGGCTTCGGCGTCAACATCGCGCGGGTGACGCGCCCCGAGCTGCGGCGCGTGCTGCACAGCGAGTTCGTGCTCGCCGGCAAGGCGTCGGGCCTCAGCCCCGCGCAGAACCTGTGGCGCCATCTCCTGCCGAACGTCGCCCCCGTGTTCATCGTGCAGCTGTCGTGGTCGATGGCCGTGGCCGTGCTCGCCGAAGCCGGCCTGTCGTATCTCGGCTTCGGCGCGCCGGTGACCGACCCGTCGTGGGGACTGCTCCTGGCCGACGTGCAGCGCTACATCGGCATCCACCCGCTGTCGGTCGTGTGGCCGGGCCTCACGATCACGCTCACCGTCCTCGGGCTCAACCTCGTGGGCGACGCGCTTCGCGAGGCCACCGACCCGACGCTCTCGCGCGGTCGCGACCCGCTCGCTCCCCCGCGCGGCGCGATCCGCCACGTGCCGGAGGTGGTGTCGTGAGCGAGCGGTACGCCTCCTGGGCGCGCCGGCGCGCCGATCGCCCGAAGGGGGCGATCGCATGGGCCTGAGCGTCACGGACCTCACGATCGACATCGCCGGTCGCCGCGTCGTCGACGGCGTCTCGTTCGACGTTCCCGACGGCGCGCGTGTCGGGATCATCGGCGAGTCCGGATCCGGCAAGTCGCTCACGGCGCTCGCCATCATGGGACTCCTCCCCGAGGAGGCGACGGCGGGCGGCAGCATCCGCTGGAACGACCGCGAACTGCTGGGACTGTCGGATCGCGAGCTCGCCGGCGTTCGCGGCGACGAGATAGGCATCGTGTTCCAGGAGCCGCAGACCGCGCTCAACCCCATCCGCACGGTGGGCCGCCAGATCGCCGAGCCCATCCGCATCCACGAGGGCGCCAGCAGGAAGGAGGCGTGGGCGCGGGCCGTGAAGGCGGCCGAGCGGATGCTCCTCCCCGACCCCGAGCGCATCGTCAAGCGCTACCCGCACCAGCTCTCGGGCGGCCAGCGTCAGCGCGTCGCGATCGCGATGGCGCTCGTCGGCCGCCCGCGACTGCTCATCGCCGACGAGCCGACGACCGCGCTCGACGTGACGATCCAGGCCGAGATCCTCGAGCTGCTGCGCGACCTCGTCGACGACGCCGGAATGTCGCTCGTGTTCATCACGCACGACCTCGCGGTGCTCTCGCAGATCGCGGAGTTCGGCGTCGTGCTCGAGCACGGGAAAGTCGTCGAGTCGGCGCCCGTCGCGACGCTCCTGACCTCGCCGTCGTCGCCGGTCACGCAGGGGCTCCTGCGCGACGCGACGGCGACGCTGTGGCGCCCGGAGGGGGTCTCGTGAACGGCGACGTGCTCCTTCGCGCCCGCGGGCTCACGCGGCGGTATCGACGTGCCAAGACGGGGCTGTTCGAGCCGAAGAGCTTCACGAACGCGCTCGAAGACGCCGACCTCGACGTGCGGGAGGGCAGCGCGGTCGGGATCATCGGCGAGTCCGGATCCGGCAAGTCGACGCTCGTGCGGCTGCTGCTCGCGCTCGACACCCCGACATCGGGCACGGTCGAGTTCGACGGGCGGGAGGTGGATGCCGCGGCATCCGCCCGTCGCCTGCATTGGCTCCGCCGCGAGACCGGCATCGTCTTCCAGGACCCGTACGCATCGCTCGACCCGCGCATGAGCGTCGGTCGCATCGTCGGCGAGCCCCTGTGGGCACTCGGCATCGAGGGCGACCGGCGTGCCCGCGTGCGGGAGGTGCTCGAGGAGGTCGGTCTCGAGGCGGCGATGGCCGACCGGTTCCCGCACGAGTTCTCGGGCGGTCAGCGGCAGCGGATCGCGCTCGCGCGAGCGCTCGTGCACCGCCCTCGGCTGCTCGTCGGCGACGAGCCGCTGTCGGCGCTCGATGTCACGGTGCGTGCGCAGATCCTGCAGCTCATCGCCGAGCTGCGGGCGCGCGACGGACTCACGCTCATCATGGTGTCGCACGACATCGGCGTCGTGCAGAACCTGTGCGACGAGGTCGTCGTCATGAAGGACGGGCGCATCGTCGAGGAAGGACCCACCGAGAAGGTGCTGCTGCAGCCGCAGGTCGCGTACACGCGGCGCCTGCTCGCGTCGATCCCCGTGATCGAGCAGGGTCCGCGGTCGTCCTGACCCGTTCGGTCTGACGCTCGCGCTGCCGAAACCCGCACGCGCGATCGGCGAGAACAGCAGCGGATGCCGGCGACGACAGCGCGGGCGCCGAAGGGCGCCGCGAGAGCGCGCGCCGCGCCGACCCCGTCGGAGGGGACGACTAGCCTCGGGGCATGCCCCACGCGATCGTCCCCCCATACCTCCTGGCGCGCATCGCGTCGATCCGTGAGCCCGAGTTCGCACGCGCCGCCGAAGCCGCGCGCGAGACGCTCGCGGTGCAGCGCGCGTACCGACCGCCCCGGCGTTCGCGTCTGCGGCTCTCGCTCGACGGCGCCGACACGCTCGTCGCCGAGACGACTCCCGCTCCCGACCGCACGATCAGCGACGCGAAGAACCGCGAGGAGCTTCCGGGCGTCGTCGTGCGCCGCGAAGGCGATCCGCCCACGGGCGACACCGCCGTCGACGAGGCGTTCGACGGCCTCGGGTCGACGTTCGACTTCATGTGGGACGCGTTCCTGCGCGACTCGATCAGCGGCGCCGGATCCGAGCTGCTGGCGACGGTCCACTTCGGTCGCGACTACGACAACGCGTTCTGGGACGGGCGCCGGATGGTGTTCGGCGACGGAGACGGCGAGATCTTCGCGGGCTTCACCGGCTCGCTGTCGGTCATCGCGCACGAGCTGGGGCACGGCGTGATCGAGTCGGCGGGCGGTCTGCTCTACCGCGGGCAGTCGGGCGCACTCAACGAGTCCATCGCCGACGTCTTCGGCGCGCTCGCCGAGCAGCACCGCGCCGATCAGACTGCCGACCAGGCGTCGTGGCTCATCGGCGAGGGCATCTTCACCGACGCGGTCGAGGGGCGAGCGCTGCGCTCGATGATCGAGCCGGGCACCGCGTACGACGACGACGTCCTGGGCCGCGACCCGCAGCCTGCCCACATGAGCGACTACATCGTCACGACCGACGACAACGGCGGGGTGCACCTCAACTCCGGCATCCCGAACCGCGCGTTCGCCCTCGCCGCGACGACGCTCGGCGGCCGCGCGTGGGAGCGCGCAGGGCTCGTGTGGTACCGCGCGCTCACGTCGGGCACCCTCTCGCGCACGGCGGACTTCGCCCAGTTCGCGGCGGCCACCCTCGCGGCCGCCGAGGCGGAGTACGGTGAAGAGTCGGAGGAGGTCGACGCCGTGCGATCCGGATGGGTCGGTGTCGGCGTCATCGGGAATGGACGAGACGAGCAGCCGCGCGCCTGACGAACGCCACTCACCCGAACCGCTCGTCGTCGCGGTGAAGCGCACCGGCGGCTTCGCCGGGCTCACTCGCACGTGGACGGCCGAGGCGCGGGGGGACGAGGCATCCGAACTCGTCGAACTCGTCCACCGCTGCCCGTGGGACGAACCGGTCGATTCCGACCCGCGCGGCGCGGACCGCTTCCAATGGAACATCCGCGCACGGTGCGGCGTCGACGAGGATCGCGCCGCTGAGCTGCCCGACCACGCGGTCAAGGGCCCGTGGAAGGAGCTCATCGACGCCGTGCGCGAGTGGAGCGAGAGTGAGCGTCGGCCGGCGCAGCAGCGCTGATCGCACTCCCCGACCGACTCGCGACGTCAGCGTCGGTGTGCTCGGCCCGTGGCGGCGAGCAGGAGACCCAGGGCGAGCATGAGCGCAGCGGCCCCGATCGCAGCGGCGGCGATCTCTCCGCCGGTGGGCGGCAAGGGGGGCACGACTCGCACGATCGCCTGGGCGGAGCCGTCGACGTCGCAGCCGGTGAACGGGGCGGCGAGGAGTACCTGAACATCGGATGCCTCGCACAGCACTTCACCGGTCGGATCGACCGGGGTACCGGTCACGACCGCGGTGTTGACCGTGGTCTCCGCCACGAACATCGTGCAGCGGAAGATCCACGTCTCGTCCGCCTCGTCCTCGAAGATGCTGTCGGGTGTGTCGAGGAGCCCGTCGGCGTCGGTGTCACCGCTGACATATGCGACCGGACTGCAGGTGTCGTCCGCGATCGTCTCGGCGACGTTCGCAAGGGGGACATCGCCCGTGTTCGTGACCTCATACGTGTAGGTGACATTTCCGCCCGGCGCGACCACGGTCGTCGGATCCGCCGTCTTGGTGATAGCGATGCCCGGCTGGAAGGTCGCGACAGACTGGACGTCCGTGTCGGCGACGAGGAGGTCCAGGCCGATCATGGTTCCGCCGTGCCCGGTAACGGTTGCGAGGTTGAGAGTCGGCCGGTTGATGGCGGCCGTGCATGTGTACAGCCACGTGTCGTCGCGGTCGAGGACGTCGTCCGCGCCGGGAGCGGGATCCACCCGCTCGGGCAGTCGGCAGTCCGGCAGCGGCGGGCGTGCAATGTCGAAGAGGTTCACGTCGACGAGGGCGTCGTTCGCGGGATCGGGACTTGTGCCGGCGTTCGTCACGGTGAACGTGTACGTGACCTCCGAGCCGAGGAGCACCAGGTGGTCCGACACCTCCTTCTCGAGGGCGATCGCCGGATCGATGACGCTCACCTCAGCCTGCGCCGCGGCTTCGTAGGTGTTGCCGAGCGGATCGACGCCTGTGACGGTCGCGACGTTCACGTCGGTGAGGTCGCCCGTGTTGTCGAGCGTGCGCTCGCAGGTGAAGATCCAGGTCTCCGAAGCTGCGCCGTTCGCGCCCTCGAGGAGCCCGTCGCCATCGGTGTCGCCGGACTGGTACAGGGGCGGGCCGCACTTGTCGTCGACGAGCACACCGGGCACGAGCGCGACATCTCCCGTGTTGGTCACCTCGAACACGTACGTGACCTCGGTGCCGGCCCGCACCGCGCTGACCGGCTGCCCGTTGACGGTGGGGACCTTCGTGAGCGCGATCGCGGGCTCGATGACGAGCACCTGCGCGATGTCCGTGTCGGACACCGCCTGCGTGAGGTCTGTGCCGGGGATGAATCCCGTGCCCGTGACCTCGGCCGTGTTCTGCACGATCGCCGACTCGGCGCCCGTGGGCGGCGGCGTTCCTTGGCTGCGCTGGAGGGGGGTCTCGCACGTGTACTGCCAGACCTCGCCCAGTCCTAGAACGCCGTCGCCACCCTCATCGCCGCTCGGTCCCGTCACGGCGGCGCACGTGTCGTCCACGAGGGCGACGTCCTCGATCGGGGTGAACCCCGTGTTCGTCACCTCGTACGCGTACCGGGCGGGGCGCGGGTCGGGGAAGTCGGGACCTGAGACGGGCTCCGCCGCGGGGTCGACGACGACCGGCACCAACGCGGTCTTGACGACCTCGATCGACGGCGACACGACGAGCACGACCGCCTGGTCCGTTCGCGTGAGCGGGTCGCCGGCGGGAAGTCCGCCTACGACCGGCTGTCCCTGGATCTCGGCCGTGTTGAGGGTGTTCGCGGTGATGATCGCGCCGCACGTGAAGCTCCACGATTCGCCGGGGTTCATCAGGCCGTCGCCGTCGTCTCCCGACTGCAGAACAACGGGAGCGCATCGGTCGTCCGCGATCCAGTCCGGCCGCCCCGAGGGGAGCGCCAGGTCGGCGGTGCCGGCGTTCGTGGCGACGTACGTGTAGGTGACCGCCGTCCCGGGGAAGACCAGAGAGGCGCTCACGGTCTTCACGAGCTGCAGATCGGGATACTGCACATCGACGCCGGCAACATCGGTGGCCGTCACCGGCGGACCGGGAAACGGCTCGAGCGTCGGTGACACCGGGTTCAAGGGCGTCCCCGAGACGGTCGCAGTGTTGTCCACGGACGAGGTTGGCGAAGACGGGCA
>NZ_DASRXZ010000065.1:0-8528 GCF_035687345.1 Microbacterium sp.
CGGCCCTCGTCGATCGCGCGCACGTCGTCGACGACGTCGACGGCGAACCCGAGCTCGCCGCCGAGCTCCCGCAGGAAGGCGGGGTCGCCCGCTCCCCCGCGCCCGAAGCGGAAGTCGGCGCCCACGAGCACGGTGCGCGCGCGGAGGGCGCCGACCAGGATGTCCTCGACGAAGTCACGCGCCGGGAGGTTCGCGAGGCTCTCGTCGAACGTCAGCATGAGGGTCGCGTCGACCCCCGTCTCGGCGAGCAGCTGCAGCTTCTGGTTCACGCCGATGAGGTCGGGCGGGCACTTGTCGGGCCGCAGCACCGCGAGGGGGTTGCGGTCGAACGTGACTGCGACGACTTTCGCCCCGCTCGTCGCCGCGTCCACCTGTGCACGCTCGATGACGGCGCGGTGGCCGGCGTGCACGCCGTCGAACTTGCCGATCGCGACGACCGACGGACCGAAGCCGTCGGGCACGTCGGCGGGATCGCGGAAGACGATCATGATGCGGCGGATGCGGTCGCGGGCTCGGCACGCGTCGTGACGGAGGGACGGTGGGCGATGAGCCACCACAGCCCGAAGAACGGCAGCACGAGCGGCACGTACAGGTAGCCGAAGTAGCCGTCGGGGCCGAGGCCGCCGAAGTACGACCATACGGACGGATGCCCGAAGATCTCGGGCATGACGAAGCTCAATGCGCCGACGACGAGGACGCCGACGAGCTCGAACCCGATGGCCACCCACGCGACGATGTACCACGCGTGCGAGCGCGAGAAGATGAGCGCCAGCGTCGCGAGGATGTAGACGAGCGCCGAGATGGCCGACAGCGTGTAGGCGAGGGGCGCCTCGTCGAACCTCTCGACGATCTGGACGAAGGAGCGACCGGTCGAGGCGAGCGCCATGATCGCGTAGACGATCACGAGAACGCGGCCGATGCCGGTCATGCGGGTGCGAGTGGGCGACGACATGACGCGTCAATCCTACGGCGGCTGATCGGCACGGCTCCCGCGCGGGCCGTCATGCGACCTGGATCGTCCAGATCACCTGCATCCGCCACACCATCACGGCGACGGCGAGGGCCGCGACCCCCATGATCACGGTGCTCCACCGGCTGCGCTCGAGCAGGGCCCACACGACGCCCGCGGGCGGCAGCAGCGCGGCCGAGACGAGGTACACCCAGAACTCCAGGATGCTGCCCGTCGGCGGGTTGCCCGCCAACGGGGCGATGATCGCCATCACGATCTGGACGATGAGGAGCAGCTCGAGCAGCGCGAGGGCGCCGACCGTGAGATCGCTCGGCCGCCGGCCGGCGAGCCCGAGCGCGATGCACAGCACTCCGGCCGCACTCGCGACGACGACCTGAGCGATCGTGAACCACAGGATCAAGGGAGGGCCTCCTCGGGCATGTTCATGGCGCTCTTGATGTCTTCTCCACGGCGCTCGACGATCCCCACGAGCCGGCCGTCCGGGTCGATCGCCGCGACCCTGCTCGACGTGAGCCGAGCCGCTTCGCCTGAGAGGCGCTTGCCGTGGCGCAGGTCGCGCGCCTCGTCGGGGGAAACGTCGAGGCGTCCGAGCACGGCGGACGCCGCCGTCGCGGGGTCGAGGGGGGTCGCCGTCGGCAGGTCGTCGAGGAGCGCGGCATCCGCCACGGCGAACGGGCCGATGCGCGTACGCCGCAGCGCCGTCAGGTGGCCGCCCACACCCAGGGCCGCGCCGAGATCGCGCGCGAGCGCGCGGATGTACGTGCCGCTCGAGCAGTCCACCACGACGTCGAGGTCGACGGTGCTGTCGCCGCGCCGCTGCGCGAGGACGTCGAATCGCGTCACCTCGACCTCGCGGGCGCGCAGCTCGACCTGCTCCCCCGCGCGGGCGAGGTCGTAGGCGCGACGGCCGCCGACCTTGATCGCCGACACGGTGCTGGGCACCTGAGAGATGCGGCCCGTGAGCGCGCCGATGCCGGACGCGATGTCGGAGGGGGCGACATGCGAGGCATCCGTCGTCGCCGTGATCTCGCCGTCGGCGTCGTCGCTGTCGGTCGCGACGCCGAGCCGGATCGTCGCCTCGTACGTCTTGTCGAGCCCCACGATGAACGTGAGCAGGCGCGTCGCCCCTTCGACGCCGAGGATGAGCAGGCCCGTCGCCATCGGGTCGAGCGTGCCGGCGTGGCCGATCTTGCGCGTGCCGAGAACGCGCCGCGCTCGGGCGACGACATCGTGGCTCGTGACTCCTCCGGGCTTGTCGACGAGCAGAATGCCCGCGTCGGCCATCAGCGGGCGTCCTCGGTGACGCGACGCGGGTGGTCGTAGTCGGTGTTGTCGACGATGACGGATGCCGCCGCCCGCGGGTCCGCTTCGCGCAGGTAGATCTCCTGCCCCTGCACATACCGCGAGTTGGAGCGCGCGTTCGGGTCGGGATCCGCGCCATCACGCTTCGCCATGCGCTCGTACGCCACCTCGAGCGGCACGTCGAGCCACAGCGACCAGTCCCACAGGTCGCGCAGCTCGGGGCGGTGCAGGAAGATCCCGTCGACGATGAGCACGGCGTCGAGGGGGCCGGTGACCCATTCCGACTCGACCGGCGCATCGCGCGCGACGTCGAACGCGGCGAGCTGGAACCCCGTCGTGGCACCAGTCTGCGCCCCGTCGCGGAACGGATCGATGAGCACCCGGCGGAACGTCGCATAGTCGTAGGAGTCGCGGTAGAACCCCTCCGGACTCATGCGGCCCCGCGCGTATCGCGCCACCCGCGGACGGTGGAACCCGTCGATCGAGGCGCGGAATGCGGCGGTGCCGCTGTCGCGGAAGACCTCTCCGAGGCCGTCGGCGAACATCGTCTTGCCCGCTCCGTCGATGCCGTCGACCGCGACGATGACGCGCCCGCCGGGATACCGCCGGCGCACCTCGTCGCGAAGCTCACGCCACAGGGTGGTGACGGGGGTGACCGGCAGCCGCATGCGTCCAGCCTACGAGTTGCGGGTGATCGGCGAGTGCGCGCGCGCCTGGGCCGGCCGCGACAGCCGCCTAGGCTGAAAGGCATGCCCGGCGCAGTCATGGCGTGGTACCGCGAGAACGCGCGCGACCTCCCGTGGCGGCGACCCGAGTTCGCCGAGCAGTACGGCGGCTGGGGCGTGCTCGTGAGCGAGTTCATGCTGCAGCAGACGCCGGTGACGCGCGTCATCCCGCATCTCGAGGCGTGGCTCGCGCGGTGGCCGACGCCGAGCTCGCTCGCGGCGGATGCCCCGGCCGAGGCCGTCCGCCAGTGGGCGAACCTCGGGTACCCGCGACGTGCACTATGGCTCCACCGCGCGGCGGTCGAGATCCGCGATCGCCACGACGGCATCGTGCCCCGCGACGTCGACGCCCTCCTCGCGCTCAGCGGCATCGGCGACTACACCGCGCGTGCGGTCGCCGTGTTCGCGTACGGAGCGAGGCATCCGGTCGTCGACACGAACACGCGTCGTGTGATCGCGCGCGCCGTCGAGGGGCGGAGCCAGCCCGGCGCGCCGTCGCGCCGGGATCTGGAGTCGATGGAGAGGCTGCTGCCCGCGGGCGACGCCGAGTCCGCGCTGTTCAACGCCGCGATGATGGAACTCGGTGCGACGGTCTGCACCGCCCGATCTCCGCAGTGCGATGCATGCCCGATCGCGTATATGTGCGCGTGGCGCCTCGCCGGGCGACCCGATACGGGCGACGCGCGGCGCAAGCAGGCTCGCTACGAAGGCAGCGACCGCCAGGCACGCGGCGCGGTGCTGAAGTCACTGCGGAGTGTGACGGGGCACGCCGTGCCGATCGAGGCCGTCCTTCCCGACTGGCCCGACCCGCTCCAGCGCGACCGCGCCATCGACTCCCTCATCGCCGACGGGCTCGCCGAGGCATCCGACGGTCTTCTTCGGCTTCCCGCCTGATTACGCCGCACGGGTCGTGGCCACGCGGTCGACCACCTCGAGGAGCCCGGCTTCGCCCGGCGCGTCACGGATGTCGGCGGCGATCCGTCGCGCGGCGGAGCGGTACGACGGATCGGTGAGCACCTCGAGCACGGCGGCGCGGATGCGGTCGCTCGACGGCGTTCCGGTGCGGAGGTCGACCCCGGTGCCCGACCACGCGACTCGCGCGCACGTCTCGACCTTCTCCTCGGTGTCGCCCGCGGCGACGATCGGAACCCCGTGCGCGAGAGCCGCGTGAAGGGATCCGTACCCCCCGTTGGTGACGAAGACGTCGACGTGCGGCATGAGCCGGTCGTAGTCCAGCATCCGAGCCACGCGAGCGTTCGACGGCACCTCCCCGACGTCGGACTCCGGCCGCCCACCGGTCGCGACGACGACGAGCACACGCGGGTCATCGGCGAACGCCCGCAGCGTCGGGCGCACGAGCTCGTCGAAGTCGCGGTTCGCCAGCGTGCCCTGGCTCACGTGGACGACCACCTCAGCGGCTTCGACGTCGGGCCACCACTCGGGCAGCGAGGCTCCGACGGCGGCCGATCGGAGTGGGCCGATGAAGGCGAGCGATTCGGGTGCGTCGCTCCGGGGATACTCGAACCCCGGTACGGAGAACTGCACGTAGGCGTCGGCCACCCGCGGCCAATCGGTCAGGAACACCGGGAGGCTCGCGCCCGTGTGCCGCCGCGCCGCGGCATCCGCTTCGCTCTGGAGGCCGCGGAAGATTCCGTGCGCGACGACCCGGTTCAGGACGCGGTTGCGGACCCGCCCGATGACGTCGCTCCGAGGAGGCAGGCCGGTCATCGGGGGTGCCGTGTCGCGGCTCAGCAGCACGACCGGGATGGCTCCGCACGCGATCACGGCCGGGCGCTCGGCCCGGGCCGTCGCACACACGGCGCCGAGGGCGAACACCCCGATGTCGCCGAGGATCACGGCGGTCCCCCGCCCGACCTCCCGCTCGATCGCGTCGAACCAGCCGGGGAGGGTCGCGATGAAGTTCCGTCTCGTGTTGTCGATGGCGAAGCGGATGCCGGTGAGCCGCGTCCCGTCGCGTTCGCGGCCGGCGTCGAGCATGTCCGCCGTGATGTCCGCAGTCTCCGGAAGCGCCACGTGCTCCCCGCCGGCCAACCTCACGGCGTCGCCGTAGGCGGCCCCGGTGAGGAACCGCACGTGGTGGCCGGCCTCGGTGAGGGTTCGGCAGACGGCGAGCATCGGAGCGACATGCCCATCGAGGGGAATCGCACAGACCAGTACGGACGACATGTGAGCGCCTCCGTCCCATCGAAGGGATCGAGCGCTATTATTCACCCGTCTCCGACTAGGATCAATATGCCCCGCACCTACGACAACAGCCGCCGCGCCGCGCGAGCGGCCGAGACGCGACGACGCATCGTGGACGCCGCGATCGACGTCTTCCGTCGGCGCGGGTACGCGGGCGCACGCATGGCCGAGATCGCCGAGCGCGCGGGTGTTTCCGTCGACACGGTCAATGTCAACGGCCCGAAGTCCGCGCTGCTGCAGGCGGCGGTCGAGGTCGCCTCCTTCGGGCAGGAGGGCGAGCACCTCGTGTTCGAGTTCGACCTGGGAGCGGACATCCTCCGTCAGCTCGACGCGGTCGCGCTCGCCCGCCTCCTCGCAGAGTTCCTCGTCGATCTCAACGAACGCGTGGGGGTGCTGTGGACCGTGCTGACGGCAGAGGCGATCGTCGACGACGAGCTCGCCGCTCGCCATGAGGCGATGCTGGCCAGCATCATCCGCTCGACGCACGCGCTCGTCAGGCTGTGCGAAGAGCGCGGATGGACCAGCGGCGATCTGACGCACGACCAGCGCGTCGCGACGCTGCTCACGATCGGCTCGATCGATTCCTACCGTCGCGTGCGTCACGGACTCGGCTTCGACGCCGACTCCTACCGCGAGTGGCTGCGGGCCGGGATCCTCACCGCGCTGCGCACGTGAGTGACCGCCGGAGCGGGCCGGAGGTCACTCCTCTTCGGAGGCCTCGCGCGGCTTGACGTACGGGTCGGCGTCGCCGGCGTACGAAGCGGATGCCGCCATGCCCGCGACTGCCGCGTCGCGCTCGCGCGCTTCGCGCAGCAGGTCCTCGATGTGCCCGGCGTTCTCGGGGAGGGCGTCGGGGATGAACTCGAGGGTCGGGGTGAGACGCACACCGAGCTGACGCCCGACCTCGCTGCGGAGCATGCCCGTCGCGGCCTTGAGCGCCTCGCCCGAGGCGATCCGCTCCTGCTCGTCACCGAGCACGGTGTAGAAGACCGATGCGTGCTGCAGGTCGCCCGTCACGCGCACGTCGGTGATCGTGACGAAGCCGAGGCGCGGGTCGCGCAGACCTTTCTCGAGTCGCTGCGCGATCAGAACGCGGATGCGATCGGCCAGTCGTGCCTGCCGTTCCGAAGCCATTTCCTCACCTCTTGTCGTCGTTCGACCGCGATGGCGCGGTCGTGGGGGTGCCGGATGCCCCGCTCCCGTCAGGGGCGGGGCATCCGGACCGAACCACGGTCACGCCCGCGGCTTCTCCACCAACTCGGTCGTCTCGATCTCGTCGCCGACCTGGATGTCGTTGTACTTGCCGAGCCCGATACCGCACTCGAAGCCCTCGCGGACCTCGGTGACGTCGTCCTTGAAGCGACGCAGCGACTCGATCGCCAGGCCGTCGGCGATGACCACGCCGTCGCGGATGACACGAGCCTTCGCGTTGCGGGTGATCGTGCCCGAACGGACGAGCACACCGGCGATGTTGCCGAACTTCGAGGAGCGGAACACCTCGCGGATCTCGGCGACACCCGACTGGACCTCTTCGAACTCCGGCTTGAGCATGCCCTTGAGGGACTGCTCGACGTCGTCGATCGCGTTGTAGATGACCGAGTAGAACCGGATGTCGACGCCCTCGCGCGCAGCGCGCTCGCGGGCCTTCGCGTCCGGACGGACGTTGAAGCCGATCACGATCGCGTTGTCGATCGTGGCCAGGTTCACGTCGGACTCGGTGATCGCGCCGACGCCGCGGTGGATGATCCGCAACTGCACCGACTCGTCGACCTCGATCTTGAGGAGCGACTCCTCGAGCGCCTCGACGGCACCCGACACGTCGCCCTTGATGATGAGGTTGAGCGACTCGACCTTGCCCTCTTCGAGAGCGCGGGTGAAGTCCTCGAGCGAGATGCGCTTGCGGGCCTTGGCCAGCTGGGCGTTGCGCTCGGCGGCCTCGCGCTTCTCTGCGATCTGGCGGGCGGTGCGATCCTCGTCGGTGACGATGAACGTGTCACCCGCGCGGGGCACGGAGTTCAGACCCTGCACCTGCACCGGACGCGACGGCGCGGCCTCTTCGACCGGCTCGCCGTTCTCGTCGATCATCGCGCGGACGCGGCCGTACGCGGTGCCGGCGACGATCGCGTCGCCGACGCGCAGCGTGCCGGACTGGATGAGGACGGTCGCCACCGAGCCGCGGCCCTTGTCGAGCTTCGCCTCGATCGCGACGCCGCGTGCCGGCTTGTTCGGGTTCGCACGCAGGTCGAGACCGGCGTCGGCGGTGAGCAGCACCGCGTCCAGGAGGTCCTGGATGCCGATGTTCTCGCGCGCCGAGACGTCGACGAACATGACGTCGCCGCCGTACTCCTCGGCCACCAGGCCGTACTCGGTGAGCTGCTGGCGCACCTTGGCCGGGTTCGCCTCGGGCTTGTCGATCTTGTTGACCGCGACCACGATCGGAACACCCGCCGCCTGGGCGTGGTTCAGCGCCTCGACCGTCTGCGGCATGATGCCGTCGTCGGCCGCGACCACGAGGATCGCGATGTCCGTCACCTGCGCACCACGGGCACGCATGGCGGTGAACGCCTCGTGACCCGGGGTGTCGATGAAGGTGATCGCCCGCTCGATGCCGTCGTGCTCGGTCCAGACCTGGTACGCACCGATGTGCTGCGTGATGCCGCCGGCCTCGCCCGCGACCACGTTCGTCTGACGGATCGCGTCGAGAAGGCGCGTCTTACCGTGGTCGACGTGGCCCATGACGGTGACCACGGGCGGGCGGATCTCGAGGTCCGCCTCGTCCTCGTTCTCGAGTTCCTCATCGAGGTCGAGACCGAAGCCCTCGAGGAGCTCCTTGTCCTCGTCCTCGGGCGAGACCATCTGGATCTTGTAGCCCAGCTCCTCGCCGAGGATCTCGAAGGTGGCCTCGTCGAGCGACTCGGTCGCGGTGGCCATCTCGCCCAGGTTGAACAGGATGGTCACGAGCGTGCCGGGCTGGACGGTGTAGCCCTTGAGCGCCTCGAGCTTGTCGGCGAAGTCCGAGATGGACGCGCCACGGCGCAGGCGGATGATCTCGCCGTTGCCCTTCTGGACGTTGACGCCGCCGACGACCGGCGCCGACCGCATCTCGAATTCCTGCCGCTTCGCGCGACGCGACTTGCGCTGCTTCGACTTGCCGCCGCCCTTGCCGAACGCGCCGGCGGTGCCGCCGCCGGGGCCACGACCACGGCCGCCGCCACCGGGACGACCGGCGAAGCCGCCGGGACCGCCGGGACGCTGGAAGCCGCCGCCACCGCCGCCGGGACGGCCGGGACCGCCCGAGCGCTGCTGGAAGGGCGCGCCGGGACGAC
>NZ_DASRXZ010000066.1:0-3100 GCF_035687345.1 Microbacterium sp.
AACCGCCGCCGAATCCTGACCACGTCAGTGCGACGGGGATCATCCGGACGCCGTCGACCTCCACTTCCTCGCCGTAGGCGCTCTTCACGCCGAACGACGCGGACTGCTTGCCGAGCTCGAGTGCGATGTTGGGCATGCCCCCACGGTACCGGGCGCCGGTGGTCCGTGACGAGGGGTTGCTCCTGTCGAGCGGACCCGTAGGCGTCACTCGACCCCGAGGCTGCCCGGGTCGTGGTGGGAGGGCAGCCCCGCACCGCCGCGGGCGCGCCCGAGCAGGTTCGCACGCGTGATCACGCCGCGCCCGAACTTCTCCGTCGCGCCGTCGAGGGCGCCCTCGACACGGCGCCAGTCCTCATCGTCATCCCACAGACCGAGGGCGGTCGACCCCGCGTGGCGGAGCTTCTCGGCGCGCACTCCGACGAGCCGGATCGCCATGACCCGATCGACCGCATCGAACAGCTCGAGGGCGGCGTCGCCGATGCGCTGACTGACCGACGTCGGCTCGGGCAGTGTGTGCGATCGGGTGATCGTCGTGAAGTCGGCGAACCGCACCTTGATCGAGATGGTCGACGCCTCCCACCCGTTGCTGCGCAGGCGCCGGCCGACGCGATCCGCGAGACGCCGGAGCTCGCTCTTCAGCACAGCCGTGTCGCTGATGTCGGTGTGGAAGGTCTCCTCGTGTCCGACGCTCTTCTCGACCCGCTCGGTTTCGACGCCGCGCGGGTCGATCCCCCGCGCGAGGTGCCAGACGCGCTCCGCCATCGCGTGTCCGAGCGCCCGCTCGAGCACCGGCACCGGGCTGTCGATGACGTCGGAGACGGTGTGGATGCCGCGGTTCGCGAGCGCCTCGCCCGCCTTGGGTCCGATGCCCCACAACGCGCGCACGGGCTGCCTGCGCAGGAAGTCCTGCGTGTCGGCCTCGGCGACGATCAGGAGCCCGTCGGGCTTCGCGAGTGTCGACGCCATCTTCGCGACGTGCTTGGTCGCGGCGACGCCGACCGAGCACGTGAGCCCTGTTTCGTCGCGCACGCGCGAGCGAATCATGCGCGCGATCCGGCCGGGACTCCCCCACAGCCGACGCGCACCGCGCACGTCGAGGAACGCTTCGTCGATCGACAGCGGTTCGACGATGGGCGTGAAGTCGTGGAAGATCCGCATGACCTTCTCCGACTCCTCGAGGAACCGCTCGAAGTCCGGATGCACCACGACCGCCGTCGGGCACAGAGTCAGCGCTTGGCGCACCGGCATCGCCGAGCGGACACCGTAGCGCCGCGCCTCGTACGACGCGCTCGACACGACACCGCGACCCTCGGCAGCGCCGACGATGATCGGCTTGCCCGCGAGCGACGGGTCGTCGAGCACCGCGACGGCCGCGTAGAACGCGTCCATGTCGACGTGGAGGATGCCCGTGCCGGTGTCGTCCGCGTCATCCGGCGAGACGACACGACCGGTTCCATCGCCGCGTCCCATGGCTCAATTGTCGGCGTCACCGCCGACACGTCCGCTACTGCGCGGCACGCTCGAGGATGAGCTCGCGGACGCGCGCGGCATCCGCCTGACCCTTCATCGCCTTCATGACCGCGCCGATGATCGCACCCGCGGCCTGCACCTTGCCGTCGCGGATCTTCTCGAGCACGTCGGGCTGCGACGCGAGCGCCTCGTCGATCGCGGCGAGGAGTGCCGTGTCGTCGGAGACGACCGCCAGTCCGCGCGCGTCGACCACCTGCTGCGGCGACCCCTCTCCCGCGATGACCCCTTCGAGCACCTGGCGCGCGAGCTTGTCGGTGAGCGTTCCCTCGTCGACGAGGCCCTGCAGCTCCGCCACGTGGGTCGGCGTCACGAGCTCGACCGGCTCGCGGCCCTGCGCGTTCGCGATGCGGGTGATCTCACCCGTCCACCACTTGCGTGCCGCCGCCGGCGCAGCGCCCGCCGCGATCGTCGCCTCGACCTCGGCGAGGAGGCCGCCGTTGACGACGTCCTGGAACTCGAGGTCGGTGAAGCCCCACTCCGCCTTGAGCCGGCGACGGTGCGCCGCGGGCGGCTCGGGCAGAGCCGCGCGCAGCTCGTCGACCAGCTCCGGGGAGGGCTCGACCGGCAGCAGGTCGGGCTCCGGGAAGTAGCGGTAGTCGTCGGCATCCGACTTCGGGCGACCCGGCGAGGTCGTGCCGGTGTCTTCGTGCCAGTGCCGGGTCTCCTGCGTGATCGTGCCGCCTGCCGCGAGGATCGCCGCCTGGCGCTGGATCTCGTACCGCACGGCGCGCTCGACGGAGCGCATCGAGTTGACGTTCTTCGTCTCGGTGCGGATGCCGAGCTTCTCCTGGCCGCGCGGACGCAGCGACACGTTCGCATCGCAGCGAAGGTTTCCGCGCTCCATGCGCGCCTCGGAGATGCCGAGGGCGATGACGATGTCGCGGATCGTCTGCACGTACGCCTTCGCGATCTCGGGTGCGCGGTGCTCGGCGCCGAAGATCGGCTTGGTGACGATCTCGACGAGCGGCACGCCCGCACGGTTGTAGTCGACGAGCGAGTACTCGGCGCCGTGGATGCGGCCGGTCGCCCCACCCATGTGGGTGAGCTTGCCGGCGTCCTCCTCCATGTGGGCGCGCTCGATGGGCACCGAGACGATCGTGCCGTCGGAGAGCTCGACATCGACCTGGCCGTCGAACGCGATCGGCTCGTCGTATTGCGAGATCTGGTAGTTCTTGCCGAGATCGGGGTAGAAGTAGTTCTTCCGCGCGAACCGGCTCGAGGGTGCGATCGAGCAGCCGAGCGCGAGGCCGAGGCTGATCGAGTAGCGCACGGCGGTCTCGTTCACGACGGGGAGCGAGCCCGGAAGACCCATGTCGACGGGCGCCACGAGCGTGTTCGGCTCCGCTCCATGGTTCGCCGAGTTCGCGGGGTTGGCCGCGCGCGAGAACATCTTCGTCTCGGTGTTCAGCTCGACGTGCACCTCGAATCCGAGCACCGGCTCGAACAGCTCGAGGGCCTCGTCGAAGTCCATCAGCTTGTCCTTGGCCATCAGCGGGCACCTCCGGTCGGTCCCTGGGCTTGTCCCGTCGATCCGTGAGCTCGTCCCGTCGGTCCCTGAGCCTGTCCGGTC
>NZ_DASRXZ010000067.1:0-6959 GCF_035687345.1 Microbacterium sp.
CGAGCCCCCGCTCAACGTCGTGATCGGCGGCTGAGGAGCGCTCCGCGCCGAGCGCCGAGCCCCGACGGCGTCAGGCCGTGAAGACGGCGTGCACGTCCCCGACGAGCGCGCGACCCCCGAGCGCCTCCAGCTCCATGAGCACCGTCGTGCCGACGGCCTCGGCCCCGAGTCGCGCGACGAGCTCGTGCGCCGCGACGAGCGTGCCGCCGGTCGCGAGGACGTCGTCGATGAGGAGCACGCGCGTGCCCGGCGCGATGTCGTCGTGGCACTCGATCGTCGCGGTGCCGTACTCGAGCTCGTACGAGACGGATGCCGCGGGCCGCGGCAGCTTGCCCGCCTTGCGGATCGGCACGAGCCCCACTCCGGCGGCGACCGCGGCCGCTCCCGCGAGGATGAACCCTCGCGCTTCGATGCCCGCGACGACGTCGAACCGCCCCTCGAACGGCTCGAGCATCGCGTCGATCGTCGCGCGCAGCGCATCGCGGTCGGCGAGCAGCGGCGTGATGTCGCGGAAGAGCACTCCCGGTTCCGGGTAGTCGGGGATCGTACGGATGAGCGACTCGGCGCGCGCGAGCGATTCGGCGGAAGGCACGCGCCCACGATAGTCGCGCGGCGTGGATGCGGCCCGCCCGACTCCGGCTCGCCGGCGCTGTCGCGCCCCGACGCCGCCCGCCGCCTGCCCGGATCAGGACATCTGGCGCACTCAGGACCATCCCGGCCGAAGTCTCCTGCACCGGCCAGATGTCCTGATTCCGGCGAGGGGTGGGGTGAGGGGGCGGCGAGGGGTGGGGTGAGGGGGCGTGAACCCGGAGTCCGAGAATGTAAGCGCTTGCAGTATCGTGTACCGCATGACTTCGACGAATACGGATGCCACGACCCGGCCCGACGCGGCGCAGCTGCCGGCTCTTCCGGGCTCCGAGTGGTGGCGCACGGCCGTCATCTACCAGATCTACCCGCGCTCGTTCGCCGACCTCTCGGGCGACGGCATCGGCGACCTCGCGGGCATCACCGCCCACCTCGACGACCTGCGCGACCTGGGCGTCGACGCGATCTGGCTGAGCCCATTCCAGCGCTCTCCGCAGAAGGACGCGGGGTACGACGTCTCCGACTACTGCGACGTCGACCCGCTGTTCGGCACCCTCGACGACTTCGACGAGATGCTCGCGCAGGCGCACGCCCGCGGCATCCGCGTCATCGTCGACCTCGTCCCCAACCACTCGTCCGACCAGCACGAGTGGTTCCAGCAGGCGCTCAAGTCCGCCCCGGGCAGCCGCGAGCGCGCGCGGTACATGTTCCGCGACGGCAAGGGCGAGAACGGCGAGCTGCCCCCGAACAACTGGGAGTCCGTGTTCGGCGGCCCCGCGTGGACGCGCGTGACCGAGCCCGACGGCACTCCGGGGCAGTGGTACCTGCACCTGTTCGATCCGTCGCAGCCCGACTTCGACTGGACGAACGAAGAAGTGCGCGAGGAGTTCCGCCGCATCCTGCGCTTCTGGCTCGACCGTGGAGTCGACGGCTTCCGCGTCGACGTCGCGCACGGGCTCGTGAAGGCCGAGGGACTGCCCGACTACCACCACCCCGAGAACGCCGACGCGATGGGCGGCGAAGAGGCCGACGTGCCGTACTGGGGCCAGGAGGGCGTGCACGAGATCTACCGCGACTGGCACCGCCTCGTCGCCGAGTACGACGGCGACCGCGCTCTGTGCGCCGAGGCATGGCTGCCGACCGCCGAGAAGACCGCGCTGTGGGTGCGCCCCGACGAGATGCACCAGGCGTTCAACTTCAATTACCTCGAGACCAAGTGGGACGCCCAGGCGCTCCGCCGCGTGATCGACGAGTCGCTCGCGGCGTACGCAGCCGTGGGCGCGCCGAGCACGTGGGTGCTCTCGAACCACGACGTCGTGCGCCACGCGTCGCGCCTCGCGCTCACCGCCGAGAACCCTCAGGGCCACGGCATCGGGCCCGACTCGCCCGGCAAGCCGATCCCCGAGGTCGGTCTGCGCCGCGCCCGCGCCGCGACCACCCTCATGCTCGCGCTGCCCGGCTCGTCGTACCTGTACCAGGGCGAGGAACTCGGCCTTCCCGAGGTCATCGACATCCCGGGTGAGGCGCGACAGGACCCGACGTGGTTCCGCACGAACGGCGAGCGCTACGGCCGTGACGGATGCCGCGTGCCGATCCCGTGGACCGCGGATGCCCCCGCCTACGGCTTCAGCGCGACCGGCGCCTCGTGGCTGCCGCAGCCGGCCGAGTGGGCGACGCTCGCGCGCGATGCGCAGAACGGCGTCGAGGGTTCGACGCTCGAGCTCTACAAGAGCCTGCTCGCCGCGCGCCGGGAGCACGGCCTCGGCGCCGGCACGCTCGAGTGGATCGAGTCCGACCCCGAGGTGGTCGCGTTCCGCAACGGCGACATCACCGTGCTCGTGAACTTCGGTGAGAAGCCCGTCGAGCTGCCCGCGGGCACCGTCGTCGTCGCGAGCGGTCCCTTCGAGGGGAACCTGCTGCCGACCGACACGGCGGTGTGGCTCGCGGAGGGTTGATCCGGCAAGATCGACCCAGCCGGCCGTCTGGGGAACGCCGCGAAGGAGCGCGCATGGTCAGCATCGATGAGGTCGCCCGCCTGGCGGGTGTGTCGACCGCGACCGTCTCGCGCGCCCTGAGCGGCCGCGGCCAGGTGTCGCCGGCCACCCGCGCGCGTGTGGAGTCGGCGGCCAAGAGCCTCGGCTACGTCGTCTCGTCGTCGGCGTCGAGCCTCGCGTCCGGACGCACGCGCAACATCGGCGTGCTCGTGCCGTTCCTCGACCGCTGGTTCTTCTCCACGGTGCTGAGCGGCATCGCGAACACGCTCATGCGCCAGGGCTACGACATCACGCTGTACAGCCTGACGGCCGACCGCGAGCAGCGGCGCGTGATCTTCGAGACGTTCCTGCGGCGGCAGCGTGTCGACGGCGTCGTGGCGATCTCGATCGAGCTCGGCGACGACGAGACCGAGCGCCTGCGCGAGCTCGACCTGCCGGTGATCGCGATCGGCGGCCCGAACCCGCGCCTGACGACCCTCACGGTCGACGACATCGCCGTCGCACGGCTCGCGACCGAGCACCTCATCGCGCTCGGACACCGCGACATCGCGCACATCGGCGCGAGCCCCGAGTTCGACATCGACTTCCACATCCCGACACGTCGGCGCCAGGGGTTCGAGCAGGCGCTGGCGGATGCCGGCATCCCCGCGCACCCCGCACTGTACGAGCCCGCCGACTTCACGATCGAGGGCGGGTTCCGTGCGGCGAAGCAGCTGCTCGGGCGACCCGGCGAGCGCCCGACGGCGATCTTCGCCGCATCCGATGAGATGGCCATCGGCGCCCTCCTCGCCGCACGCGAGCTCGGCTACCGCGTGCCCGAAGACCTGTCGATCATCGGCATCGACGGGCACGAGCTCGGCGAGTTCTTCCGCCTCACGACGATCGACCAGTTCCCGCTCGGGCAGGGGGAGCGGGCGGCCGAGGCGATCCTCGAGGCGCTCGAGACGAAGGGCGAGGCGCCCCCGACGCACGAGCCCGGTCAGCTGCCGTTCGAGCTCATCGTGCGCGGCTCGACGGCGCGGCTCGCGGACGCACCCGGACGCTGAGGGCGCGCGAGTGCACGACCTCGCGTCGAGTGCACGACTTCGCGACGCCTTCAAGCCGTGCGCTCGGCGACAAGTCGTGCACTCGGCGCCGGGAAGAGCCTCCCGGCTAGGCTCGTCCGCATGACGATCGACCTCGAGGCGCTGTACATCGACCTGCACCGGCATCCGGAGCTCTCGTTCCAGGAGACGCGCACCGCGGGGATCGTCGCCCAGCACCTCACCGACCTCGGCATCGAGTTCGAGGAGGGCATCGGCAAGACCGGTGTCGCCGCGGTCATCCGCAATGGCGATGGGCCGGTCGTGTGGCTGCGCGCCGACATGGACGCCCTCCCCGTCGAGGAGCGCACCGGCCTCGAGTACGCGAGCACTGCGCGCGGCATCGATCCTGCGGGCATGGACGTCCCCGTGATGCACGCATGCGGGCACGACATGCACGTGACCGCGATGCTCGGCGCGCTCGAGCGCCTCGTCGCGACGAAGGACGAATGGGTGGGGACGATCGTCACCGTGTTCCAACCCGCCGAGGAGCACGGCGCCGGCGCCCAGGCGATGATCGCCGACGGCGTGCTCGACCGGTTTCCGAAGCCCGACATCGTCCTCGGGCAGCACCTCACGCCGCTCCCGGCCGGCACGATCGGCGTGCGCCCCGGCACGCAGATGGCCGCCTCCGACGGGCTCACCGTCACGCTCTTCGGCCGCGGCGGGCACGGATCGCGTCCGCACTCGACGATCGACCCCGTCGTGATGGCGGCGGCGACCGTCATGCGGCTGCAGACGATCGTGTCGCGCGAGATCGACCCGCGCGACGTCGCCGTCGTCACCGTCGGCTCGATCCACGCGGGCCTGAAGAACAACATCATCCCCGCCGAGGCGACGCTCGAGCTGAGCTTGCGCTACCCGGACGACGCGGCGCGCGAGCGCGTGCTCGAGAAGGTCGAGCGGATCGTGCGCGCGGAGGCCGCGGCATCCGGAGCCGACGTCTCGCCCACCATCGTGACCGACCACACGCTCCCTCCGACGATCAACGACCCCGTCGCGACGACCCGGCTCACGCATGCGTTCAACTCGGCGTTCGGCGCGGGGACGGTCGTCGATCCCGGCATGTTCACCGGCAGCGAGGACGTGTCGTGGTTCGCGCGCGAGGCCGGCGTGCCGCTCGTGTACTGGTTCTGGGGCGGCATCGACCCCGAGAGGTTCGCCGAGGCGAAGGCCTCCGGCACGCTCGAGAGCGCGATCCCGACGAACCACTCGCCCTTCTTCGCGCCCGTCCTGCACCCGACGATCGAGGTCGGTGTCGACGCCCTGGTCGTCGCGGCGCGCGAGTTCCTGGGGGCGCGCGGAAGCGGGTCGGTCGAGGCGGAGTAAGGGGCGGATGCCGCGGGGCGGGCGCTTCGTCTCGCGTGCGGCTCGCTCAGCGACCGGAGGGACGCTTCGACACGCTCAGCGACCGGGCCGAGGCCGCGGCTCGCTCAGCGACCGGAGGGACGCTTCGACACGCTCAGCGACCGGGCGACGCCTCGGCGGGCTCAGCGACCGGAGGGACGCTTCGACACGCTCAGCGACCGGGGGCGACGGTCACCCGTACTGCAGGAGCTCGCGCACGCGCGCGTCGACGAGCTTCTGCCCCGACACGATCCCCGGGAGGCCGCGGCGGTCGTCGGTCGTGAGCATGAGCGCGAGCGAGAGCGCGGCGAAGATCCCGCCCACGAGGCCCCACGCGCCCGGGAGCGCGACGAGGATGAGGTATCCGCCGATCCCTGCCGCGAAGCGGAGCACGCGCGCGAGCCACACGGGGTACGTGGTGCCCTCGAAGCGGAGGAGCACGGCGAGGTCGCCCACCGACCGGCCTGTCGTCATGACGACGAGGAACCAGATCACGATCGCCGTCACGTCGCCGACGACGGCCGCTGCCGTCCCCTCCGCGACCTCCTCGTGTGCGCCGAGCACGTAGAGCGCCGACTGCACGATCACCGCGGTCGCCCACGACGTCATGGTCGCGCCGACGAGGTCGCACAGCATGCCGAGCAGCCGGCGACGGCGCGTCACGGGTCGCGGCAGCTCGGCGTCGGGCAGGCGCGTGACGCCGCGCCGACTCTTCGGCACGACGAGTCCGACGACGGATCCGATGAGGGCGCCGACCGTGTTCGTCAGAAGGTCGTCGACGTCGAACACGCGGTACGCGCACGGGTAGAGGCCCCACACGCCGGTGAGCTGGGTCGTCTCGATGAACGCCGAGACACCGATCCCGATGAGCCCCGCCGCGACGATGCCGCGCCCGCCGAGCACCCGCACGAAGAACCCGAGCGGTATGAACAGCACCACGTTCAGCAGCAGCTGGAGGAGCGCGGGGTCGCTGAACGCGACGCCCGAGGGACGGACCGCACCCCGGATGTCGTCGACGAAAGCGAGGAGGTCGAGGTTGACTCCCGCGCACCGGATGGTGTCCGGATCGGGGAGGGGCAGCAGCGTGTACGTCCAGATCGCGCAGAAGTAGACGAGCCCCGCGAACCACAGCGCGGCGCGTCCCACGGTCAGTCCGCCGCGGCGCCGGTAGCTGAGAGCGACGAACGGCACGAGCAGCACGACGCCGATCAGCACCCCCAGCAGGATCGCGATGATTGCGAGCACGCGGTCGTCCACGCCACGAGTCTCGCAGGGAGCCCACCGCGAGTGCACGCCGCCGGGACGCGGCGGCGCCGGATGCCGCGCCCCGGCGTAGCCTGGAACGGTGACCTCGACGCTCGACGCCGCCTCCGTGCGCGCCGACTTCCCCCTGCTCGACCAGACCGTCGACGGGCGACCCCTCGTCTACCTCGACTCCGCGGCGACGAGCCAGAAGCCGCGCGCGGTGATCGACGCCGAGGTCGACTTCCTCACGCGCGCGAACTCCGCCGTGCACCGCGGTGCGCACACGATGGCGGCCGAAGCGACCGAGCTCTTCGAAGACGCTCGCGCGACCGTCGCCGGATTCGTCGGCGCCCGTCCCGAGCAGCTCGTATGGACGAGCGGCGCAACCGCCGGCATCAACCTCGTCGCGTACGCGATCGGCAATGCGACGGCGGGCCGCGGTGCTCCCGCGAGCGCGCGTTTCGCCCTCGCCCCCGGCGATGAGCTCGTCATCACCGAGTCCGAGCACCACGCGAACCTCATCCCGTGGCAGGAGCTCGCCGCGCGCACCGGCGCGACGCTGAAGCACATCCCGGTGCGCGACGACGGGACGATCGACACGGATGCCGCGGCATCCGTCATCTCGGACCGCACGCGCGTCGTCGCCTTCCCGCACGTGTCGAACGTGCTCGGCATCGTGAACCCCGTCGCCGAGCTCGTCTCCCTC
>NZ_DASRXZ010000068.1:0-29059 GCF_035687345.1 Microbacterium sp.
GCTTCTCGCTGCACGCCGCTCGTCACCTTGGACTCGACGCGCGAGACCGAGCCGAGGACGTCGACCGCAGGGAAATGACCGCGCACGGCGAGACCGCGATCGAGCACCACATGTCCGTCGAGGATGCCCCGCGCGGCATCCGCGATCGGCTCGTTGTGATCGTCGCCGTCCACGAGGACCGTGTACAGGCCCGTGATCGACCCGGTGGGCCCCGTGCCCGCGCGCTCGAGCAGTCGCGCGAGCACCGAGAACGTCGACGGCGGGTAGCCGCGCGTGGCCGGCGGCTCGCCGGCCGACAACCCGATCTCGCGCTGGGCCATCGCGACGCGCGTGAGCGAGTCCATCATGAGGAGCACGTCCCGCCCGTCGTCGCGGAAGTGCTCGGCGATGCGGGTCGCGACGAAGGCGGACCGCATGCGGGCCATGGCGGGCTGATCGGAGGTCGCGACGACCACCACCGAGCGGGCGAGACCCGCCGGGCCGAGGTCGTCCTCGAGGAACTCGCGCACTTCGCGCCCGCGCTCGCCGACGAGGGCGATGACGTTGACGTCGGCCGTCGATCCGCGGGCGATCATCGACAGCAGCGACGACTTGCCGACCCCGGACCCGGCGAAGATGCCGAGGCGCTGCCCGATCCCGACCGGGGTCATCGTGTCGAGGACGCGCACGCCGAGCCCGAGCTGCCGGTCGATGCGCCGGCGCGTCATGATGCTCGGCGACTCGTGGTCGAGCGGCACGAACGCGGTCTCCGGATCGAGCGGACCTTTGCCGTCGATCGGCCTCCCGAGTCCGTCGAGCACGCGGCCCAGCAGCCCCTGACCCGTCGGCACGTGCAGCGGCGCACCCGCGTGGCGCACCCGCGAGCGAGCTCTGATGCCGCTCACCGGACCCAGCGGCATGCACCGCGCCGACGTGCCGTCGACCGCCACGACCTCCGCGTCGACGGGCCGCCCGTCGTGCGTCTCGATGCGGATGCGGTCGCCGACCGCGGCGCTGATCCCCCGCACCTCGACGCTCAGTCCCACGACGGCGTCCACCGTGCCGGAGCGCTCGGGTCGGACCGCGCTCAGCGCGCGTGCCCATGATGCCGTCGCGGTGCTCACGGCAGCACCTCGCCGTGCTCGTCGGCTCCGCGCAGCGCGTCGACGGCTCGGCGCAGCGCCTCCCCGATGCGGGTGTCGACCGCACCGTCCTCGATCGCGACGATCGCGCCCCCGGGATCGACGTCGGATGCGGTGACCACTTCGATCCCGTCGAGCAGGCGCGCGGCATCCGGGTCTTCCCGCAGAGTCTCTCCGTCGCGGTCGCTCAGCGTGACGCGCGTCCACAAGCCCACCGGCATGGCGTCGAGTGCTCGCCGCAGCGCGTGCGCAGCCGATCGCGCCGGGTCGGACAACTCGACCCCGAGGATCGCGGTGGCGAGCTCGACCGCAAGCTCTTCGATGCGGGCCGCGGCGATGTCGCCGAGTGTCGCGGCCCGCTCGTCGAGCGCGACCTTCGACGCCCGCAGCGCGCTGAGCGCGGTGCCCCGCTCGTGCAGGTACGCCTCGCGGAGCATCCGCATCCGCTCGTCCTCGCGAGCCTGCTCCGCGCGCGCCTCTTCGAGCGCGACGCGGCGGCCCTCCGCGAACCCGTCCGCATAGCCCCTCGTGCGGGCGCGATCCGCCTCGCCGCGCACGTCGACGGGGCTCGCGCCGACGCGCGGCACCACGAGCGGCGTGAAGGCGGAATCGAGCACGGCGGGCTTCCCGGTAGTGGATGTGGCCGGTCCGTGGCGGGGGTCGAGCGATCCGTGCTCTCGTCGGACTATCGCGACAGGGCGCGGCGGCCGTAACCTCGCGCGTCGCGCTCCTCGCTCACTCGACGAGCTCGTCCTCGTCGTCGCGGGAGATCGTGATCTCGCCGGCGGCGGCGAGCTCGCGGATGATGCGCACGACCTCGGCGCGCGCCTCGTCGACCTGGCGCATCCGCACGGGCCCGAGCGTCCGGGCCTCCTCGGCGAGGTTCTCGCGGTTGCGCTCGGTCATGTTGCGGCGGATCACCTCGGCGATCGGCTCGTCCGCACCCTTGAGCGCGAGAGCGAGCATCCGCAGATCGATTCCGCGCAGCACGCGCTGGGCGTCGCGGTCGTCGAGGCGCACGATGTCGGCGAACGTCACCATGCGGCCGCGGATGTCTTCCGCGAGCGCCGGGTCCCTCCCCTCCAGACTCGCGAGGAGCGACTTCTCGAGAGATGTGTCGGAGCGGTTGATGATCTCGACGAGCGGCTGCACCCCGCCGATCGACTCCTGCACGTCGCGGACCGCGAACACGCCCGTGCGCGAGCGCAGCGAGTCCGCCACGATCGAGATGGCCTCCTGGGTCGCGGTGCCCATCGTCGCGATGGCCTGTGCGACGTCGGTGCGCAGCGGATCCTGCAGCGCCGCGAGCACAGCAGCGGCGCGATCGGCCCGCAGGTTCGCGAGCACGACGGCGACCGTCGCCGGCAGCTCCCCTTCGAGGATCGTCGCGAGCTGCGCCGGGTCGGCCGCGTTGAGGAAGTCGAACGACACCGCTCCCTGCGACATGACGCGGCTCACGATGCCGACGGCCTTCTCGCGCCCGAATGCCGTCTCGAGCAGTCCCGTCGCGAGCTCCTGTCCCCCGCGCGACGGCACCGAGCCGCCGACGGCGATGCGGCGGAACTCGCCCAGGGCACGTGCTGTCGCAGCGACGTCGATGCCGCCGAGCTGCGTGAGTTCCGCCGCGAGCAGCTCCGCACGCTCCTCGCCGATGCGGCGGAGCACCTCGGCGCTGGCGGCGCGATCCATGTTGAGGAGGACGATCGCCGCCTTGCGCAGTCCGCTCAGCGGCGGCGCGGGCGGGGACGGCTGGGAGGGCCGGAGCGCGGCATCCGTCTCGTTCGTGTCTTGCGTCTCGTCGACCGGCTCGACGTCGGCGGCCGGCCGTTCCGCGAGCAGGCTCATACCATCGCCTCATCCATGAGGTTCGCGAGCGCGGCGGCGATCGCGTCGGGGTCGGACTTCGCGATCTCGTCGATCTCGCGCCTGCGCCGTTCGACGAGCACCTGGTCGGGCTCGGGCTCCTCGTCCTCGATGTCGAGCACCGCGGTGGGCAGCGTCTTCGTGGGCGGCGGCGCGGTGACCTCGAGCGGATCCTTCCAGCCCTTGATCGCCTTGAGCTTCTGCTCCTCGGATTCGGTCATCGTGGCCAGGTACTCGATCGGGCCGTCCTCCGTGTGGAGCATGCGGCGCTTCATGCGCCGGCGCACGACGAGGGCCGCCACGAGGATGATCGCGGCCAGCAGGATCGACCCGCCGATGATGATCGACCGCAGCAGCTCCTGCTGGAGCAGCGCTTCGCGCTCGGCTTCGGCTTGCGCGAGCACCTCCTCGGCGCGCTGCGCCGGCGACTGGCTGAACTCCACGAATTCGACCGCGACCGTGTCGCCGCGCTCCGTGTCGATGCCCGCGGCGGTCGTCACGAGCGCCTCGATCTGCTCGGCGGTCACGCCCGTGACCTCGCCGCGGTTGAGTGCGACGCTCACGGTCTGCCGGGTGACCTCGCCGGCCGGCGTCACGGTCTTCTCGGTCGCCTTGTTGACGGCGTTGCTGCGGATGGTCTCCTCGTACTCGTACGTCCCTTCGCCGTCGCCGCCGTTCGGCACCGCGATGTTGTCGGGGCCGAGCACGCCGGCGCCCGGGGCGCCGCCGCCCGTGTAGGTCTCGGTGGTCGTCTGCTCGGTCGGGCTCAGCTCGCCGTCCGGCGCGCTGTAGACCTCTTCGAGCCGCTCCGACGTGGAGTTCGTGACATCGGTCGACACCGTCACGGTGGCGTTGCCGGGGCCCACGATCGTCTCGAGCATCTGCGTGACGGCGGCCGCGACCTTCGCCTCGTGCTCGGTCGCCTGCTTCGAGGCGTCGCCGGTGATGCCGGCGCCGATCGCCGAAAGGACGCGGCCGTTCTGATCGGTGACGGCGACGTCCTGCGGCGTCATGCCCGACACGGCCGCGCTCGTGAGGTGCACGATCGCCTGCACCTGGTCCTCGTCTAGCGTCGCGCCGTTGCGGGTCTTCACGAACACGGATGCCGTCGGATTCTGCTTCTCCGACACGAAGACGCTCTCCTCGGGGATCGCCAGCTGCACGCTCGCGGTGGAGACGTCCTTCATGGCGCCGATCGTGCGCGCGAGCTCCCCCTCGATCGCCCGCTTGTACGTCACCGACTGCTGGAACTCGCTCGCGGTCACGCCCATCTCGTCGAGGAGCGTGTAGCCCTCGCTCGTGTCGCCGGGAAGGCCCGCAGCCGCCGCCGCGAGCCGCTGCGCGTACACCTGGTCGTCGGGGACGAGGATCGTCGCACCGCCCTCGGACAGCTCGTACGACACGCCCGCCGACTTCAGCTGCTCCACGACCGCGGAGGCGTCGGCCGCGCTGAGCCCCGTGAACAGCGGGCTCATCTGGGGCCGCGTGAGCCACGCGCCGAGCGCGACGGCGCCCATCGCGAGCAGGGCGACGCCGATGATCGCGATCGTCCGCTGCGCGAGCGTGAAGCCCGACACGACCTGCTTGGCACGGTCGTAGTAACTCACGAGCACTTTGGGCATGTCAGGCCTGCATCCTCATGATCTCGTTGAACGCCGCGACGCTGCGGTCGCGCACGGCGACGACGAGGTCGAGGGTGAGCGACGCGCGGGTGGCGGCGATCGTGGCCTGGTGGATGTCCTGCAGGTCGCCGGTGACCGCCTTCACGGCGAGCGCGTTCGAGGTCGACTGCAGCTCCTGCAGGTTCTCGACGGCGTCGGTGAGGGTCGAGGAGAAGGTTCCGGATGCGGCGGCGTCGGCGACCGCCGCATCCGGAACCCGGCTTTCGAAGCTGAGCGGTGTGAGAGACCACGCGCCCAGCGGAGAGATCGCTTCGACCGGGCCGGACATCAGCCGCGTCCGATCTGGAGAGCCGCCTCGTAGGCGGTCTTCGCGCGGTCGACGACGGCCGCGTTCGCCTCGTACCCGCGCTGCGCGAGGATGAGCATGCTCATCTGGTCGCCGAGGTCGACGTTCGGGTACTGCACGTAGCCGGCCTCATCGGCGTACGGATGCTCCGGGTCGTACACGAGCCGACCCTCGGCCTCGGACTCGACGACGCCGGCGACGTAGACGCCCGGGCTCCGGGTACCCGCCTGCACGGTGACGAGCCGCTCGCGGAACGCCTCCTCGCCGGCGGGCGTCGCGGTGTTGATGTTGGCGATGTTGTCGCTCAGGGCGTCGAGCCACTTGCGGTGCACGTTCAAGCCGGTGCCGGCGATGCCGATCGCGTCGAAGGTCATGCGGATGCCTGCCCGATCGCCGTGCGGATGGAGTCGGCCTGGCCGCTGAACGCCTGGCTCGCGAACTGGAAGCGCAGCACCGTGTCGATGTTCGACAGCGTCTCGGTGTCGAGGTTCACGTTGTTGCCGTTCAGGCGGGTCGGCTCGAGCGAGCGCTCGACGATCGCCTCGGCGGCACCGGTGCCGCGCGCGACGGCTTCGCGCAGCTCGTCCTCGAAGAGGACGCGCTTGGCGTGGTAGCCGGGCGTGTTGATGTTCGCGATGTTGTCGGCGATCGCACGCTGACGCAGAGAGAGGCCGTCGAGCGCGCTGGACAGCGCGACGGCGGTGACGGATTCGAGCACGGCGCACTCCGGATGCTGGGGTGGGCCGATCCGTGGCCAGACGTCGAGCGATCCTTGCTCGGTGCCGACTATCGCGACGGATTCGGGATCGCGTAACCGCGGGACGTCACCCTTCGACGTCGAGGTAGGCCGGCGCATCCGGCGGCGTCGTCGGAACACGGCGCAGAGCCGCGAGCTGGCGCGCGACCTTCGCGCGCGACGCGATGACACTGCTGATCATGAGCTGCTGCCGCGCGAGGATCGCCTCGGCTCGTTCGCGCACCTCCTCCGGGGGCGGGCCGGGCGGCGGCTCGAGCTCCTGGGGCACGAGCTGCTCGTCGGCCGCATCGAGCGCGGCCTCGAATCGGTCGAGCAGCCTGAGCCACTCGGCGAGGTGGTCGGCCCCGTCGGTCACGTCGCTCACGCCAGGGCGGACTCGACGGATGCCGACACCGCCGCGAGCTTCGCGGCGGCCTGGTGCCACGCGTCGCGCAGCGGCGCGACGATGTCACGGCACTCCGCGGTCGCAGCGCGGTCGCGGCCGACGTTCGCGACGATGAGCCGACCGGTGAGGTAGGTGTAGAGGCTCCGCAGGCCCGCGGCCCCGTCCCAGGCATCCGTGAGGGATGCCGTCAGCTCGGCGATGATCTGCTGCGCGTGGATGAGATGGTTCCCGGCGGCGACCCAGTCGGCGGCGTCCTGCGCGGCGGCGGCGCGATCGATGTCGACCAGCAGCCGGTCGTAGAGCATGGTCAAAAGGAGCTCGGGCGAGGCTGACGCGACCCGCTGCTCGAGGTACTGCTGCCGGGCGCGTTCCGGTGAGGTGCGCATCGTCATGGGCTCCCAGGAAGTCGGTGGTGGAGGTCCTCGCGGTCAGGACGAGGAGGACGGCTGGGTGAGGGAGGCGAGCTGCGACGTCAGCCATGCGGACTGGGACTGGAGCGCAGACAGCCGCACCTCCAGCTGCGCGTAGGTGCGCTCGAGGGTGGCGCGGCGCTGCTCCAGACGCAGGTCCCAGCGTTCGACCTGCGTCTGGAGGCTCTTCACCTCGTCCTGCTGACCGGTGATGCGCTGGGTGAGAAGACCTTCGTACTTGTCGGAGTACTGGTTCGTGGTCTCCTGAACGCGGGCGGCGATCTGCGAGAACATCGCCTGGGTGCCCTCCGGATCGTCGGCGAGCGCCTTCTCGAACTTCTCGGCGTCGAAGGACAGCACCCCATTCCGGTCGAACGAGATGCCGATGGTCGAGGGCGACCAGCCGTCGACCGGGGCCTGGACGGCGTTCGAGAGCGCGATCCGCAGCGAGCGCACCGTGCTGTCGCCGCTGAAGACGCCGAGCCGCGTCTTCTCGCCCGCGTCGCCGATCGTCGCCTTCGAGCCGTTGTCGATGCGCGTGAGCAGGGCGGCGATCTCCTTGACGAAGGCCTCTGCCGATGTGGTCTGGGCCTTGGCGTCCAGCGCGACCGACACGGTCACCGGGTCTGAGCTGACAGTCGACACGGTGACGTCGATGCCCTCCGCCAGCGTGAACGTGTTCGTCGCGCTCGTCAGGGTCTGCTCGGCCGCTGTGCCGGCGAAGAGGCGGATGCGGGCGTCCGCGCCCTGCGCGATGACCGCCGCTCCGGCATCCGCGGCGACATCGGAGGCGGTTCCTCCCGCGACCTCGTCGGCGGTGCCGCGGTACACGGTGAAGGAGGCGGCAGCACCCGTCTTGTCGGCGGTGAGCTGGATCCGCGAGAGCGGGCTGCCTCCGGCATCCGTGCCCGCCGGCACGACCGTTGCGACGACCCCGGCCTTCGCGGCGTTGATCGCCTTCGCAAGGTCGTGCGGTCCCGTGCCGGTCGCGGTGACCTCGGTCTTCGTGCCGTCGGATGCCACCAGCGTGAACGTGCCGCCCCACGCGTCCGCGCGCGCGGCCGCAGTGACGACGGTGTGGGTGGATGCCACGGCGTCGACGACGATGCTTGTCGAGAAGGCGCGCGCGCCTTCGCCTGCGGTCACCGTGACGCTCTCGGCCGAGGCGGTCGCGGTGTACGCGGCGAGAGAGTTCGTGCCCGCGGCCGTCTTCGCCTTCTCGAACAGCTCCTGCAGCGACGTGTTCAGCGACTGCAGGTTGGAGATGACCGAGTTGCGGTCGGTGATCTTCGCCGTGAGCAGCGTCTTCGGGATCGCGTGCACGTTCATGAGCGCGTCGATCACCTCGGCGGTGTTGAGACCCGAGACGAGGCCGTCAATCTTCATGCCCGGATGCCTTCCGTCGGTGGTGCGGGGTGGCCGTCTTATGTATTAGGCGCCCGGGCGGAAGGGAAGGCCCCGCCCGGGCGCCTGCTGCGCGGAAAGCGCGGTGGATCAGCGGAGCAGCTGCAGGATGCCCTGGCCCGACTGGTTCGCCTGCGCGAGCATCGCGGTGCCCGCCTGCTGCAGGATGTTCGCCGACGTGAAGCGGACCATCTCGGCCGCCATGTCGGTGTCGCGGATGCGGCTGTTCGCCGCCGCGAGGTTCTCGGCTGCGACCTGCAGTGAGTTGATCGTCGACTCGAAGCGGTTCTGGTTCGCACCGAGCGTGGCACGAGCCGTCGAGACGTTGACGATCTCGGCGTCCACTGCGGCGATGCTCGTCAGCGCGGTCGCCGCGTCATCCGCAGTCAGCGCACCGATGGTCGCACCGAGGCCCGAGAAGTCGGTCAGGGCGACCGCGATCTGGTCCTCAGCGGCCTCCGAGCCCGCGCCGACCTGGAACGTCAGCGACGCGTTCGAGCCGTCGAGCAGCTTGATGCCGTTGAAGTTCGTCGAAGCGGCGACGCGGGTGAGCTCCTCGCCCAGCAGCTCGATCTCGCCGGCGATGGCCGCACGCGAGTCGTCGTTGTTCGAGTCGTTCCCGCCCTGCACGAGCAGGTCGCGAACACGCTGCAGGATCGAGTGCACCTCGGTGAGCGCACCTTCCGCGGTCTGGATGACCGAGATGCCGTCCTGGGCGTTGCGCGCGGCGACGTTCAGGCCGTTCACCTGCGCACGCAGGCCCTCGGAGATGGCGAGTCCGGCGGCGTCGTCGGCCGCACGGTTGATGCGCAGACCGCTCGAGAGCTTCTCGAGCGACTTCGACAGGTCGTTCTGCGTGCTCGACAGGTTGCGGTACGCGTTGAGCGCGCTGACGTTGGTTGCGATCTGAAGACCCATGATGTCCTCCGTGTCTGGGGTCGGATGCGGGTCCGTCCGTGGACCTGCACCTCCGACATTCGCGACACCGCTCGAACGCGTAACCGCGGTCGAGGAGTTGTCGTGTCAGGACGCCACGAGCAGCTCGTCGGAAAGGCCCTGCGCGCGGCGGGGCGGCCGCCCGAACACGGCCTCGAAGAACTCGGCCTTGATCTTGGTGCCGCGGTCGCCCTCGCCCCCGGTCTCCCACGCTTCGAGCGCCTCCCGCATGAGTCCGAGTCCGTTCCGCCTGAGCTTCGAGACGTAGGCGTGGCTCACTCCGAGCTCCTCGGCGAGGTCTTTGACCATGCGGTCCTCGATGTAGATGCCGCGGATCACGTGCTTCATCGCGGCGGGGAGTGCCTCGACCACGCGCAGGAGCATCGCGCGCGTCTCGGACTGCTCGGCGGCATGCTCGGGCAGGATGACGCTGCTCGTGAGGTCGGCGGCCTGCCGGCCGTCTTCCGCATCGAAGTGCGCTTCGAAGCTCGTCGCCGTGCGGACCATCGCGTCGAGGTGCAGCGCGTCGGCGACGACGTCTTCGTCGAGACCCGACTCCCTGGCGAGCTCGGCGAGCGTGGCGTCGCGTCCGGTGCGCGCGCGCACCGCCTCGGCGGCGACGTTCACGCGCTGGATCTTCACGCGACCGCGCTCGCCCGCGGGGTCGGCGCCGCGCATCTCGTCGAGCATCGCCCAGTTGATCTGGTGCCGGGCGAACGCGCCGAACGGGATGCCGCGCTCCGGCTCGTACGAGAGCGCTGCCCTCGCGAGCCCGAACATGGCGGCGGAGATGAGGTCGTCCAGGTTCACGTGCTGCGCCGTCCGCGCCTTCTCGACGGCGAGGTACTTCGCGAGCGGCAGATTCTCGCGGGCGAGGCGTTCAGGAGTGGGGATGGATTCCGAAGGCGCATCGGAATCAGCGCAAAAGACAAATTGATTCGACAACGTGACTCCGTGGGGATATCGGCTCGTTTACGAGCGAAAATAGCACCTTCCGCAAGAAAGTGTGAGAACTTTCTCATTTTTGCCTTGCGGCCAGATCCACCGCGGCGCAAGGCGGCGGAAAGGCCCCGACCCCGGCATCCGCTCATACCCCATCCGGCGGACGAAGCGGATCAGCCGGGCGGGCGTCGCCGAACGGGCGCGGCGGGATTCGTGTGCGGGGCGAGCGCGCACGCGAACAGCCTTGGCCGGCGCGAAGCGCTCGGGCTACGCCCCGGAGAAGGACGTCGAGGGATTCAGACGGCCGCGCGGATGAGCGGCACGGGGAATGCCGAGGCGCGGATCGGATCGAGCCGGGAGTCGGTGATGCCGGCCGTGAACGGCTCGAGGTCCGAGACCTTGAACAGTGCGTCCCGGCCGAACTTGGAGCTGTCCGCCACGAAGAACGCTTCGCTCGCGATCGACAGCATCGTGCGCTTGAGCTCGATCTCGTAACTGGACGTGCTGTAGACCCCGTCGTCCATGACGGTGTCGCAGCCCAGGATCGCGACGTTGACGCGGAGGTTCTGCAGCTGCTCGACGGCCGTCGGACCCCACATCGACACATCGTTCGGGAGCAGCTCGCCCCCGATGAACACGAGGCTCGCGCTGCGTCGCTGTGCGATCTCGACGCCGATCTGCAGGTCGTTCGTGACGACCGTGATGCGCGAGCTGGCGAGGTGCCGAGCCACCTCGAGCGTCGTCGTGCCGCTGTCGAGCAGGACGGTCTGGCCGTCGAGGATGCGGTCCGCCATCGCCTTCCCGATCGCGACCTTCTCGCGGCGGTGCAGGGTCTCCTTCAAGTCGAAGGGTGCATCGGTCTGGCGGACGGGGAGCGCACCGCCGTGCGTGCGTTGCACGAGATCGCGCGCTTCGAGGCGCTCGAGATCGCGTCGAATCGTGGAGGGAGTCACGTTGAAGGTGCTTGCCAGTTCAGCGACCGACTGAAAGCCGCGCTCTACGAGAAGCTCGACGATCTGGGCCTCACGCGTCATTGCGATCCGACTCCTCCGCTAGGTGATGCGAACGACTATACCGCGCGCTTTGCGCGTTTTCGCGCATAATCTGCGTGTCTGTTGCCCGATGTGCGCGGATTCGATTGCACGGATGCGCGATTTCTGTGTAATGTCGTGCGCCAGATCGTCGCAAACGCGCACCGTGAGCGACCCGATCACGAAGGAGTGAGTATGAAGCGAAAGAGTCCTGCAATCGCCCTGCTCGCGGGAGCGACTGTGTTCGCACTCGCGGGATGTGGCACCACGGCCGGCGGCGGATCGTCTGACGGTGGCGCGAACAGCGGCGGCACCGCCGAGGGCGCCTACGTCACGGTCGTCAAGGCGACCGGCATCGGCTGGTTCGACCGCATGGAGGTCGGCGTCGACGAGTGGGCCGACGAGACCGGCGTCGACGCGCGCCAGGAGGGTCCGGCCCAGGCCACGAACGAGGGCCAGGTCGAGATCATCCAGAACCTGATCGCCCAGGAGCCGGTGGCGATCACCGTCGTCCCGAACGACGTCGCGGGCCTCGCGACCGTGCTGGGCGAGGCGCGCGACAAGGGCATCATCGTCGTCGCGCACGAGGGCGCGGGCATGCAGAACGTCGACATCGACATCGAGGCGTTCGAGAACAAGGCCTACGGCGCGCAGATCATGGACAACCTGGCGGAGTGCATGGACGAGGAGGGCGGCTACGTGCAGTTCGTCGGTCGCCTCACCAACGGCTCGCACAGCGAGTGGGTGCAGGGCGCGCTGGAGAACCAGGAGGCGAACTTCCCGAACCTCACGCGCCTCGAAGACCCGATCGAGTCCGAAGAGGACGAGGAGGTCGCCTACAACAAGGCCAAGGAGCTGCTCGCGAAGTACCCCGACATCAAGGGCTTCCAGGGCTCGGCCGGCACCGACGTCACGGGCATCGCGCGTGCGGTCGAGGAGGCCGGCAAGAGCGACAGCGTCTGCGTGATGGGCACGTCGATCCCGTCGGTGGCCAGCAGCTACCTCGAGTCCGGCTCGATCGACAAGATCTTCTTCTGGGACCCGGCCATGGCCGGCAAGGCCCAGCTGGCGATCGCCAAGATCCTCGCTGAGGGCGGCTCGATCGAGGAGGGCACCGACCTCGGTGTTCCCGGCTACGAGTCGCTCGTGAAGCTCGAGGGCTACGACAACGTGTTCGCCGGTGAGGCGGGCGTGGTCGTCGACGCCTCGAACGTCGCGGAATACGACTTCTGATCCGATAGATCGCTCGTCGACCGCGCGGGAGTGCATCGAGCAGATGCGCTCCCGCGCGGCGACTCGAAGGAGATCGCACACTCATGAGTCCCGCGCACACGGTCCTCGAGGTGCGCGACATCGTCAAGACGTACGGCGGTGTGCGCGCACTCGGCGGAGTGTCGCTCAGTCTCGAAGCCGGCGAGGTGCACTGCCTCGCCGGTGAGAACGGCAGCGGCAAGTCCACCCTCATCAAGATCATCAGCGGTGTCGAGAGGCCCGACTCCGGCACCATCACGATCGACGGTGAGACCCACACCCACACGACACCGACCGGCGCGATCCGCGCCGGCATCCAGGTCATCTACCAGGACTTCTCCCTCTTCCCCAACCTGACGGCCGCCGAGAACATCGCCATGCTGAGCGAGCTCGCGGACCGCCGCAAGCTCTCCTCGCGCCGCCGCATCCGCGCGGCCGCGGAGCGCATCGTCGCCGACCTCGGCCTGAACATCGATCTCGACGCCGATGTCGAGCATCTCTCGGTCGCGGATCGCCAGCTCATCGCCATCTGCCGCGCGCTGGTGGGTGAAGCGCGAGTGCTCATCATGGACGAGCCGACGACTGCGCTGACCCACTCGGAGGTCAAGCGCCTGTTCACGATCGTGCGCCGGCTCCAGGACCGCGGCGTCGCCGTCGTGTTCGTCAGCCACAAGCTCGACGAAGTGCTGCAGATCTCGCAGCGCGTCACCGTGCTGCGCAACGGCGAGGTGGTCGAGTCCGGCCTCGCATCCGAGTACACGGGCCGCGCGATCGCCAAGGCGATGACCGGCCGCGACGTCAGCGAGGAGCGGCTCGTCGACGAGCTTCCCGACGGCCGGAAGCCGCTGATGGTCGTCGAGGGCCTCGGCCGCAAGGGCGCGTTCGCCGATGTCAGCTTCACTCTCCGGCCCGGCGAGATCCTCGGCATCACCGGCCTCCTCGGGTCCGGTCGCAGCGAGATCGCCGAGGCGATCTTCGGAGTCGCCCCCGCCGACACGGGAACCGTGACGATCGGCGGTCGGACCCGCCGCATCCGCTCGATCAAGGATGCCGTCCGAGCCGGCATCGGATACGTCCCCGAGGACCGCCTCACGCAGGGTCTGTTCCTCGAGAAGTCCATCGCCGACAACATGGTCGCGGCGTCGCTCGACTCGTACCGCAACAAGGCGTTCCTCCTGGACGGCAAGCGCATCGCCCGGTCGATGGCCGACCTGTTCCGGCGGCTCCGGATCAAGGCGCCCAACGTGCAGGCGCCCGTGCGCAGCCTCTCGGGCGGAAACGCGCAGCGGGTCGTCATCGCGAAGTGGCTCGATCGCAAGCCGAACGTCCTGATGCTGAACGGGCCGACCGTCGGCGTCGACATCGGCTCGAAGGAGGAGATCTTCGCGATCCTCCGCGAGCAGGCCGCGAACGGCATGGGGATCATCGTCATCTCGGACGACATCCCCGAGCTCGTGTCGAGCTGCCACCGCGTGCTCATCGTGCGCGCGGGGCACGTCGTGGCGGAGGTCGTCGGCGACGACATCGACGTGGACGGAATTCAGGAAAGGATGACCGCCTGATGGACATTCTCCGTCGTCTGCGCGGGGCGAACAACGAAGGCGTGCTCGCCGCGGTGATCGTCGTCGTGGCCATCGCCATGGCGCTCGCGAGCCCGGCGTTCTTCACGCCCAGCACCTTCTTCGGCCTCGTCCGCAGCTCCCTCGTGCCGCTGATCTTCGCGCTCGGCGTGCTGCTGGTCATGATCTCGGGCGGGATCGACGTCTCCTTCCCCGCCATCGCGATCTTCGCGGCGTACACCACCGTGCAATGGTCCTCGCAGGCGAGCTTCGACCCCACGCTCGTCGGGATCTTCGCGATCGCGATCGTGATCGGCGCCCTGTGGGGCCTCGTCAACGGCGTGGTGATCGCACGGTTCCGGCTTCCCACGCTGATCGTGACCCTCGGAACCCAGGGGATCATCAAGGGGATCCTGCTCACCTACATCGGCTCCGCCTACATCTCGGCGGCCAAGCTCCCCCCGAGCATCTCGGATGCCGGCGACGCCCACCTCGTCGACATCCCCGGGGCCGGCTACCTGCACGGAATGCTCATCCCGGTCGTGATCGTCGTCGTCGCGGTGTGGTGGATGCTCAAGTACACGACCTTCGGGCGCAGCATCTTCGCGATCGGCGGCGACATCGAGGCGGCTCGCCGGGTCGGCATCAAAGTCGTGCGCACGCAGGTCCTCCTGTACGTGCTCGTCGGCGCGCTCGCCGCGTTCGGCGGCGTCATCTCGGTGATCCTCGGCAAGAATGCAAACCCGCAGTCCCTCGTCGGCACCGAGCTGGACATCATCGCCGCGGTCGTCCTCGGCGGAGCGTCCATCTTCGGCGGGCGCGGCTCGGTGTTCGGGACGGTGCTCGGCGTCGTCCTCGTGCAGCTGATCAACAACAACCTCGTGCTCATCGGCATCCCCAGCACGTGGCAGCGCGCCGCGGTCGGCGCCCTGCTCATCATCGGCGTCAGCATCCAGGCGCTGGCCGCGCTTCGCGACCGCCGAAAGCCCGTCCTGCTCGAAGAGGAGGTGAGCCGAGCATGAGCGATCTCGGTTCGAACGGCCTGCGCACGGCCAACAGCAGACTCGACGGCGCGGTACGCAACGTCATCGACCGCGTCCACCTCCAGCGCGGTGCCGGCCGCATGGTGATCCTGCTGGTGGTCACCTTCCTGCTCTTCGCCGCGCTCAACCCGCGCGTGTTCCTGAACCCGGTCAACCTGCAGAACATCATGGTCGGGGCACCCGAGATCGGCCTGATCTCGCTCGCGATGATGATCGCGATGCTCACCGGCGGCATCGACCTGTCGGTCGTGGCGATCGCGAACATGGCGGCGATCACCGTCTCGTCGCTGTACACGCTGGTGGCCACCACCTCGGGGCCCGAGACCGCCGAGGCGATGTCGGGGCTCATCATCCTCGCGGGGATCGCCATGGGTGCGCTGCTCGGCGCGGTCAACGGCGTGCTCGTCAGCGTCGTCGGCGTCACGCCGATCCTCACGACACTCGGCACGATGCAGCTCTTCAACGGGCTGGCGCTCGTGTGGACGGGCGGAGTGACGATCTCGGGCGCTCCGACGGTGCTCACGACCATCGGCAAGACGACGCTCATCGGCATCCCGGTGCTCTTCCTCGTGCTGATCGTCGCCGCGATCGTCCTGGCCCTCGTCATCGATCGCACCCCCATCGGCCGAAAGGTGCAGCTGCAGGGCGCGAACCCGGTCGCGGCACGCTACTCCGGCATCAGCGCGCGGTCGACGCTGATGCTCACGTACACGGTGAGCGGTCTGCTCGGCGCGCTCGCGGGCCTGGTGTTCCTCGCCCGCAACCCGTCGGCGAGCGCCGACTACGGGTCGAGCTACGTCCTGCTCGCGATCGTGATCGCGGTGCTGGGCGGCACGAACCCCAACGGCGGCTTCGCGACCGTCCTCGGCGTCGTCCTCGCGACGCTCACGCTGCAGGTCGTCTCCAGCGGGTTCACCGCGATGCGCCTGTCCGCGTACGAGTACGCCATCGCGCAGGGCGTCCTGCTCATCGCCGTCATGGTGTTCGACCAGATCAACTTCAGGCGACGCAGGCGATCACCGCTGCCTGTCCCGGCGGCGTCGAGCGAGACCGTCGCCATCGCCACCGAGCGTCGCAGAAAGGACACAGGAGAATGAGGAAGATCATCAACGCGCCCGAGGCGTTCGTCGACGAGTTCGTCGAGGGCATCCTGCTGGCGCATCCCGACCTGGTGAAGACGCCGGGCGACGACCTGCGGGTGCTGGTGCGCGCCGACGCGCCCCAGCAGGGCAAGGTCGGCATCGTCACCGGCGGCGGCTCCGGCCACCTCCCCCTCTTCAAGGGGTACGTGGGCAAGGGCCTGTGCTCGGGCGTCGCGATCGGCAATGTGTTCAGCTCGCCCAGCTCGCAGCAGATCTTCGAGGCGACGAAGGCCGTCGACGGCGGCGCCGGGGTGCTCTACCTGTACGGCAACTACGGTGGCGACGTCTTCAACTTCGACCTGTCCGTCGACCTCGCCGAGCTCGACGACATCCCGACCCGCACGGTGCTCGGCCGCGACGACGTCGCCAGCCAGCCGAAGGAGCGCAAGCAGGACCGCCGCGGCGTCGCGGGCATCTTCTTCGCGTACAAGGCCGCCGGAGCGGCGGCCGAGCGCGGCGACACCCTCGACGAGGTCGCCGCCGTCGCCGAGGACGTCGTCGAGCACACCGCGACGATGGGCATCGGCCTTGCGCCCACGATCCTCCCGACGACGGGTCAGCCGAGCTTCGAGCTGCCCGACGGCGAGATGGAGATCGGCATCGGGATCCACGGCGAGCCGGGCACCCGCCGCGGCCCGCTCGAGACCGCCGACGAGATCGCCGAGCAAATCGTGCAGGCCCTCGTCGACGACCTGGAGCTCACCTCGGGCGCCCGCGTCGCCGTGCTCGTGAACGGCATGGGCGCGACTCCTCTGGAGGAGCTGTACGTGCTGTACCGCAAGACGCACCAGATCCTCACCGGGCTCGGCATCGAGATCGCCAAGAGCTACGTCGGCGAGTACGCGACGAGTCTCGAGATGGCCGGCGCCTCCATCTCGCTGCTGGAGCTGAACGACCAGCGGCTGGAGCTGCTGAACGCACCGGCGAAGTCCCCCTTCTTCGAGGAGGCCTGACATGGATGCGACCGACCTCAACGAGAACATCCGCCGGAGCCTCGCGCTCCTGATCGAGTCTGCCGACGAGCTGCGCGACCTGGATCAGCAGCTCGGAGACGGCGACCTCGGCATCACGGTCTCGGCCGGCTCGACCGCCGTCATCGGCGCGCTCGAGCAGCTTCCGGCCGACGCGACGCCCGCCGAGATCGCGAAGGCGACCGCCAAGGCCTTCGCGAACGCCAACCCGTCCACCATGGCCGCGCTCGTCGCGGGCGCGCTCCTCGCCGGATCGCGCGTGTGGGCCGACAAGACCGAGATCGCGATCGCCGACGCGCAGGCCTTCGCGGCGGCCGCCGCAGACAGCATCGCGCAGCGCGGCAAGACCCAGCTGGGCGACAAGACGATCTACGACGGGCTCGTGGCGGTCGCCGAGGCTCTCGTCGATCAGACGGATGCCGACACCGCCGTCGACGCGGCCGTGACCGCCGCCGCGGATGCGGTCGAGCGCACCAAGAACCTGCAGTCCCGCCGCGGCCGTGCCTCGTGGCTGCAGGAGCGCAGCATCGGCATCGCCGACCCGGGCGCCACAGCGCTGCTCCGCTTCACCGAGGCCTGGCGCACCGCGCGCCGATCGGGCTGACACGCCTCATCCCAGACCCCATCCCCAACCAAGCAACACCTAAGGCGGTAACCCTCTGTGAGTACCTGGCTCGACGACGTCTTCCCCGTGACCAAGCCGATCATCGGCATGTGCCACCTGCCCGCTCTCCCGGGCGACCCCGCGTACGACAAGAACGGCGGCATGGACGCCATCATCGCCCACGCGCGGCACGAGATCACGGCCCTCCAGGAGGGCGGCGTCGACGGCATCCTGATCTCGAACGAGTTCAGCCTGCCCTACCTGACCGAGACCGAGCCGATCACCGCCATCAGCATGGCGCGCGTCATCGGCGAGATCCGCAGCGAGCTCTCCGTTCCCTTCGGCGTGAACGTCCTGTGGGACGCCGTGCGCTCGATCGACCTCGCCGTCGCGACGGGAGCCTCGTTCGTGCGCGAGATCTTCACGGGCGTCTATGCGAGCGACTTCGGCCTGTGGAACACGAACGTCGGCAAGACCGCGCGGCACCGTCAGGCGGTGTCGGGCGGCGACGTGCGGCTGCTGTTCAACATCGTCCCGGAGGCCGCCGCGTACGTCGCGGAGCGCGACCTCGCGCAGCTGACCCGTTCGACCGTCTTCAACTGCGTGCCCGACGGTCTCTGCGTCTCCGGGCTCACCGCCGGCGCCCCGACCGACACGTCTACCCTGAAGATCGTGAAGGAGCACGCTGGCTGCACGCCCGTGTTCGTCAACACCGGCGTTCGGCCCGACACGCTCGCGGAGAGCATGAAGTTCGCCGACGCGGGCATCGTGGGCACCTTCTTCAAGAAGGACGGCAAGTTCGAGAACGACGTGGACAAGGCGCGTGTCGAAGACCTCATGAGCGTCGCAAGGAGCGTGCGCTGAGGATGTTCCTCGGGATCGACATCGGCACGTTCGAGAGCAAGGGCGTGCTGGTTGACAGCACCGGGACGGTGATCGCCGAAGCCCGGCGGCGCCACGGCATCTCCACGCCCGAGCCCGGCCATGTCGAGCAGGATCCTGAAGCTGTGTGGTGGGCGGACGTCACCGCCATCGCCCGTGAGCTCACGGCCCACCCCGCCGCGGCGCAGATCGCCGGGGTGGGCGTGAGCGCGATCGGCCCTTGCGTGGTGGCGACCGACGCCGAGCTCCGACCGCTGCGCCCCGCGATCCTGTACGGGATCGACACGCGTGCGACCGCGCAGATCGAGAGCCTCACCGCTCGGCTGGGCGCCGACGAGATCGTCCGGAGGGCGGGCAACTCGCTCACGAGTCAGTCGGCCGGGCCGAAGATCGCGTGGCTGAAAGACGAGGAGCCGGATGTCTGGAGCCGAGCGCGCTGGTTCATGACGAGCCAGTCGTGGCTCGTCGCAATGCTGACCGGCGAGGTCACGATCGATCACGCGACGGCCGGCTACTTCCATCCGCTGTACGACATCGCACGCGGCGCATGGGACACGAGCGGCTGCGAGGACTTCATCGACGAGACGCGCCTCCCCCGCGTGGCATGGAGCGCCGACATCGCCGGCACCGTGACCGCCGAGGCGGCGGCGGCCACGGGCATCCGTGAGGGCACTCCCGTGGTGCTCGGCACGACAGACTCCCCGGCCGAGGCCGTGGGCTCCGGCGTCGTGGGCGAGGGCGAGCTCATGGCGATGTACGGGTCGAGCGGCTACTTCATCCGCGTCGGCGACCGGCTGCGCGTGGGCGACGACCTCTGGTCGGCCCCGTTCGTGTTCGAGGACACCTATGTGCTCGCAGCGGGAACCTCGACCGCCGGCACCGCGACGCGGTGGATCGCGGATCTGCTCGACATCACGGCGGATCGCGACGAGGACACGTTCTCGACTCTGATCGCGCTGGCTTCCGAATCCGAGCCCGGCGCGCGCGGACTGCTCGCGCTGCCCCACTTCGCAGGCGAGCGCACTCCGTTCCAGGACCCGGCGAGCCGCGGCGTGCTCATGGGTCTCGGGCTCGAACACACCCGCTCCGACGTCGCCCGAGCGGTGCTGGAGGGTGTCGGCCACTCGATCGCGGCCGCGATCCTCTCCTTCCGCTCGGCCGACGCCCCGATCGACCGCGTGGTCGCGATCGGCGGGGCGACGAAGAATCCGTACATCATCGGCACCGTGTCGACCGTGACGGGTCTCACGCAGGTCGTCGCGGACACCCCCGGGGCATCCTTCGGAGACGCTTTCCTCGCGGCACTCGGCGTCGGAGCGGTCGGCGCGCCGACGGATGCGCGCGCATGGGTGCGCGAACGGAACCCGGTGCGACCGGACTCCGCGACGCAGTCCGCCCTCACCGCCGACCACGACGACTACATGGCGCTCTACCGCGCTGTGGCTCCCCTTCAGCACGGACGGGCACGATGACCAGCAACACTATCGAGTGGAGCCGCATCGCGGCTCTCGTCGCCGACGGTGTCGGCGTCACCCGGGGCGACAAGGTGTCGGTGTTCGTCACCGACAGCTCCGCGATGGATGCCGTGGCCGGATTCGTCGACGAGTGCTGGCGACGCGGCGCGGTTCCGCAGGTCGTCTCGACCGATGAGCGGTTCGACGAGAGCGCCCTGCGCTGGGCGGACTCCTCGGTGCTCGAGCAGGCGCCGCCGCTCGAGGTCGCGGCGATGGAGTGGTCGGACGTGCATGTCTCCTTCCGCGCCATGACGTCGCCCGTCGTGGACGCCGACCCCGCGCGCATCGCCGCACACCGGCACGGTCGCGGAATCGTCTCGACGCTCCGCTGGCAGAACACCCGGTGGGCGCTCGTCCGGGTTCCCACGCCGACGTGGGCGGCCGAGACCGGGCTCGACTATGGACGCCTGCTCGCCGAATGGGCAGCCTCGTTCGACGCGGACTGGTCGGAGGCGGCTGAGCGCATGGGCGCCCTGTGCGATCGGCTCGCGCGCACGCGCACGGTCGTGATCGAGGACGAATGGGGCCGTCTCGAGCTCCCCGTCGCCGGCCGGCGCTGGGTCGCCTTCTCTGGCGAGGCGAACTGGCCCGACGGTGAGATCGCGACCGCGCCCGTCGAGCACGGCGTGAGCGGCACGATCCGATTCCCGGGCGTCTTCTATTTCGCGGGTGTGCGGGTGCGCGATCTGGAACTCACCTTCGAGAACGGCCAGGTCGTACGTGAGACCGCATCCGAGGGGCTCGAGCTCGTCACCCGGCTGCTCGACACCGACGCCGGAGCGCGGCGCGTCGGGGAGCTCGGAATCGGCACGAACGCCGCTCTGGCGACCCAGACGGGCGACCTGCTCATCGACGAGAAGATCCTCGGCACCGTCCACATCGCACTCGGGCGGGCCTACCCGCAATGCGGTGGCGTGAACGAGTCCGCCCTGCACTGGGACATCGTCAAAGACCTCCGCCCGACTGCCGGGAGCGGCTCGCTCGCTGTCGACGGCGAGTGGCTCATCCGAGACGGAGTCGTGCAGCAGGCACTGGCGGATGCCTCGGTCGCCCGGCCTCTGGACGCCTGAAGCGCTGCACTCCCCCGGCCGCGACCGGCCGACGACCGACCATGAGGAAAGAGACATGTACGCGAACGAACTCGACACGCCGGCGCCGCTGACGCAGCATCCGCTTCGCTGGCGGGAGACCGCCACGCCCGCCCCCGGACCAGGGCAGGTTCTCATCGAGGTCGTCGGCTGCGGCGTCTGCCGGTCCAACCTGCACATGATCGAGGGCGACTGGGTGGCTGCCGGCGTACCTGCGATCAGCCCCATCGTCCCGGGTCACGAGGTGACCGGACGCATCGCCGCGCTCGGCGACGGCGTGACCGGCTTCTCCGTCGGCGACCCGGTCGGCGTCCAGCCGCTGTGGTGGACGTGCGAGGAGTGCGAGTTCTGCACGAGCGACCGCGAGCACCTGTGCCACCGGCGCCTCATCACCGGCGAGCACGTCGACGGCGGCTACGGCGAGTTCATGCTCGCGACGGCCGCGCACACGTATCGCGTGCCGGAGAACCTCGACCTGGCGGATGCCGCACCGCTCTTCTGCCCCGGCATCACGGGGTACGGGGCCGTGAAGAAGCTCGACGTCGGTCCCGGCCAGCGTGTCGGCGTGTTCGGCCTGGGCGGCGTCGGCCACCTCGCGCTGCAGTTCGCGCTGCTGACCGGTGCGGAGGTCGTCGCCGTCGCACGCGGCGCGGACCATCTCGCCGTCGCACGCGAGCTCGGCGCGCACGAGACGGTCGATGCATCCGCCGTCGATCCCGGGGAGGCGCTCGAAGACTCGCTCGATGCCGCCGTCACCTTCGCCCCGTCGGATGCCGTGACCGCGCAGGCGCTGCGTGCCCTCAAGTGGGGAGGCACTCTCGTCAGCGGCGTGCCTGTCTCGGTCGAGGGGTTCCCCTTCAACAAGGAGCAGGTCATCAAGGCGTCCATCCTCGGGTCGCGCCGCGACATGGAGGAAGTGCTCCGCCTGGCGTCCGAGGGGAAGGTGCGCACGGTGGTCGACCGGTTCGAGATGTCGCGCGCCGAAGAGGCCCTCACGCTGCTCGCGCAGGGGCGGCTGCGCTCACGCGCAGTCCTCGTGAACGGCTGATCCCGCCGCCACGGGACCTTCGACCCCGTGGCGCTCGAGGCTGCGGCGCATCGTGGTGTGCGAGGAGGCAGAGATGTTCACGAACCCCGCATCGTCGCGGATCGATGAGGTCGTCGAGATCCTGACCGAGGAGCAGTGCTGGAACCTGCTCGACCGGTGCGAGCTGGGTCGCCTTGCGGTGGTCGCCGACGGAGACCCCGAGATCTTCCCCGTGAACTACGTCACGGACGGTCCGCACGTGCTCTTCCGCACCGCCCCGGGCACGAAGCTGGAGCGGCTCTCCGAGAGCCCGCGCGTCGCGTTCGAGGTCGACGAGTACGACGACACGCATGCCGCGAGCGTCGTCCTCAAGGGCGTCGCCCACCGCCTGACGCTTCAGAGCGAGATCGACGCCGCCGAGGCGCTCGCGCTCGAGTCGTGGATCCCGACCCTCAAGTACCGGTGGGTGCGGATCACCGCAACCCAGGTCTCGGGCAGGCGATTCGCGCGCGGCAAGGAGCCCGAGCGCTATCGCGCGTCGCGCGAGGAGCCGGGCGCCTAGACGAGACTGCGAGTCGGTCTCGTCTTCGACGAAGCGCACCTGACCTCCGATTCTGCAATGGGAGTACCCTGCGACTGAGCGTGCGACCCACGCATCCGCGCACTGGGGACGGATCATTCGCGAGGAATCATGGTCGACAACCGGACGCCCACACGTGTCAACGCGCGGCTGAGCCTCATTCTGGCCGCCGTCGCAACCCTCGTCGGGTGCACGGTGGGTCCCGCCGCGAATCCCGCCCCGACGGCGACATCGGCACCGCCGGCATCGTCGAGCGAAGGCCTCGACCCGGACACGACCTTCACACCGGTCATCGCCTCGATGCTCACCACTCCGAGACCCGTGATGGGCACGGACGAGAGACTCCACCTGGCGTACGAGTTCCTCTTGACGAACGCCACATCCGCGCCGTTCGAGCTGGAAGGGATCGAGGTCGTCGACTCTCGCACCCAGGCGAGTCTGCGCACGGTCGGCACGGAAGAGCTGCCTCGCACGGTGACCAGGCTCGGAGAGTCCGCCGGCGGGGTTCCGGGAACCGGAAGCGTGCTGCTTCGACCGTCCGAGACCTGGATCGCGTGGATGGACGTCCAGCTCGAAGGCGATGAGATCCCGGCTGAGATCGAGCACCGGCTCATCGGCAGCATCGACGGCCGGAACGGCCCCGTCTCGTTCGAGGCAGCCGTCGGAACCTCCCCCGTCGACGACCGACCCGCGCCCACGGTCGGCGTGCCCGTCACCGACGGCATCTGGTACATGAGCGAGGGATGCTGCTTCGACGACACCCACCACCGGCGCGGGTTCGCCCCAGTCAATGGCCAGGGCCTGGTGCCGCAACGGTTCGCGATCGACTTCTACCTGCTCGACGAAGACGGACGGACGTGGGAGGGCGACCCGAGCGACATCACGAGCTACTTCACATACCGTCAGCCGATCATCGCGGCCACGGCCGGCACCGTGGTCAAGGCGATGGACGGTGTGCCGAACTCCACGTCGATGCCGGAACCGCCGCCCATTCCCCCGATCCAGGAGACGGTCGGAAATCACGTCGTGATCGAGATCGAAGAGGGTCTCTACGCGCTCTACGGCCATATGGACCCGGGGTCGGTGCGAGTCGCGGTCGGCGATCGGGTCGAACGCGGTCAGGAGCTCGGGCTGATCGGGAGCAGCGGCAACTCGACCACACCTCACCTGCACTTCCACCTGCAGAGCACTCCGACGTTCTTCCCGTCGGACGGCATCCCGTACGAGTTCGACGAGTTCGAGCTGCTGGGGACGATCACCGAACGGCTATGGGATGACAACCTCGGGCTCGAGTCGGATGGATTGCTGCCGCTCGAGCGGGTGGAGCCCAGCATCCGGCACAATCAGCTGCCCCTCGACCGAACGGTGATCCGCGTCGGACCGTAGGCGCCGGGCGCGATGCGGCTACCAGACGATGCCGCCGCCGACCGAGATACCCGCCCACGTGAGCAGCACGAAGATCGCTGCGAACACGACGGGCGCGATGCCCTTGCCTTCGCGCGCGAGTCCCTTGAGGAGTGCGATCACGGTGAGGACGGCTGCGACGATCGAGAGGCCGCCGCCCAGGATCAACCCGATGAACAGCGGTATCGGCATGAGCACGAGACCGGCCAGGCCGAACCAGAAGGCTGCCCAGGCGGTCGGGTTGCTGCGGCGTGGGGCGGAAGAAGACATGCCTCCATCATGTCGCCTTCTGCGGAACCCGGTCGTCGCTGGCGACGACCGCGCGCGCCGAGGGTGGGGATCACCCCGGTGCCCCACGATTCGTGCGGCGGCATCCGCACGTCTTGTACAACGTTGGAATTTTCTCATGACCTTCACGCGCCGAAGAGACCACTATGGGTCTTGCGGGAATTTACGACGTTGTAAACCGCCAGTTGCGGAGCTTCGTCGACCTACCGCCCCTGGTTCGCCCCTCGGGCGAGCGAGCGCTTCCGCATGACGCGGGCGCGAGGTTACACGAGAGGAAATCGAAGGTGATTCTCACAGATCAAAGGCGGGGCACCGAAAGGCGCTCCCGTCGTGCACTGGTGGCGATGACCGCCGCGGCCGCGTTGGGAGCGACCTCGCTCCTTGCGGCGCAGCCGGCCGCAGCCGCCGAAGACCCGTGGGTCGCCGAGATCGACAACGTCATCTCGGACGTCTACCAGTTCACAGTTCCCAACTCGGCGATCGAGCCGGCGACCGGCATCACAGGCGCGGTCGTCGCGGTCGAAGGCAACTTCGCTCCGGGCAAGACCTGGACGACCCTGAACATGGGGCAGAGCGGTGGCAACTGGACCTCGACCATCGGCCCACTCGAGCCCGGCCTGTACTACTACCAGTACTCTGCACGGCCGTCGTGGGGCGAGGACGCCATCCCGTTCCGCAATCCCGCCAGCCCGCAGGAGGTGACCTCGAAGCCGACATGGAACACGCTGTTCGTGGACGGCCCGGGCGCCGAGTGGCTCGCGGACGTGCCGAACGGCGGCAACCTCCAGGAGCTCGCGTACCAGGGCACCGAAGGCGACCGCTCGGCGCTGGTGTGGACGCCACCCGGGTATGACGCCAACCGGTCGGAGCCGTACCCGGTGCTCTACCTCCTCCAGGACGAGGGGCAGAGCTACCGCGAATGGGTGGAGCTCGGGCGTCTGAAGCAGATCCTCGACAACCTGACGGTCAGCGGGGAGATCGAGCCGGCGGTCGTCGTCATGGGTGACGGCGAGACGGACGAGATCCGCGGCGAAGTCGTCAAGAAGCTCCTGCCGGCCGCGGAGTCGTCCTTCAACATCTCCAGCGACCCGGACGATCGCGCGATCGCCGGCATCGGGCGGGGTGCAGAGCAGGCGCTCAGCCTTCTCGTCAGCGCCACGGGCGAGTTCTCGAAGGTCGGCTCGTTCTCGGGCTACCTCGAGCGCAACATCGGCAAGGGCAAGGCGAGGCAGATCAACGACGCGACCGACCTCATCCGCCTCTACGTCGGCAACGTCACCGACCCCCGCTACAACGACACCGTCGGTCTCGCCGACAAGCTCGAGAGCGCGGGTGTCGAGTTCCAGTCGGACGGCTCCGACCCCGAGACGGGCGGCACGTGGGACACGTGGCAGAAGAGCCTGCACGACTTTGCGCTGCGCGCGTTCGGCGCCCCGGGCGACACCGGGCCGAGCGAGGGTCATCTGCCGCTCGAGCCGCACTCGCTGCCGGCCGCGGGGACGACCCCGACGCCGTGGATCGACGAGAACGGAGTCGTCACCTTCGAGACCGGCACGGAGTTCGCCGACGCGAACAACGTCACGGTGTGGGGCAACTTCGGCCCCGGCGGCAGCTGGCCGCGTACGCCGATGACCAAGCAGGACGACGGGCGCTGGCGCCTGACGATGCCTGTCGAGTCGGGCTCGTACTACTACAAGTTCATCGTCGAGGGTGTCGACCACAAGGACGAGACCAACCCGACGACCGTCTTCTCGGAGCCGAACTGGAGCACGTTCCAGGTTCCGGGCGACGATACGCTCCGCGGCGAGTACACAACCCCGGTCGCACCCGAGTCGCGCGGCACCGTCGAGATCATGAACTACACCAGCACGGCAGCCGGCAACCCGGAGCGCTCCGCGTACGTGTGGACGCCGCCGGACTACGACCCCCAGCGGGAAGAGCCCTACCCGGTGTTCTACCTCCAGCACGGTGGCGGACAGACGTGGACGGACTGGATCGAGGTCGGCTTCGCGGCCCAGATCCTGGACAACCACTACCTCCGCGGCAACATCGAGCCGATGGTGGTCGTGATGGCGAACGGCAACGGCGTGAATTTCCCCAACGAGATCACGCAAGCCATCACCGTGACCGCCGAAGCGCAGTACAACGTCAGCAGCGACGGTGAGGACCGCGCGCTGGCCGGCCTGTCGCTGGGCTCGGGGCACGCCCTCAGCACGCTGTGGGCGTTCCCGGGCGAGTTCGCGTACGTCGGAGCCATGTCGGCATTCGGCAATGTGCCCGCCAACGCGGATGTCGCGGCGATCAACGCCGGGACCAAGCTGCTGCGCATCTACTCGGGTGACGTCCAGGACTTCACCTACGGGGCGACGCTGACGCTGATCAACAGCCTGACCAGCCGTGGCGTCGTGCACGAGTTCGCGCCGATCATCCCCGGCCCGCACAGCTGGGACGTGTGGCAGAAGTCGCTCATCGACTTCCTGCCGCGCCTGTTCCAGGACTGACGCGTCAGCCGGAAGTCCGGTCGAACTGAGGTCCCGTGAGGGTGGGCACGTCGCCCGCCCTCACGGGGCCCTTCGCTGTCGGGCGGGTGTCAGCTGCCGGCCCTGGGACCGGGACCTGGCCCGTGCGGATGCGCCAGGTCATAGGCCCGGGAGAGTTTGAGCGGCACGACCATCCGCCACGCGTCGACGACGAACTCGCGCGCCTCACCCGGATCCAGCGCCGCGAGGTCGGACTCGACCCAGTTGAAGCGAAGGTCTGACGGCGCCGGCATCCGGAACTTCTTCGGGTCCCCTCCGACGAGCGCGGCGCGCTCCTCCTTCGGGAACGCGAAGCCCATCTGCAGGTTGTCCGCGGAGAACGCGACGTATACGAGCTGCCCGACCCGGAACTTCAAACGATTCCGCACATAGACCGGGTAGGACCGCTCCAGCTCGGATCCCAGGTCGAGGACGTCTTCCAGCGCGGCCATCGGCTTCCCCTCAGCGGAGCTCCACAGGGAAGAGCTCGGTACGCGCAACCACTCGATCACGATCGCCCGCGAGCGCCACGCGACCGGGGTCGGTGACGTAGGCGTCGAGCGCCGCGGCATCCGGGAATCGGTAGAGCTGAACCTCGTGGGGCCTGCCCTCCGCGCCGTCGCCCACAGCGCGCTGGATCACCTCGCCACCGTGACGGGGAACGAGCGCGAGGACGCGGTCCTCATACGCGGTGAGCCCGGCGGCCTCGCCTTCGCGGGCCCACAGCAGGCAGCACAGGAGAATCTCGTCGCCGTTGCTCACGCGCTGATCCTATGGTCCTCCACACCCGTCGGCTCAGTGGATCGTCTCGCCCCGTCGGAGCATCTCGACGTACTGGGCGACCCGGGCCGCGCGGTTCTCCGGCCGCTTGAGGCTGCTCACGCGGAACGCCATCGCGAACCTGTTCTGCGCGGATTGCGCGGCGAACGCGGCGGCGACCGCCGGGTCGGCGTCGAGCGCCGCCTGGAGCTCGGGCGGGATCTCGCCGTCGCGCTGACGATATGCGGCATCCCAGCGTCCGTCCGCCTTGGCACGGTCGATCTCGCGCTGACCGGCGGGACGCATCCGGCCCTCCTCGATCAGGCGCGTGGCGTGCTGGATGTTGACCTTCGACCACACCCCGCGCGGCCGGCGTGGAGTGAACACCTGCAGGAAGTAGTCGGCATCCAGCGCCTGCTTCTGTCCGTCGATCCAGCCGAAGCACAGCGCGGCATCCAGCGCTTCGGCGTAGGTGATGCCCGGCTCCTTCGACGCGGTCTTGCGGATGCGGAGCCTCACCCCATCGGGATCGGGATCCGACTCCAGCCAGCGCTCCCATTCCTCGACGGTGTCGACGTGGAGCACGGGTTTGGCGGAGACGGCGACCATTCTCGAACCGTAACCGCTGCCACGGACACACCGTTCGGGGCCGGAAACCGCGCGATCTCAGCACGCACGGCGTCCGGGCGCGCCGTTACGATGCGGGCATGCCGTTGCTCCGAACCGTGATCCTGCCGGGGCTCGGCGCGATCGCGGTGCTGGCGGCGGTTGGGCGGGCGATCCGGCTCCTCGGCGGCGACGACCCGCGCGAGGACCGGGCGGTGCGCGCACTCCAACGCAGGTTCGGACACACACCGAGTGACGGCGAAGCCGTCGTCGGGACAGACCCGGGCGACCCGACTGCGCCCCGCGAGGTGATCGACCGGGTCACCTGGCCGCTGTCGTGGTACTCCGGCGTGGTGCAGACCGTCGCGAACGGGGCGGTCTGGTGCGGCATCACGTGGCTGCTGACCCGCGACCGGCGCGCAGCGATCGCCCCCGCGGCGGCGCTCACCCTCGAGACCGGGATCTTCCTGGCATCCGCGGCCCTCGTGGGGCGGCCACGCCCCAAAGGCGTGTGGCGCCCCGAGCGCCCGCACGCGACGTCGTCCTTTCCTTCCGGACACACGGGAGGAGCGTTCGCGCTGCACGGCGCCCTCGCCGACCTGCTCGAAATCCACGGCGCCCGGGGCGCGCGGCTCCTCGACCCTCTCCTTCGATACGTGATCCCCGGAGCGATCGCCTTCTCGCGCGTCTACCGCGGCCAGCACCACATCTCGGACACCGTCGCGGGCGCCGTGCTCGGACGGTGGAGCGCCGCTGCGGTGCGCCGGGCGCTCATCTGGTCATAGGCGTGCCGAACGCGGCTCACCTTCCCGGCAGACCACGAAAAACGGGGAGAACCCCCGACGAATCGGGGTTCTCATGACGGCGAGGGTGAACTCAACCCGTCAGCGCAACACCGTCGATGATCATCTCGGAGGTGTGGTGTGGCGAAGATCGGGAGGCCGGGGTTGCCCTCGGATCGGAGGCAGCAGGTTTGGGAGTTGTGGAAGTCGGGAGCGTCGCTCA
>NZ_DASRXZ010000069.1:0-39092 GCF_035687345.1 Microbacterium sp.
CCCTCGAACTGCGGCTCGGAGAGCTTGACCGAGATGACGGCGGTGAGACCCTCGCGCACGTCCTCGCCGGAGAGGTTCTCGTCCTTGTCCTTCAGCAGGCCCTGCGCACGGGCGTACCGGTTGACCAGCGCGGTGAGCGCGGCGCGGAAGCCCTCTTCGTGCGTTCCGCCCTCGTGCGTGTTGATCGTGTTCGCGAAGGTGTAGACGTTCTCGGTGTAGCTCGTCGTCCACTGCATCGCGATCTCCATCGCGATCTTGCGCTCGGTGTCCTCCGACTCGAAGTCGATGATGTCGTTGACCGTCTCGGCCTTGCGCACCTTGTTGATGTACTCGACGTAGTCGACGAGACCGCGCTCGTAGAGGTAGCTGTCGGCGGGCTGACGCTCGGCCTCTTCGCCGTCGTTGTCGACGGCATACGCCGACTCGGGCCGCTCGTCGCTCAGGCTGATGCGCAGGCCCTTGTTGAGGAACGCCATCTGCTGGAAGCGCGTGCGGAGGGTGTCGTAGTCGAACGACACGCTCTCGAAGATCTCCGGGTCGGGCCAGAACGTGATGATGGTGCCGGTCTCGTCGCTCTCCTCGCCGCGCTCGAGCGGCGCGAGCGGCACGCCGCCGTCGCGGAACGACTGCCGCCACACGTAGCCCTGTCGCCGGACCTCGACCTCGAGCCGCTTGGACAGCGCGTTCACGACCGACGAGCCGACGCCGTGCAGACCACCCGACACGGCGTATCCGCCACCGCCGAACTTGCCGCCCGCGTGCAGCACCGTCAGCACGACCTCGACCGTCGACTTGCCTTCGGTCGGGTGCATGTCCACCGGGATGCCGCGGCCGTTGTCGAAGACGCGGATGCCGCCGTCAGCGAGGATCGTGACCTCGATCGTGTCGCAGAAGCCGGCGAGGGCCTCATCGACCGCGTTGTCGACGATCTCGTACACGAGGTGGTGCAGACCGCGCTCACCGGTCGAGCCGATGTACATGCCGGGGCGCTTGCGGACGGCCTCGAGTCCTTCGAGAACCTGGATGGCGTCTGCCCCGTAGTCGCCCGGAGCCTTGTGTGCGGGTCGCGAACGCGGTTCCTCGGGCACGCTATCGGGGGTCGCTGACGTCATAGGTTTCGAGGCTCCGCATCTGTTCCGGGGGACTACTCCATCCTACCCTGTGGAACCCTGCCGACAGGCTTATACGGCCTTGTGCGGCCCGGAAATCGCCCGGAACGGTATCGGACCTGTCTTAACCGTAGGTATCGCGCGGGCCACGCCCTGGAACCGTTCTGGAGCCCCATTTCCAGGAGGGGACGTCCGGTCCGATGAAGCGGATGCTCTCGACCCCGGCCTCGGGATAGCGCCGGACGATCTCGGTCATGATGTGCGCGCGCATGAGCTGGAGCTGCTTCGCCCACGCCGTCGAGTCGGCCTGAACCGTGAGGGTTCCCTCCGTGAAGGCCACCGGCCGGGTGTGCCGCGCGGTGTCCTCGCCGGCCACCTCATGCCACGTGCGGACGACATCCTCGCGTGCCAGCAGGGGGTCCCACCCGGCCTCGCGCGTGAGCGCGGCGAGCACGTCGCCGACCCCGCGCGGGTCGCGGCCGGGCGTGAACGGCTGGTTCTCGTCGTCCTCGTAGCGACGCCGACGACGACGGACGGCACGGGCCGATGGCTCGAGCCCGCGCAGCCGCAGATATGTCGCGATCGTCTCGGGAACGCCGTCGGATGCGCCGGGCGCCGGCCGGCCGCCGTCGGTCCCCGAGCTCGTCGAAGGGTCACGGCCCGTCGAAGGGTCACGCATCCGCGTTCTCCAGGATCCGACCCGCCTCGACGCGCACGATCCGCGCGCGCAGGGTGTCGGGGACGTCCTGCTCGACCGCCGCCGTCACCACGACCTGCTCGAAATCGCCCGCGAGGGCTGCGAGACGTGTGCGGCGCTCGGCGTCGAGCTCGGCGAACACGTCGTCGAGGATGAGGATCGGGTCGCCGAGCTGCGACTCCGCCCGCAGCAGCTCGGCGGACGCGAGGCGCAGCGCGAGCGCAACCGACCACGATTCACCGTGCGACGCATAACCCCGCACCGGCAGTCCGCGCACGCGGAGGATGAGGTCGTCGCGATGCGGCCCGACGAGCGTGAGGCCGCGCTCGAGCTCGGCCGTGCGGCGGGCGGCGAGCGCGGCGCGGAACTGGTCGGCGATGCCGGTGGGGGCTGCATCCGCCGTAATCGCGCTTTCGTCGCCGTCGGCGTCTTCGGCATCGACCCCTCGGACGGTGAGCGCCCACTCGAGCTCGGGCCGGTGGTCGGCGCCGGCGATCTGCGTATACGCGCGCGCCAACGGTCCGGCGAGCTCGTCGGCGAGGGCGAGCCGCGCCTCGATGACCTGGCTGCCGAGAGCGACGAGCTTGTCATCCCACACGTCGAGCGTCGTGAGTGCATCTCGGCGGATGCCGCGCGCCCGCGCCGTCTTGAGCAGAGTCGTGCGCTGCTTGAGCACGCGGTCGTAGTCGGCGAGCACGCCCGCCATGCGCGGACGCCGCTGGACGAGCAGCTGATCGGCGAAGCGCCGGCGGGCCGAGGGGTCTCCGCGCACGATCTGCAGGTCTTCCGGAGCGAACAGCACGACCTGCGCGTAGCGCGGAAGCTCGGCGGTGCGCACGGGCGATCCGTTCACGCGCGCCTTGTTCGAGCCCTGCTTGTTGAGCTGCACTTCGAGCTGCACGCGACGCTCGCCGTGGGCGAGTCGCGCCCGCACGATCGCGGCGTCGGATCCGTGGCGGACCATCGGCGCATCCGTCGACACCCGATGCGAGCCGAGCGTCGCGAAGAACGCGATCGCCTCGGCGAGGTTCGTCTTGCCCTGGCCGTTGCGGCCGACGAAGACATTCGGCCCCGGATGCAGCGAGACGTCGGCTTCCGCGTAATTGCGGAAGTCCACGAGGCTCAGCTGCTCGACGATCACCCTGTCACCCTATTCCGCCCGTGTGACAGCGGGCCGGGAGAGCCGCCCGGCTCAGCGAAGCAGCAGGTTCGGCTGCAGCAGGTACTTGAACGAGTCCTCGCCCGCCTTGTCGACCGAGGTCTGCGGCGTGATCAGCACGGGGCTGAGCTTGTTCGCGTTCTCGCTCGAGGTGAAGGTGATGCGCGTGAACTCGCTGCGCACGGCCGCGAGCGCCTCGAGCAGGTACTGCGGGTTGAGGCCGAGCGTCACGTCTTCACCCACGAGGTTCGCATCGACGGACTCGGACGCGCGGGCCTGCTCGGTGCCGGATGCGTCCATCGACACGCTGTCGGACGCGAACGTGAAACGCAGCGGAGCCGAGCGGTCGAGCACGAGCGACACACGGCGCACTGCCTCGCTGAGGTCGGCGGTGTTGACGACCGCGTGGTGGTCGGTCTGCTCGGGGAAGAGCCGGCGCACGGGAGGGAAGTTGCCCTTGATGAGCAGCGACGTCACGGTCTTGTTGCCCGCCGTGAACGCGATGATCTCGCGGTCGCCCGAGCCCGAGAACGAGATCGAGATGTCGCCGCCGTGCGCGAACGTCTTGCCCACCTCGGTGAGGGTGCGCGCCGGAACGAGCGCGGTGGTCTGCTCGTCGGATGCGACGGTGCCGGCGTCCCACGGGATGTCGCGCAGCGCCACGCGATAGCGGTCGGTCGCGACGAGGCTCAGCTGCGTGCCCGACACCTCGAGCTGCACACCGGTGAGCACCGGGGTGACATCGTCGCGCGATGCGGCGAACGCGACCTGCGAGATCGCGGTCGCGAAGTCCTCGGACGGCACCAGGCCCGACTCGCCCGTCACCTCGGGGATCGCCGGGTACTCCTGCACCGGCATCGATGCGAGCGTGAAGCGGGCCGAGCCGCACGTGAGCACGATGCCGTCTTCGTCGAGCTCGATCTGGATCGGCGCGTTCGGCAGGCGGCTCGCGATCTCGGACAGCAGGCGGCCGTGGACGAGGATCGTGCCTGGCTCGTCGACCGTGGCCTCGATCGTCGTGCGGGCGGACGCCTCGTAGTCGAATGCCGAGAGCGACAGGCCGGCGTCGGATGCCTCGATGAGCACACCGGCCAGGATCGGCTGCGGATTGCGCTGCGGCAGGAGCTTCACGACGAACGACACGGCTTCGCTGAACACATCGCGATTGACGTGGAACTTCACGGACGCTCCCTCGACATCGGGCTGGGCTACCCATGCTAGTGCCAGGCACAGGCCCCGCCAGTGGTTTGTCGCCGTCGATGCCGCGTCGCGGCTCCGTTCACGTCGAGGTGATCGAACGATTCTTCATCAAGGAATTTCTTGTCATGGTGTTAACCGCTGTGGAAAGTGTGGATAACTCGCGACTTGTCAGTCGGCGCCTGGGAACTACACACGTGTGACTTGTGGAACGGCTGCGGAGAGCCGTGGGACCGCGGAATCACGCGGATGCGCGTCGAGCCGTCCTCGTCCACAGGGAGGCGCGCTGTGTGCACAGGCTTTCCGCAGTGGTCCCGAGTTATCCACAGGTTTTCCACACTGTGAAGAACGCGAATGATGGCCCCGTTGTCCACAGGTGTCAAGCATCCGTTGAGGCATATTGCCCGAGGCGCCGCGCGGCCGGGATGGACGCGGTGAGGCATCCGCTTCGACGGCCCGCGCAACGACGGGAACACACGGGAATACTCAGCGTGTGATCCCGGACGAGGATGGGTTCCAGGTCAGCGGCCGGTGCGGCCGAGCTGCGCCGTGATCTCCGTCACCTGGTTGTAGATCGAGCGGCGCTCCTTCATGAGGTCGCTGATCTTCTTGTAGGCGTACATGACCGTCGTGTGGTCGCGGTTGCCGAAGAGCTGGCCGATCTTCGGCAGCGACAGGCTCGTGCGCTCGCGGCACAGATACATCGCGATCTGGCGCGCGGTCGCCACCGCCTGCGATCGGCTCGACCCGTACAGGTCGTCGACCGACAGCTTGAAGTAGTGCGCAGTCGCATTGATGATGTCGGTCGGCGAGACGACGTTCGCGTCGTCCTGATCGACGATGTCGCGCAGCACGGTCTGGGCGAGCGACATGTCGAGCGTCGAACGGTTGAGACTCGCGAACGCCGAGACGCGGATGAGCGCGCCCTCGAGCTCGCGGATGTTCGACGACACCACTGTCGCGATGTACTCGAGCACCTCATCGGGCACCTGCAGCCGCTCGTTCTGCGCCTTCTTGCGCAGGATCGCGATGCGGGTCTCGAGATCGGGGGCCTGCACGTCGGTGATCAGGCCCCACTCGAACCGGCTGCGCATGCGGTCCTCGAAGCCGGTGAGCTGGCGCGGCGGCACATCGCTCGTGATCACGACCTGCTTGTCGTGGTCGTGCAGCGTGTTGAAGGTGTGGAAGAACGCCTCCTGCGTCTCGGCGCGACCCTGCAGGAACTGGATGTCGTCGATGAGGAGGATGTCGACCTCGCGGTAGCGCGCCTGGAACGCCGACCCTCGGTTGTTCGCGATCGAGTTGATGAAGTCGTTCGTGAACTCCTCGCTCGAGACGTAGCGAACACGGATGCCGGCGTACAGGCTCAGCGCGTAGTCGCCGATCGCGTGCAGGAGGTGCGTCTTGCCGAGCCCCGAGTCGCCGTAGATGAACAGCGGGTTGTAGGCCTTCGCGGGAGCCTCGGCGACGGCAACCGCAGCCGCATGCGCGAAGCGGTTCGACTGGCCGATGACGAAGTTGTCGAACGTGTACTTCGGGTTGAGCCGCGTGTCGTAGCGAGAACCGGCGGATGCCGCATCCGTCGTCTCCGGGATTCCGGCCCGCGCACCGGCCGCCGTCTGCGACGGCGCGATCGGCTCGGACGGCATCGGCGACTGCACCGGAATCGGCGCGGTCAGATGCTGGTCGGCGAGATCGGGATTGACGACGACGCGGAACGTCGCGACCTCATCGTCGCCCACGCGAGAGATCGCCTCGAGGATCGGCGAGCGCATGCGCTTGTTGAGCTGCGCCGCCGTCAGGTCGTTCGGCACATCGAGGTAGAGCGTGCCGCCCATGACCCCCTGGGCGACGGCGAGATTGAGGAAGCCCCACAGCTGGGGTGTGATGCGTTCGTCCGCGGTGAGTTCGTCGAGCACGGCTGACCAGACTGGTACGTCTGGAACTTGGTGCGATGACATGGCCCCCCCGGGTGTGTTGATGCGCCTCAGGCCCGCGTTGCGGTCACGCGAGCCTGTGGATAACTGCCGAAGCCACGGTAGGTCAGAGGCCGCGGCGGGGGCAAACTCCACTGTAGGACTCGGCCGCGTGTCATTGCCACGCTCGGGCGCCGGATTGGGGATAATGTCGCGGTTCGGCTCGGTTTGAGTTCTCAGGCGTCTCGACGTAGCCTTAATCGGTTGACTTATGCCCTCGTGGCAGTCCCCTGTACGCCGTCTCCGGTCTCCATAGGGCCAGTCTGTCGCTGGCTTCCCCGCCCGGTGACACCTGATCCGGAAGAGATCTCATGAGCAAGCGCACGTTCCAGCCCAACAACCGCCGCCGCGCCAAGAAGCACGGTTTCCGCGCCCGCATGCGCACCCGCGCCGGCCGCGCGATCCTCTCGGCGCGTCGCGCCAAGGGGCGCACCGAGCTCTCGGCCTGAGTCCGGCCCGAAGACCCGGTGCTTGCGAGGCCGAACCGACTCACCCGCGGAGCGGACTACAAGGCCGTCGTCCGTCGGGGTCGTCGCTGTGCCGCCGCGCACACCGTGAGCTACGTGTCGACCCGCGCTGAAGCGGCCACCGCGCCGCCGCGCTTCGGATTCATCGTGAGCAAGAAGGTCGGCACCGCCGTCGTACGCAACACCGTGCGCCGGCGGCTGAAGGCCGTGTGCGCCGAGGCGCTCGCATCCGTTCGTCCGGGAACGGACGTCGTCATCCGCGCGCTTCCGAGCTCGGCGAACGCTGCGTACAGCGAGCTTCGCGCCGAGATCTCGCGCTGCCTCGCCCGGAGTGCGGCATGAGCGTCCTTCCCGCCTACGCGCTCGGCGAAGCCCGGTTCGAGGCATCCGGTCTTCTCTCGGCGATCCCCCTGCTGCCGCGCAATGCGCTGCTCGCGTTGCTGCACGGCTACCGCGCCACCGTCTCGCACACGTATGGCGACGTGTGCAAGTACTACCCGTCATGCTCGGCGTACGCCGTCGGTGCGGTGCAGCAGCACGGCGCCGTCGTCGGAACCGCGCTCACCGCGGCCCGCCTCGCGCGCTGCCACCCGTGGGCGAAGGGCGGCGTCGACGACGTGCCGCTTCGCAAGAACTTCCGGTACGGCCTGACCCCGCGCGGGTTCGTCGTACCCAGCCCCTCCGGAAAGGACTGATCCTCCGCATGGATCTCTTGCTGGCCTCCACCCCCGCCCCCGAATCGGCGAGCGGGGGCTTCGATCTGATCGGGACCATCCTGTGGCCCCTCAAGTGGCTCGTCGAGCTCGTGCTCGTCGCGTGGCACTGGCTGTTCACCGCGATCGGCCTGCCGCCGGCCGACGGCATCACGTGGGTGCTCGCGATCGTGGGCCTCGTGGTCGTCGTGCGCGCGGCGCTCATCCCGCTCTTCGTGCGTCAGATCAAGAGCCAGCGCAAGATGATGGAAATCGCTCCTGAACTGCGGAAAATTCAGGAGAAGTACCGCGGCAAGCGCGATCAGCTCTCTCGCGAGGCGATGAGCCGCGAGACCATGGCTCTGTACAAGAAGCACGGCACGACGCCTGTGTCGAGCTGCCTCCCGCTGCTCGTTCAGATGCCGATCTTCTTCGCGCTGTTCAGCGTTCTGAACGACGTCCAGAAGATCGCCACCAACCCGAACTTCAGCGGTGTCGGCCTGCTCAGCAACGAGCTGACGCAGCAGTTCTACGACGCGAAGCTCCTCGGCGTCGCCTCTCTGCACGAGAACCTCATCACGGCGATCGAGACCGGCAACACGACGTCGATCATCATCCTGCTGATCCTGGTCGTCCTCATGATCGCGTCGCAGTTCTTCACTCAGCTGCAGATCATCTCGAAGAACCTCTCCCCCGAGGCCAAGACCGGCCAGGCGTACCAGATGCAGAAGATCATGCTGTACGTCCTGCCGTTCGCGTTCGTGTTCTCGGGCGTCTTCTTCCCGCTGGGTGTCGTCATCTACTGGTTCGTGTCGAACCTGTGGACCATGGGCCAGCAGTTCCTCGTCATCCGCGAGATGCCGACCCCGGGCTCGGAGGCGGCGAAGGCCCGCGAGGAGCGCCTCGCCCGCAAGGGCAAGGCGATCGACTCGAGCGGCAAGGTCGTGCCGATCGAGAAGTATGAGGCCGAGCAGCGCCGTCTCCTCGAAGAGGCCGAGCGTGCGAAGGCGGCGACGCCCAAGCGCCAGCAGCCGGTGAGCAAGCAGCGGGCGAAGAAGCAGGCTCAGAAGCGGGGCGGTCAGTCACCGTCGGCGCAGGCCGGCTCCTGACACCGGCATCCGGAAGCCCCGACCGCAATCAAGCGAAGGACTGTCATGACGACAAGCAGCCCCAGCCCCGTCGAGGCCGAGTCGATCGGCCGTGAGCCGGCGACCGTCGAGCAGCTCGAGCAGGAGGGCGACCTCGCGGCCGACTTCATCGAGGAACTCCTCGACATCGCCGACATCGACGGCGACCTCGCTCTCGATGTGCGCGGAGGCCGCGCATACGTGTCGGTCGAGGCCGAAGACCCGGGTGCGCTGCGACTGCTGTCGGATCACGACACCGTGCAGGCGCTGCAGGAGCTGACGCGCATCGCCGTGCAGAACCGCACCGGGCGCTTCTCGCGCCTGATCCTCGACGTGGGCGGTTCGCGCGCCACACGCACACAGGAGCTCGCCCGCCTGGTCGAAACGGCGGTCGCGCGCCTCGACGCCGGCGCGTCGCAGGCGTCGCTCCCCCCGATGACGAGTTACGAGCGCAAGATCGTGCACGACCTCGTCGCTGAGCGGGGCCTCGTGTCGGAGTCATACGGCGAGGGCGCCGATCGCCACACGGTGATCCGCCGCCGCTGACCCTGTCACCTGAGCGCCGGCACTCCGCGACCGCAGCGGATGCCGGCGCTCAGCGTTTCACGTGAAACGGGCTGGGCAGGCAGGGGTGCATCCCAGTCGTCCTGACATGATTGGCGCGGTGCGTCTTCTCCCGGGATCATCGTTCTTCCGCAGACTGCGCCGCCGACGAATCTCCCGGACGCATTCCTGACCTCACCAACGGAGCACCGATGATCGAGCCTGAACCGGATGCCGCTGTCACGATCTTCGGCGACCGCATCGACGTCGCGCGGGCGTTCACCGAGGCGCTGGCCGAGCACGGCGAGGAACGAGGACTCATCGGGCCGCTCGAAGTGCCGCGTCTGTGGTCGCGGCACATCCTCAACTGCGCGGTCGCTGCGCCGTTGTTCTCCGGACGAGTCGGCGACGTCGGCTCAGGGGCCGGCTTGCCCGGGCTGGTGCTCGCGATCGCGAGGCCGGACGTCGAGTGGGTGCTGATCGAGCCGATGGAGCGACGAATCGCCTGGCTCGAGGAGCAGGCATCGACGCTCGGGCTCGACAACGTCGAGGTGGTTCGGGCGCGGGCCGAAGACTGGGCCTGGGGCCGGTCGCTGGACGCGGTGACGGCCCGTGCCGTGAGCGCGCTGCGGACCCTCATCCCGATCACCGCACCCCTTGTGCGGGAAGGCGGTGAACTGGCCCTGCTGAAGGGCGCCGGCGCTCCCAATGAGATCAGTGCCGCCGAGAAGCAGATCCGACGCTTCAAGCTGAGCGATGTGCACATCGAGGTGCTCGGAGAGGGCCTGCTGGAGGAGCCCACGCGGGTGGTGCGGGCGACCGTGGGCTGACACTCCCTGCGGTGGGTGCGTCGGCAGGGTGTTTCACGTGAAACAGCGCGAATCGTCGGCCTGACGGGCGTGACGTGCTCGTCTCGGGTCGCCGAGCATACCCAGTAACCGGTGCACGCAGGGCGTACGCGCTCCACGGCAGAACAGTCGGCGGGTGGTGCGACGAACGGCGGGCGGTGGTTCAGGGAGCGTCGGTCTGCCATGGTCAGGCGCGACTCCAACGGGCTGCCCGGAGGAATGACGGTTCCGCCTGCATCGCGGGAGTGACCGCGCCCGGTCTGTGGAGCTTCGATCTCCTTGGTCGAGCGACTCGGAGGCCGCGGGGATAAGAGGGCGGCGTTCGCAGAACGAGGTTGCCGAGACAGGCAGAGAGCCCGGGCCCCGGTTTGGCCGCGCGAAGAGGGCCCAGCTCCGTCGCTTCGGCGATTGACGACATGGTGTAGGCCGGGTGGCGTGATCTAGTTCGGTCGTCGCTGCGAAGCCTCGGATGCCGGCGGCGCGTCACGTGCTCGCCGCGGGACCGCGCAGGCGGTCAGCGCGTACCGGCGCGATCCCATGGGGGGCCGCGCGACAACCCTCCACTTGGCGACACGCGGTGCGGGGGCGGGACCTCGTACCGTCCCGCATCGGGCGAGCTCGTCTGTGCGCGGATCGGGGTGCGGTGACAACATCCCGATGGGTGCGCGACGGCCAAGGCTGTCGTCGCCTTGCTCGGGCGTCCGCGGAATCCGAAGCCGCTTCGACGATGTTGAGCCTCTGCCTCGCAGGTCGCCAGACGCTTGCAGCCGTGGCAGGACGCGATCACCGAATCCCCCGCCAGTGCCGAACATGATTCACACTCAGGGTGGTCGCCCCGCGCGGTAGATCGCATCAGCCATTCGGGGCGCTCGCGATTGCCGCGGCCGTCACGCTCAGCACGACGATGAAGGCGGGGCGCTGAGATGCCTGCCCGACCGCGTCAACCGGAACGAAGGGGCGTCGGTGTGAGCCGTTTCACGTGAAACATCGCCGCATCGGCGCGGGAGGCGATGGGCCGCGCCGTTGCCTACGATCGCTCCGTCACCCCTATACGCCTGCACGGGGAGCTCGCGCGCGGAGAGTGCCCGCGGCACGGCAGGATCGCGTGCCGACGCCGGCGCGGCCTGTGGCAGATCGCGTGTTGACCGTGGCTCGGCGCGCACGAAGGCCGGGCCGGCGCCGGCGGCCGTCATGCCGTCGCTCGGAGGGGTCGTCCTTGCAGGTGCCACGTCGACACGGCACACAGCACCACCCGCCCCGCACCGCTCGCGTTCGTCATCGCGCAACGCGTCCGGCGCTGCTCGGTCGTGCCCCGGGCGCCTGTCCTTCCCGGGATGGAGTTGACCGTTTCACGTGAAACAGTCGGGGGATTGTTGCGGTGCGTCGGGCGTTGAGAGGGGCGGTGCGCCGTTCCGCCGTGGGATCGTCAGATGCTGCAGCGAATGCAACCGCGAGCGTCGAGGGCCCGAGCTCCGGCGGGCGATACTCCGAGGTCGCTCGCAGTCGATTCCCCGGGCGCCCTCATCCGATCTGCTCTCGAGACGCACTCCGCGACCTCGTTCGCCACGGCACAGCTGAGCGCGTGCAGAATCCGAGGACTCACGTGTGCGGCATGAGGGCGAGTCCGGCTACGGGTGCCGGCGGTCTCTCGAGACCGACCGGGAGTCCCCGGCGCCACGACCGCCACGTCAGTGCGCGCAGTCCGACGAAGCCATCCGGCTGGGCGAGTCTGGCGCTCGCCGTGACTCGATGAGGTCACGCCTCATGCCCTGAACCAACCGAGAAGGCAAACCATCGCACCGCGATCGACCCTGTCGCGGAGCGCAGTTTCGCTCGTGGATGCGACGCCAAGTCGGCGGACTCCCGTGAGAAGAGTGTCATGCGAGGGGAGGGGAGCCCCTGCCTGGCTAGTCTGATCGAAGGTGGCCGCGACGGTGCGAGCCGCATCGAGATCCACAACGACGCGAGAGGTGATGTTTCACGTGAAACGAGGATTGTGGGCCTCGATACTGAGACTCTTCGGCGTTGGCGCTAAGAAGAAGGCTCACGCGTCTGAACCCGCGTCCCCATCCGCCGCGGATAGCGAACCACCGACCCATCAACGAGAGGCAACGACCGATTCCCGGCCCTCGTCCGGTGAGCCGGTTCCCGGAGCACCGGCGGGCCCGAGTGGAGAGTTGCAGTCGGCCGAGAGCTCCATGGGCGACGATCGCGCAGAGGTGACCGAGGACCAGCTTCGACCGCATGGCCCAACGACCCCCCGCGATGAGGAGCAGCCGGGCGGCGACGCGTCGCCCCCCGACGAGATTCCCGGCGCCGAGGAGGGCCCGGATTCACGCAAGAAACCGCCTCAAGCACCGGTGCCGTCCGATGACGATGCTGACCCGGGGGTTTCTCACGAGGAACCCGTGTCGTCAGAGCCGGTCGCCGGCGACACGAGAACAAGCCCCGCGTCGACGGCGATGGACGAGGACGGGTCCGCGCCGACCGACACGGCCCGGGGTGACGTCATCGACGCGTCCGCCCCCGGGACCCAGTCGGATGAGTTGTCGCACGCTGACGATTCCGCCGCAGAGGCGGGGGACCCGGTTTCGCCGGCACGTCCCGCCGAGAAGGACGGACCGCCATCCGCGACGACTCCCTCAGTGGCCGACGACGAAAGCGCCGCTGTCCCACCTGCGCTTGCCGAGCCGCCCGCGGAGGCCGAGCCGATCGCCGCACCCGACACCGACGACCAGTACCCCGACAGGGAAGAGCAGTACTCCGACGTCGGAGAGCAACCCTTGGATGCCATCGAGGGGGACACGCCGGGTCACACCGACCACGGTGAAGTCGAGGATGCCCACGAAGTCGCGGTTCCCGAACCGCTCGACGGTGAGGATCGGCCAGAGGTCGCGGTTTCTGGATGGGCGGCTCACGAGTGGCGGCTAGAGTGGAAGGCGGCCATGGATGAGCGCGAAGAAGAGGTGTTTCACGTGAAACCACCCGAGGACGCCGACGCCGCGGCATCCTTCTCGATCGACGACGAAGACACCCCACTCGCTCGCGAACTCGCCTCATTGACGGCCCGCCGACGCGCCCTTGACGACGTTTCGCTCGACCTGAGCGGCCACCGGACGCGTGTCCTCACGATCTCGAACCAGAAGGGCGGCGTCGGAAAGACGACGACGTCGGTGAACATCGCAGCCGCTCTCGCTGATCTGGGCGCGCGTGTGCTCGTCATCGACCTGGACCCCCAGGGAAACGCCTCCACCGCCCTCAACGTGCCGCACAACGCCGACACCCCCAGTGTGTACGACGTGCTGATCGACGAGTTCCCCCTGGCCGACATCATCCAGGTCAGCCCCGAGTCGCCCAACCTGCTCTGCGCGCCCAGCACGATCCACCTCGCCGGCGCCGAGATCGAACTGGTGTCACAGGTCGCCCGCGAGCACCGTCTGCGCACCGCGCTCGACGACTACCTCGCCTCGTCGACGGACCGCCTCGACTTCGTGCTGATCGACTGCCCGCCGTCACTCGGCCTGCTGACCATCAACGCATTCACCGCCGCCCAGGAGGTCCTGCTTCCGATCCAGTGCGAGTACTACGCACTGGAGGGCCTCAGCCAGCTGCTCGCGACCGTCCGGATGATTCAGAAGCACCTGAACCCCGAGCTTCGCCTCTCGACGATCCTGCTGACGATGTACGACGGGCGCACGCGCCTCTCTCAGCAGGTCGCGGAAGAAGTGCGCGCGCACTTCCCCAACGAGGTGCTGAACAGCGTGATCCCGCGCTCTGTGCGGGTTTCCGAGGCGCCGAGCTTCGGTCAGACGGTCATCGCATACGACGGACAGTCCGCTGGTGCGGTGGCGTACCGTGAGGCAGCTGTCGAGATCGTCGCGCGCGGCGAGAGCGGAGCGCTGGGCGGCAACAGCCCGAACGGGGTCGGCAGCGAGGCCACCACCGCCGACGAGAACCACGACGGCGCCGAGCCGGTCGTCGACGAGAACGAACACGTCTTGAGTGAAGGAGGCGCCTGATGGCGAAGCGCACTGGTCTGGGTCGCGGGATCGGCGCCCTCATCCCGACGGCTGAGCCGACCGAGGTGCGTCCGAGTGACGTGTTCTTCCCGCGGACGGTCGCCGAGGACGACGTCCCCTCGCCGGCTGAGCTCGAGGAGCTGGTCGAGGTTCCGGGCGCACGCCTTGTGCACATCGACCCGAATGCCATCGTCCCGAACCCTCGCCAGCCGCGAACCCACTTCGACCCGGACGACCTGGCGGAGCTCGTGCACAGCGTGCGCGAGTTCGGCGTGCTGCAGCCGGTCGTCGTGCGCGACAAGGGCGACGGCACATACGAGCTCATCATGGGGGAGCGCCGCACCCGCGCGGCCCGCGAGGCGGGCCTCGAGTCGATCCCCGCGGTCATCCGCGACACGGCCGACCAGCACCTCCTGCGCGACGCGCTCCTCGAGAACCTGCATCGCTCCGAGCTGAACCCGCTCGAAGAGGCATCCGCGTATCAGCAGCTCCTCGAGGACTTCGGCATCACGCAAGAGGAGCTCGCCGCTCGCATCGGCCGTTCGCGCCCGCAGATCAGCAACACCATCCGCCTTCTCAAGCTGCCGCTGCCCGTGCAGCAGCGTGTCGCGGCCGGGGTGCTGTCGGCCGGTCACGCCCGCGCGATTCTGTCACTCGACACCCCCGAGGCCATGCAGCGCCTCGCCGACAAGATCGTCAACGAGGACCTCTCGGTGCGTGCGGCAGAGCTCGCCGCCAAGAGTGCGGATGCCGGCCCCCGACGCGTCCCGAAGCCGCAAGCCGGGAGCCGCCAGGCCCACCTCAACGAGGTGGCCGCGCGCCTCGGCGATCGGCTCAACACACGCGTCCGCATCGCCCTCGGCGCCAGAAAAGGCCAGATCAACATCGATTTCGCGAGCATCCAAGACCTCAATCGGATCCTCGCGGAGATCGGCGAATCGGAGTACGGCGCGCTCTGAGGCCAGCCGCACTGAGGTCGGCGGTGCGTCCGAGAAGGCCAGCGAGGACCATGGCTGCCCTGCCTGACACGCCGGTGCCGGCCGCAATGTCGCCGGGAGCGCTTACGCTTGACCAATGACGACGCACGAGCAGACGCCGCGCAAGCGCGCGAGTCTGGAACTGCTCCGTGCGGAGGCGACCGATGAGCTGTCGGTCCTCGTCGACGAGCGGCTCCGCGCCGGCGAAGACCCGTGGGACTTCATGGAGGAGTTGCCCACAGTCGATGAGCTCGTCGTCCTGATGCTGCGGGCCGAGAACATCGCCGCGAACGGCGGATCGGTGCCCAACGCGGCCCGTCACTATCGCGTGCTTCGGCAGATCGCGCTCGACTACCCGCCACTCACGCGCGCGGTCTGGCGACTGTTGGGCGAGACGGGCGCACCGCGTCGCTGGGACGCGGTAGTGCGGGCCGACGCCTCGTAGCCGCATCCCGACGCCGGCGGAGGGCATACGAAAGCCCCGGTCGGCGCGAACGCTGACCGGGGCGAATCCGTGTGTGCGACGGGAGATCTCAGCCGATGAACTCGGCGAGGTCCTGCTCGAGCGCGAACTTGGGCTTGGCGCCGATGATCGTGGTCTTGACCTCACCGCCCTGGAACACCTTCATCGCGGGGATCGAGGTGATCCGGTACTTCATCGCCAGGTCGGGGTTCTCGTCGACGTTGAGCTTGAGGATCGTGATCTTGTCGGGGTGCTCGGACTGGATCTCGTCCAGGACGGGTGACACCATGCGACACGGGCCGCACCACTCGGCCCAGAAGTCCACGAGCACGGGGCCCTCGGCCTGAAGCACGTCCTGCTCCCACGTCGCGGACGTCGTCGCCTTGGCGGTCATGTTCTCTCCTTCAGTCGGAAGTCAGTCTCTGTGATAACGCGTCGGGCACCCGGATTGTTCCGGTGCGCCGGCCTGCCCGCACGCAGCGAGAGGTCAGACCGTCGCGTCCGCTCCTGCGAGGTTCTCGATCTGGTCGCCGCGCACGTCGGGCTCGCCCGCCTCACCCAGCGCCGCGAGGTAGTGCTCCACGTCGAGGGCTGCGACCGTGCCGCTGCCGGCCGCCGTGACCGCCTGGCGGTACGTCGGGTCGATGACGTCTCCGGCCGCGAACACACCCGGAACGGACGTGCGCGACGAACGGCCGTCCACCCACACGGTGCCCTCGGGCGTGAGGTCGAGCTTGCCGTGCACGAGGTGTACCCGCGGGTCGTTGCCGATCGCGACGAACACGCCGTCGAGCGCGAGCTCCGAGGTCGAGCCGTCGACCGTGTTGCGCAGCACGACGCCCGTCACCGCGTCGTCGCCGAGGATGTCGACGACTTCGCTGTTCCAGACGAACTCGATCTTCTCGTTCTTGAACGCACGCTCCTGCATGATCTTCGACGCACGCAGCTCGTCACGGCGGTGGATGACGTACACCTTGGAGGCGAACTTCGTGAGGAACGTCGCCTCCTCCATCGCCGAGTCGCCGCCGCCGACGACCGCGATGACACGTTCGCGGAAGAAGAACCCGTCGCACGTGGCGCAGTACGACACACCGTGCCCGGACAGGCGCGCCTCGCCGTCGATGCCGATCTTGCGGGGCGCGGAGCCCGTCGCGAAGATGAGCGCGTCGGCCTCCTCGACCTTGCCCGAGCCGAGCTTGACGCGCTTGACCGGTCCGTCGATGTCGAGCTCGACCGCGTCGTCGTAGAGGACCTCGGCGCCGAAGCGCTCGGCCTGCTCCTGCATCTTCGTCATGAGGTCGGGGCCCTGGATGCCCTCCGGGAAGCCCGGGAAGTTCTCGACGTCGGTCGTGTTCATCAGCTCACCACCGGCCTCGACCGAGCTGGCGACGACGAGCGGATTGAGGTTCGCCCGAGCCGCGTAGATGGCTGCGGTGTAACCCGCCGGCCCCGATCCGATGATGATGACCTGACGCACGAGCGCCCCTTTCATGGTTCCGGATGGTTCAACACATGGTAGCCGCGGGGCATTCCGGGTCCCTGAAGGCGTTCCACGGGACGAAAACCGGCTTCACTCGCCGTCATCGGCGGATGACCCGGCGCACGACCTGCGTCGCGACGGCCAGTTCGGGGGCACGCAGGAGGGCGAGCATCCCGACGTACACGGCGATGGACACGATCCCGATGACGGCGGCCCCGACCGCCCCGAGGAGCTTGTCCGACGCCGTCCAGCCGTCGACGCCGCCGAACAGCACGAAGACGAGCCATCCGACGGCGGCCGCCGGGATCGCCGCGAGCGTGAATCGTCCGAGCGCGAAGAGCCACGAGGCGGTGCCGATCCGCCCCAGCTTCCGCTCGAGCAGCCACGTCGCGATCACGACCTGCACGATGCTCGCGAAGGACTGGCCGAGTGCGACGCCGGCCGCGAGGTACTCCACCGGCAGCAGTGCCTGAGCGGTCCACGCTGTGGCGATGACGAGCGCGCATTGCACGATCGTGAAGAAGAACGGCGTGCGGGTGTCGTTGTAGGCGTAGAACGTGCGCTGCACGACGAACAGCACCGCGAGGGGGACCAGGCCCACGAGGAAGCACACGAGCACGACGGCCGCGCCGACCGCTTCCTCGCGGCTTCCGGTGAAGATGCGGGATGCGGGAACGGACGCCGCGGCCAACGCGAAGGTCGCGATCACGATGAACACACCGAGGGTGCGGATGCTGCGACCGATGTCGGCTCGCACGTCATCGCTGCGGTCCGTGGCGGCGTGCTCGCTGAGCTGGGTGAAGTACGGGGTCCCGATCGAGAGCACGATGATCGAGTACGGGAGCATGAACAGCAGCCACGCGTTCTGCGACACGAAGATGCCGGGGTTGCGCTCGGCGGCCTCCGACAGCACCTGCGACTGGATCAAGCCCGCGATCTGTCCTGCGACGACCATGAGGAACGTCCACCCCGCGAGCCGGCCGATGTGGTTGAGGCCGACACCGCGCCAGCGGAAGTCCGGCCGCACGTGCAGGCCCGTGCGCCTCCAGAACAGCAGCAGGATCAGCGCCTGCACGACGATGCCCGCCGTGGCCGTGCCGCCGAGGAGGGCGATCATCTCGGGCGTCCACTCGCTCACGGCCTGCGTCTGCCCGAACAGGAGGATGAAGACGATGAAGCCGGCGATCGAGACGATGTTGTTCACGATCGGCGCCCACGTGAACGGCCCGAATACCCGTCGTGCATTGAGGGACTCGCCGACGAGGGCATACAGCCCGTAGAAGAAGACCTGAGGCAGGCACCAGTACGCGAACGCGGTCGCGAGCGCCTGCTGCTCGGGCGGGAACTCGGGCGCGTACAGCTGCACGAGCCACGGTGCGGCTGCGACCGCGACGACGGTGACCGCGAGGAGCGTGACCGTGCCGAGCGTGAAGAGCTTCGAGATGAAGGCGCGACCGCCGTCGTCGTGCGCGGCCGCTTTCACGATCTGCGGCACCACGACCGCCGACAGCAGACCGGTCGAGACGATCGCGTAGATGTTGTTCGGCAGCTGGTTGGCGATCGCGAATGCGTTGCCGGCTCCGGAGGTGGCGCCGATCGCGGACACGAGGACGATCGCCCGGAGGAACCCGGTCAGTCGTGAGACGACGGTTCCGGCGCCGATGAGGGCGCTCGCGCGACCGATCCCGCTCACGAGCCGGCTCCGCCTTCTTCGCGAGGAGCCTGCTCGCCTCCGGCGCCGCGGGTTGCGGCATCCGCCTTTCGCTGTCGCGCCCGCAGGACGGTGCGGACGACACCCAGCCCGAGCAGGGCCGCGACCACGATGCCCAGGGCGACGGTGCCGACGGTCTCCCATTCCGCGCGCACCCACACGTCGGCGGACTGAGGGTCTCCGATCTGCTCGAACGAACGGCTGCGCAGCTGGAGATCGACGGTCACCTCGCCGCTTCCGACGCGGGCCTGCACCGGCACTTCGACGCGCGTGTTGCTCGCGGCGCTCGCGGTGACCTGGGTCGCCTCCTGCACATCGAGGCGCAGGTCGTCGGGTGACGCGTAGAGCACGACGTTCACGGGGTACGGGAGCTCGTTGCGCACCCACACGGGCACGCCCGCACCGTACGCGAAGAGCTGGATGGTGCTGGGCGGCAGGATTCCGACGGCGTCGAGCGTCGCGCGCGTCCGCTCGCGGTTGTCGGCGAGGGCGACCTGCCACGACGTCGGGTCAGGGAGCCACCCGTTGCCGAGAAGCTGCAGCACCTCGGCGCGCTGCGGACCGGTGAGCAGCGACGGTTCGTCGAGGATCGTCGCGAAGCGCGCGATCTCGTTCTCGTCGGCCGTGAGCGCCGACGCCGCGTCGGTGCGGGCCTGATCGGGCTCCGCGTCGGTGAGCTGCGCGGCCCGAGGCGGCTCGGCGGTGAGGAGGGGGAGGGACGCCTCGGCCGCGCGCGGCGCATCCGCTGCCGCATTGATCGCCGCGCGCATCGAGGTGTGCGATCGGTCAGCACCGCGGTCGAGCGTCACGAGGATCGACGCTCCCGCGGACTCCGCCATCGCGAAGGCGAGGTACGCGGTCGCGGCGGTGAGCGGCGCACCGCGCCCGGCGGTGCCGTAGAACGACGAAGCGGCATTGAGGGCCGCCGACACATCGGCGTCGTAGACGAGCAGTTCGGCCTCACCGGATGCCGCGTGAGCGGTCACCGTTCCCCCGCCGCGTCCGGCGGCGGTGTCGGCCGACGACAGGACCGTGAGGGCGGGATCGTCCTCCGTGCCCAGCGCCGTGAGGGCGTCCACGACCGCGGCGCTCGCGGTGCCCGTCGCCGGCCAGTACACGTTCGCGCGCGAAGCGCCGACGTCGAGCAGCTCCTCGAGGGACGGGAGCACAGGCGCATCCGGGTCGTCCGTGGGCGAAGGGCTCGCCTCGGGAGACGCCGTCGGCGACGGGCTCCCGTCGGGCGTGGGCGAGGGTGTGGGCGCCGGGAAGTCCGTCACGTTCATGTAGGCGGTGAGCGACGTCGGCGCGAGCGGCTCGATGCCGGCGTTGACCTGGGCTGCGACATCCGCATCGCCGTATTGCAGTGCGAAGCGCGCGTTGGGGAGCGCTTCGAGTCGCTCGAGCCACGCGAGGGCCGATTCGGGGGCGGCGGCGCCGAGAACACGGATGGCAGCGACGATCGCAGGGTCGATCGCGAGGATCGCGGAGGTGCCGGTCACGCCGTCGAGCTGGTTCGCAAGGGAGCCCCCGGGTGCCGTGAGCGCCTCGAGCTCGTCGGCGGAGAGCAGCCCCTCGGTGAGCGGCGGGGCGGTGATCGGAACGAGCACGCCCACGCCGACGGCGGGTGACGCGTCGTCGGGCACGATCATGGCGCTCGTCGAGACGAGGGGGCCCGACGGGAGGTCGTACGTCGCGACGAGCGGATAAACGCCCGGCGCGAGACCTGTGAGAGCCGCGTGGTCGGCGGGGACCGCGATCGCGGCGGACTGCTCGGCGTCGGGCTCGACCGCCTCGAGGACGATGTCGGCCACCGGTGCGACCGTCACCCCATCGGTGTCGCCCGCGAGCCACGCGCGCAACGCCGTCCGGGTGGGGAACGCGTTGCCGCCGAGCGAGAGCGTGACCGCGCTCGCCGACACGGGGAGCGGAGTCTCGTTCCGCACCGAGACCGACACGGTGAGCGCCTCGCCCGGTCGGACGATCCCGTTGCCGACGGGTGCGAGCGTGAACCGCGTCTCACCGCTGCTCGTCGGGGTGGGCGTAGGGGTGGGCGAGGCATCCGCCGCCGCCGTGAGCGAAGCGCCGGGAAGCGCGACCGCCGTGACGAGCGCGACGATCACGCCGACCACTGCGAGCGCACCGGCGTAGCGTCGGCGCGCCGGGCGTCCGGGTGATCCCGGTGCAGGGGAGGTCACGGTCATGCTGGGGGGTTTCGCTCGTGTGCGATTCACGACCGCACGATCTCGTGTGATTCTACGGGTCGGGGTTGGGCGCACCCGGTGAGGCGGGGCGGATGCGGGTTGAATGGACGCCGTGACGCCGAACCCCGACCCCGCCCTGTGCCGCGCACTCGCCGAAGACCTGCGCGATGCGGGGTTCACCTCGGAGGCCGTGCGGTCGGGCTGGGGCGCGGCGGCCGATGACGCCGTCGTGCGGGGGCTACGCGGACCCGCGCTTCGCGGGCTCGCGGGTCGCGACGACGCCGTCGCGGTGCTGTCGCGCCTGTTCGTGCTCGGAATGCCGCAACCGGCAGCCGACGTCGCGCGGGTGCTGCCGGGCACGGGTGTGGAAGGCCTCGAGGCGCTCGGGCTCGCGGAGATCGTGAGGGCGGGCGACGGAGATCCGGATGTCCGGCCCCTCGCGCTCATCCGCCCCCAGTCGTTCTCCGACGCCCGGGGAGACGGGGAGTGGTGGATCGCGAGCGACCTCGACGAGACTGCACTCGCCGGGCCGCTGCCGGAGGACCACGTGCTCGGCGTCGGAGGGGCGTCACTCACCCTCGCGGCGATCCAGCTGCCCACGCCTGCCGGGCGAGCGCTCGATGTGGGCACCGGATGCGGCATCCAATCGCTGCGTGCGCGGCAGGCCGTGTCGCACGTGGTCGCGACGGACATCTCCGACCGTGCACTCTCCTATACGCGGATGAACGCACTGCTCAACGGCGTCGACGGGATCGAGACCCGCAGCGGGAGCCTCTTCGAACCCGTGCGTGGCGAGATGTTCGACCGCATCGTGTCGAACCCTCCCTTCGTCATCACCCCGCGGCGCGACGACGTGCCGGAGTACGAGTACCGCGACGGCGGCATGGTCGGGGACGACCTCGTCGCCGCCTTCATTACGCAGGTCGGCGAGCAGCTCGCGCCGGGTGGTGTCGCGCAGCTGCTCGCGAACTGGGAGACCCACGACGGCGTGAGCGGACTCGATCGCGTGCGCGGATGGGTGGAGGCATCCGCTGTTCCCCTCGACGCATGGGTCGTGGAACGCGAGACGCTCGACCCGATGTCGTACGCCGCACTGTGGGTGCGCGACGGCGGGACGGTGCCGGGCACGCCGGAGTTCGCTCGTCTCATCGACGCGTGGCTCGAAGACTTCGCGGCGCGCGGGGTCACCGAGGTCGGGTTCGGATACGTTCTCCTGCGACGCCCGGCCGAGAGTCCGCCGACGCTCGCGAGGTACGAGCACCTGCCGCAGGCGGTGTCGGATCAGGCCGGCCTGGGCCAGCACCTCGCGGCCGCGCTCGCCGCGCACGATCGACTCGTTCAGCTCGACGACACGGGGGTCGCGGCATCCGTCTTCTCCGTCTCCCCGGATGTGACCGAGGCGCGTCACCATCGCCCCGGCGAGGCCGATCCGACGGTCATCGAGCTTCGGCAGGGAGGGGGATTCGGACGCACGATCTCGGTCGATCCCGGCCTCGCCGCGCTCGTCGGAGCGTGCGACGGTGATCTCCCCGCGGGCGTGCTGATCGACGCGATCGCCGAGCTCCTCGACGCGGATGCCCCGGCATTGCGTCAAGAGCTGCTTCAGCGAGTGCGGGAGCTCGCATTCACAGGCTTCCTGGTTTTCACCTGATCAGCGCGCGTCTTCGATCGCCCGCGGACCGGAGAGCGGCGATGTATACCAAACCTTTACAAATGAACCATTGACGCGGGGTGTCGGAGCACGGCAATATCTCGGCTCAGGCGCGCCGATCCGGTGCGTCGAGGCGTCGCATCTCGTACTGGGGAGTTCGAGTGGGTGCGGCGGCCTTTGGGAAGGGCTCGGGGGTGCGGGACGAAGAGACCACGCCGCCGACGGGCCGGCAGCCGACCCGACGGTGACGGGCATCCCGTCGGCGGCGGCGGCTTCGCAGCGCCGGGGCGACGCGGACCTCTCGGTAGGCTCGATCCATGCTCAACATGGCCGAGGGCATCGCGCGCCTCGGCGCGCTCGCCGAGTCTCCCGTCGTCTCCACGCTCGGCCGTGCGTTCGCCGATGCCGGGTTCGAACTGGCGATCGTCGGCGGGCCCGTGCGCGACGCACTCCTCGGTCGCGACGTGCACGACCTCGACTTCACGACCGACGCCCGGCCCGACGACATCCTGCGCGTCGTGAAGCCGATCAGCTCCGCGCAATGGGACATCGGTCGTGACTTCGGCACGATCGGGGCGCGCGTAAAGGGCGAGCAGGTCGAAGTCACGACCTTCCGCGCCGACAGCTACGACGGCGTCACGCGCAAGCCCACGGTCGAGTTCGGCGACACCCTCGAGAGCGACCTCGTCCGCCGGGACTTCACGGTCAACGCGATGGCCCTGAGGGTTCCCGGCCGCACGCTCGTCGATCCGACCGGCGGCGTCGAGGACCTCGTGGCCGGACGGCTGCGCACCCCGGTCGATCCCGCGGTGAGCTTCGGCGACGACCCGCTGCGGATGCTCCGCGCCGCGCGCTTCGCGTCGCAGCTGGGCTTCGCGGTGGACACCGACACGGAGGCGGCGATCGCCGACCTGCGGCAGACGCTGTCGATCGTGAGCCCCGAGCGCATCCAGGGCGAGCTCGTGCGGCTTCTGCAGACCGACGACCCCGTGCGCGGCATCCGCATTCTCGTCGAGACCCACCTGATCGACGAGTTCCTCCCCGAGATCCCCGCGCTTCGCCTCGAGGTCGACGAGCACCACCACCACAAGGACGTCTACGAGCACACGCTCACCGTCCTGCGTCAGGCGATCGAGCTCGAGAAGTCGAGGAATCCGGATGCCGCACCCGACGTCCCGCTGCGCCTGGCGGCGCTGCTGCACGACATCGGCAAGCCTGCGACCCGTCGGCTCGAGCCGGGGGGCGGGGTGACGTTCTACCACCACGACCTCAAGGGCGCGCGCATGGCGCGCAAGCGACTGCAGGCACTGCGGTTCGACACCGACACGATCAACTCCGTTGCGCGGCTCATCGAGCTGCACCTCCGGTTCTTCGGCTACGCCGAGGGGGCATGGACGGACTCGGCGGTGCGCCGCTACGTGCGCGACGCAGGTCCCGAGCTCGAGCGGCTGCACATCCTGACGCGCGCCGATGTGACGACGCGGAACCGCCGCAAGGCCGCGCGCCTGGCCTCCGCGTACGACGACATCGAGCGGCGCATCGCGGAGCTTGCGGCCCAGGAGGAGCTCGACGCGATGCGCCCCGAGCTCGACGGGAACCGGATCCAGGAGATCCTCGGCATCAAGCCAGGGCGCGAGGTCGGCGAGGCGTACCGGTTCCTTCTCGACCTGCGCCTCGACGAGGGACTGCTCGGCGAAGAAGAGGCGGAGCGACGGCTTCGCGAGTGGTGGGCCGCGCGCGGCTGATCGGTTTCAGTCTGGTTACGAAATCTTCACCGGATTTCCGGATACGCCTGGTCGGAGAGAGGATTGCGGGTGGACCGCGCCTACCCCGCGCGGTCGTCCCCAATCAGCAGAGGTGTACAGAATGTCACTGCATCACAGCGCGCGCGGCCGTCTCGGCCTCGCGATCGGGGCGCTCGGCGCCTCGGCCATCCTCCTCGCCGGCTGCGCCGGCGGTGGCGGCGGCAACGGCGGCGACGGCGACGCATCGGGCGAGCCGATCATCGTCGGCACCACCGACAAGGTCACCACGCTCGACCCGGCCGGCTCGTACGACAACGGCTCGCTCGCGGTCCAGACGCAGGTCTTCCCGTACCTCGTCAACACCGACTACAACAGCACCGAGGTCGTGCCCGACCTCGCCGAGTCGGCGGAGTTCACGTCCGACACCGAGTACACCGTGACCCTGCCGGAGGGCCTCAAGTGGGCCAACGGCAACGACCTCACGTCGTCGGACGTCAAGTTCTCGTTCGAGCGCAACATCGCGATCGCCGACCCGAACGGCGCGTCGAGCCTGCTCTACAACCTCGACAGCATCGAGACGCCCGACGAGACGACGGTCGTCTTCAAGCTGAAGTCGCCCAACGACCAGGTGTTCCCCTTCATCCTGACGAGCTTCCCCGGCGCGATCGTCGACGAGGAGGTCTTCTCGGCCGACTCGATCACGCCCGACCAGGACATCGTCGACGCGAACGCCTTCGGCGGCCCGTACTCGATCACGTCGTGGGACTTCAACAAGACCGTCGAGTTCACGCCGAACGAGAACTACCAGGGTCTGCTCGACGCCCCCGTCAACGAGGGCGTCATCCTGCAGTACTTCGCCGAGTCGTCGAACCTGAAGCTCGCCGTGCAGGAGGGTGACGTCGATGTGGCGTACCGCAGCCTGTCGGCGACGGACGTCGACGACCTCTCGGGCAACGACAACGTCCAGGTCATCGACGGCCCCGGCGGCGAGATCCGCTACATCGTGTTCAACTTCAACACGCAGCCGTACGGCGCGACCACGCCCGAGGCCGACCCGGCCAAGGCCCTCGCGGTGCGCCAGGCGATCGCCGACCTGATCGACCGCGACGAGATCTCCGAGCAGGTCTACAAGGGCACCTACACCCCGCTGTACTCCTACGTTCCCGAGGGCTTCGCGGGTGCGATCGAGGCGCTCAAGCCGCTCTACGGCGACGGCAACGGCGGCCCCGACGCCGAGAAGGCGGCTGCTCGCCTCGAGGAGGCCGGCGTCGAGACGCCCGTCGCCCTCAGCCTGCAGTACAGCCCCGACCACTACGGTCCCTCGTCGGGCGACGAGTACGCCATGGTCAAGTCGCAGCTCGAGGAGAGCGGCCTGTTCACCGTCGACCTGAAGTCGACCGAGTGGGTCCAGTACTCCGAGGACCGCACGTCGGACGTGTACCCCGCGTACCAGCTCGGCTGGTTCCCGGACTACTCGGACGCCGACAACTACCTGACGCCGTTCTTCCTCACGGAGAACTTCCTGGGCAACCACTTCAGTGACGCTCAGACCGAGGAGCTCATCCTCGCGCAGGCCGTCGAGACCGACCCCGACACGCGCACGCAGATGATCGAAGACATCCAGTCGCGCGTCGCCGAGCTGCTCTCGACCTTGCCGCTCCTCCAGGGTGCTCAGGTGGCCGTCGCGGGCACCGACGTCGACGGGGTCATCCTCGACGCGTCGTTCAAGCTCCGCTTCGCCCCGATCACCAGGTAAGGCCGCGGTGCAGTCGATGGGGCGGTCCGCTCGCCGGGCCGCCCCATCGCCATGCGGCCGAGGCGCTTGGACGCCGCGGCATTCGCCCTTTACCCGCGTTCTCCGATAGATAGGCTCCACCCATGACCACGAGCGAGGTCGCACCCGTCGATCAGCCGCCGCCCCTGCTTGCCGCATCGCGGTCGAAGTCGGGAGGAGGCAAGCTCGGCCGCTACCTCCTCACGCGGTTCCTCCTCATCTTCGTGACGGTGGCGATCCTGGTGACGGTCGTGTTCTTCATGATCCGCCTCACCGGAGACCCGATCACGGCCGCGCTCGGCGGCCGACTCCCCGCCGACCAGCTCGCGGAGCGCATCCGTGAAGCGGGCTTCGACCGGCCGATCATCGTCCAGTACATCGAGTACCTCGGCCAGATCTTCACGGGCGACTTCGGCACCACCCTGACCGACCGCCAGCCCGTCATCGACGTGCTCGTGCGGTACGGAACCGCCACGGCAGAGCTCGCGTTCTACGCGCTCATCGTCGCGTTCGTGGTGGGCATCCCGCTCGGCCTCGTCGCCGCGGCCAAGCGCGACAAGGCGCCGGATGCCGCGCTCCGCGTCGGCGCGATCCTCTTCTACGCCACCCCCGTGTTCTTCTCCGGTCTCGTGGCGAAGCTCATCTTCTCGGTGTGGCTCGGATGGTTCCCCGTGAGCGGCCGCGCGAATGTGCGGACGGAGATCGCCCTCAACCGCAGCGGCGGGTCCGGCTTCTACCTCATCGACGCGATCGCGTCGGGCAACCCCGCCTACGTGCAGGACGTCCTCGCCCACGCGGTGCTGCCCGCCATGACGCTGGGCCTCGCGATCGCGGGTGTCTTCCTGCGCCTCGTGCGCACGAACGTCATCGGCACGTTCAACATGCCGTATGTCGACGCCGCCCGCTCGCGCGGCGTCTCGGAGTACCGTCTCGTGCGCAAGCACGCCTACAAGCCGGCGCTCATCCCGATCGTGACGGTGATCGGTCTGCAGATCGCGATCCTGCTCGCCGGCGCCGTGCTCACCGAGACGACGTTCGAATGGCAGGGCATCGGCTTCCAGCTCGCCCGCTACCTCGCGGCGCGCGACTTCGTCGCGGTGCAGGCGATCGTCGTGATGATCGCGATCATCGTCGCCGTGACGAACTTCATCGTGGACGTCATAGCCGCGTTCCTCGACCCGAGGGTGAGGTACTGACATGGCCAAGCGCGGATTCTTCGACCGGCTGCCGGTCGTCCACCAGCTGCGTCAGAGCGTCGGCCTCCAGCGGGGCATGCTCGTGGCCGGCCTCGTGCTCGCTCTCGTGTTCCTCCTCGTCGCACTCCTCGCGCCGTGGCTCGCTCCCTACAGCTACAACCAGCTGCGCGGTCCGGACGGATTGTTCGGGTCGCAGCAGCCTCCGAGCCCCGAGCACCTGCTCGGCACGACGGTCGGCGGGTACGACGTCCTCTCGCGCACCATCTGGGGCGCCCAGACCGCGCTGTTCGTCGTGGTCGTCGCGATCCTGCTGTCGGTGTTCATCGGGATCCTGCTCGGTCTCATCTCCGGATACGTCGGCGGATGGCTCGACCGCGTGCTCGTCGTCATCGCAGATGCGATCTACTCGTTCCCGTCGCTGCTGCTCGCGATCGTCGCGGCCATCGCGGTCAGCGGCGGACAGTCCGGCCTGGTCCCCGGTGTGCTGTCGGCGGCGATCGCGATCACGGTCGTCTTCATCCCGCAGTACCTTCGTGTCGTTCGCGCAGAAGTCGTGCGTGTGAAATCCGAGGCGTTCGTCGAGTCGGCCAAGGTCATCGGCGCGAGCACGTGGCGCATCATGTTCCGTCACGTGCTGCGCAACTCGACGCGCTCGCTCCCGCTCATCGTGACCCTGAACGCCTCCGAGGCCATCGCGACGCTCGCCGCCCTCGGCTTCCTCGGCTTCGGCATCGAGCCGACGGCCGCGGCCGAGTGGGGCTACGACCTCAAGGAGTCCATCGGCGACGTGTCGGCCGGCATCTGGTGGACGGCGATCCCGCCGGGCACCGCGATCGTGCTGACGATCCTCGGCATCACCCTCATCGGCGAGAGCCTCAACGACCTCGCCGACCCGCGCCTGCGCGCGCGCCGTCGCGCGGCGAAGACGCCCGCCGACGCGGTGGCCGCGAGCCAGCCCGTCGCGCGCGAGTTCATGGGAGAGGTGGAGTGATGACCGTGGCATCCGATTCCGTCGCGGTCGAGATCCGCGATCTCGACGTCAGCTTCGCGACCGACGCCGGCGAGGTCCGGGCCGTCCGCGGCGTCTCGCTCGACGTGCGCCGCGGCGAGGTGCTGGCGATCGTCGGCGAGTCCGGCAGCGGCAAGACCGTGACGTCGCGCACGATCCTGGGCCTCCTGCCCGAGACCGCCACGATCGGCGGCGCCGTCATCCTCGACGGCACCGATGTGGCGAAGATCGGCAAGAACGAGCTGCGCGAGGTGCGCGGCTCCAAGGCCGCGATGATCTTCCAGGAGCCGTCGACCGCCCTCAACCCCGTCTTCACGGTCGGGTGGCAGCTCGCCGAGGGCCTGCGCGCGCACGGCAAGTACTCGAAGGCCGAGGCGAAGGCGAAGGCGATCGAGATGCTCGGCCGCGTCGGCATCCCCGACCCCGAGCGACGCGTCAACGACTACCCGCACCAGTTCTCGGGCGGGCAGAAGCAGCGCATCGTCATCGCGATGGCGCTCGCGCTCGACCCGACGGTGATCATCGCGGACGAGCCCACGACGGCCCTCGACGTGACCGTGCAGGCCGAGATCCTCGACCTGCTGCGCGACCTGCGCGACCAGTTCGGCACCGCGATCGTGCTCATCACGCACAACATGGGCGTCGTCGCCGACCTCGCCGACCGCGTCGCGGTGATGCTCGAGGGCGAGGTCGTCGAGACCGCTCCGGTCGGCGAGATCTTCGCGGCGCCGCAGCATCAGTACACGAAGCGCCTGCTCGCCGCGGTGCCGCGTCTCGAGATCGCCGACCGCACGCTCTCGGCCGAGGAGGCGGCCAGCGAGCCCGTCGTCGAGGCGACCGACCTCGTGATCGAGTACGCGGGCCGGTTCGGCCGCTCCGCGTTCCGCGCCGTCGACCGCGTGAGCTTCCAGATCCGTCCCGGCGAGGTCCTCGGGCTCGTGGGCGAGAGCGGCTCGGGCAAGACGACGATCGGCCGCGCGATCGCGGGCCTCACTCCGGTCGCCGGCGGCTCGCTGCGCGTGCTCGGCGTCGAGATGAACGGCGTCAAGGAGCGCGAGTTCCGCAAACGCCGCAGCGAGCTGGGCTTCGTCTTCCAGGATCCCGCGACGAGCTTCAACCCGCTCCTGACGATCGCGCAGAATGTGGCCGAGCCGCTCATCGTGCACGGGAAGGCGACGGATGCGGCATCCGCCCGCCCCCGCGTCGACGAGCTGCTGGACGCCGTGCAGCTCGGCGGCTCGTTCGGCGACCGCTTCCCGCATGAGCTGTCGGGCGGTCAGCGCCAGCGCGCCTCGCTCGCGCGGGCGCTCGCGCTCGACCCGAAGCTTCTGATCGCGGACGAGCCGACGAGCGCGCTCGACGTGTCGGTGCAGGCGCGCGTGCTCGACCTGTTCGCCGACCTGCAGGAGCGCTTCGGCTTCGCGACGCTGTTCATCACGCACGACCTCGCGGTCGTCGACCTCCTCGCGCACAGCATCGTGGTGCTGCACCACGGGCGCATCGCGGAGGCCGGACCGACCTCGCGTGTGCTCGGCGCCCCGGCCGACGCGTACACGCGCCGCTTGATCGCGTCGCTCCCGGTGCCCGACCCCATCGAGCAGGCGGCGCGCCGCGCCGAGTGGCGGGAGAGCTTCGGGCGCTGAGCTCCCGGTCGCCGAGCGAGCGCAGCGAGACGAAGCGCGCTCACCGGCGGCATCCGCCACCCTTCCGAAATCAGGACATCTGGCGCAGTCAGGAGAGTTTCACGAGAAACGCCCTGTCTCCGCCAGATGTCCTGATCCGGGCGAGTGGGTGACGCAGCGCGCGGCGTCGGTCGGTGGCGGCCCGGCCGGGCGCGGCGGCTCTCAGCGGAAGAGCCCGTTGAACAGGCCACCGCCGAGGACGTTCATCACGAACCAGAACACGAGCACCCCGACGATGAGCACCCACGCGAGCGACGTGCGACGGCGCAGTCGCCGTCCCTCCGAGGCGACGCCGGGCGGCGGGGGTGTGAGCATCTGGTGCGGAACAGCGAACGGCACCGAGTCCGCCGCGGTCGTGAGCGCGTGCACACCCGCGTCTGAGCCGGTCGCCGCGTAGCCGCTGGCCGACGCGGCGCGGGCCGCGGCATCCGCCCGCAGCCTGTCGTCGCGCCAGCGCGCCCACTGCGCGAACTTGTCGAGCAGCGCGCCCACCGCAGAGAAGAGCCAGGCCCACGTCGCCGGATCGAGCGTCGACAGCGGGCGCTTCGCGTAGAGGAAGAGCCAGTCGTCGACGATCTCGACGTCGAGCGCGGCGGCGTTGTCGATGAACCGCGCCATGATGTCGGGCGTGAACAGGTAGAGCGCATCGCGCTCGTAGCCTTCGGGGCAGTAGAGCGAGAAGTACCGGTCGAAGTCGCCCTCGAGGCTGAGGCGCTGACTGGACTTGAAGGCCGTGGGCAGGTTCGATCCGAACACCGCGTTGTTGCCCTTCGCGTCGAGCACGATGTGCGGGAGCGGAACGTCGAGCTTGACCGCGACGTAGCCCCAGTTGTGGGTCGTGCGGTTCTTGCCCGAGCCGGTGACGTACCGGTAATTCGCGAACTCGACGAACCGCGGACGATGGCCCCGCACGAGGTCTGTCGCGACGCGCGAGTCGCCGATCGAGAAGATCATGCCCGGCAGCGGCGGAGCCGCGTGCTGCGGCTCGAAGGTCATGCCGTTCACGCGTGCGAAACGGTCGAGCCGATACCAGCGCTCGCGGCGTTTGCGCTGGCCGAGCACGGACGTGAAGACGATCGCGACGGCGACGACCCCGATGAACACGAGCGGCAGCACCATCGGCAGAAGCGTGCCGATGCCGCCCGGCTCCGATGAGGCGAGCGCGCTGAAGACGACCGTGAAGACGCTGACCACGACGCCGCCGAACATCACGAAGAAGACGAATGCGATCACGACGACGACGATCGTCGCGCCCGAGAAGCCGCTCGGGACGCGGCCCGACTCGCGCAGACTCCGTGCGAACTGCGAGACAGCCGCCCGGTCGACCGGCTCGGTGAGGGGTCGGGCGTCGAACGGGATCGGCGAGCTCATGCCGCCACGGTACCCGGTCGAGTGCGGCAGGATCGGATCACACCCGCTCCGCACGACGCCCAGGAGGCGCAGCATGCCCGCGAACGTTTCCGCGAGAGACCCCGACGACCTCGACGCGCTGCGCGCGGCATCCGACATCCTCGGAATCGACGCCCTGCTCACCGCCGAGGAGCGCGCGGTGCGCGACCGCGTGCGCGCGTTCGTCGACGCGGAGATCCGCCCCCACGTGGCGGATTGGTTCGACCGTGCGGAGTTCCCCGCCGAGATAGCCCCCGAGCTCGGACGACTCGGCGTGCTCGGAATGACGATCGAAGGGCACGGATGCCCCGGCCGCAGCGCCGTGGAGTACGGGCTCGCAGCGCTCGAGCTCGAGGCCGGCGACTCGGGCCTGCGCACGTTCGCGTCGGTGCAGGGCTCGCTCGCGATGGGCTCGATCGATCGCTGCGGGTCGGACGAGCAGAAGGCGGAGTGGCTGCCGCGGCTCGCGCGCGGCGAGGCGATCGCGTGCTTCGCGCTGACCGAGCCGAGTGCCGGATCAGATCCGTCGAGCATGAAGACGTTCGCGCGGCGCGACGGCGGCGACTGGATCATCGACGGAGCGAAGCGCTGGATCGGACTCGCGTCGATCGCCCAGGTCGCGGTCGTCTGGGCGCAGACCGAGGACGGGGTGCGCGGATTCCTCGTGCCGACGGATGCGCCGGGTCTCGGCATCCGTGTTCTCGAGCCCAAGGGTTCGATGCGCGCGTCCATCCAGTGCGAGCTTTCGTTCGACGGCGTGCGGGTGCCGGATGCCGCACGCCTCCCCGGCGCGCAAGGCCTGCGTGCGCCCTTCGCGGCCCTCGGCGACGCACGGTACGGGATCGTGTGGGGAGCCGTCGGGGCCGCGCGCGACTCGTTCGAGGCCGCGCTTCGGTGGTCGCTGCGCCGCGAGCAGTTCGGGCGTCCGATCGCCGGCTTCCAGCTCACGCAGCGCAAGCTCGTGGACATGGCGGTCGAGGTGCAGAAGGGCGCGCTGCTCGCGCTCCATCTCGGACGGCTCAAGGATGCGGGCACGCTGCGCCCCGAGCAGATCTCGCTCGGAAAGCTCGACAACGTGCGGCAGGCGATCGCGGTGGCGCGCGAAGCGCGCACGATCCTCGGCGGCGACGGCGTGCTGCTCGAGAACTCACCGATCCGGCACGCGGCCAACCTCGAGTCGGTGCGCACGTACGAGGGCACCGACGAGGTGCACACGCTCGTGCTCGGTCAGCACCTGACGGGCATCGCGGCGTTCCGCTGAGCCGCTCGGCGCGCCCGCGGGGTGCCGAAATTGCGCGAACTGCAAACGGATGCCGCATCCGCCGGTGATTCGCGCAATCTCGACGCCTGGGTGCGGGCGCCGCGGGCGCCGCGGGCGCCGGTGCGCGGGGCGTCAGCGGTTCACGTCGTCGGAGTCCCACGTGAGCGCAGCGCCCTCGCGAAGAGGGAGGGCCTCGAGCCCGGGGTGCGTGCACACCGCCCGGACGAGCTCCGCCGACCCGGCGACGATGGTGGAGTCCCAATCGATCTCGGTCGCGACCGCGAAGGCGCGATCGGCCGGCCAGATCCAGCTCGGCGACGGCGTCGACGCGGCGGGTTCATGCGCCCACGGCGCTCCGGCCACCCAATCCGGGTCGGCCAGCTCGGCGATCGACCCGCGGAACAGAACGTGATCGCGGTTCGGGAGCGACAGCCGCGGCCCCCTCGAGACCTCGTCCGACAGCACGCCGGGCTGCCACGTCCGCTTGCGGAACACGTTGTTGAAACGGTCGTGGATGCTGCGCTCGAGCATCTCGCGATGGCGGTCGAGCAGCTCCGCGTCGTCGAGCGACACGTAGCGCAGGTCCGCGGGCTCGTCGTCCTGCGAAAACGTCAGCGCGGCTCGAGCGGGCGTCTCACCGTAGAACCCGAGCAGTCCGCCCCAGCCCTCCCAGACTGCGATGTACGCGTCATCGGGGGTCGACGTGTGGGCGGAGAGCACGCCGGCGAGCAGCGCGAGCAGTGGAGGATCGAGTCGGCCCTCCTCTGGAGGCGAGTAGCGCCAGCCCGCGGCATCCGTCGATTCGCCCGACCGTTCGAAGCGAGGCTCGGTGCGCACGATCCGGTGCCATTGCGCGCCTGCGTGCATCGTCGTTCCGAACGCGTCAGCGGCCTCGCCCCAGGACACCCGCTCCGTGTCGACCTCGACGCCGGAGCGGCCGAACTCCTCCCACTCGGCGCGGTGGCGGTCGGCGGGCTCGGGCGGCCACTCGCGCCCGACCGGACGCTCGCGCATCGCCGGGTGGAACACCCGGGCGTACGCGGCGAACCCGCGCGGCACGATGTCGTGCATCGTTCCTCGCCAGCGATCGTCGATGCGTTCGCGCAGCCAGGCGCCGGCCGAGGCATCCGGTTCCCATTCCATCCGGTTCACGCTACAGCGGACATTGCGGATGCCTCAGCCCGCGTCACCGTCGCCGCGAGCGACGCGCCGCAGAGCCGCCGCCAGCCACGCGCGGTACTGCTCGTCCGACCACCCGGACTGCGCGACGAGCTGCTGGTAGGCCTCGGGCGACAGGAGGAAGGAGAGCTCGGCGCCGGCGCGCTCGACGTCGAGGTCGGGGTCGCCGAAGGGGCGACGGCGGAGCTCCTCGGCGAGGGCGAGGAAGTCGCGGTGCCGGTTGTCGAGCATCGTGGCGAGGGCCTGGGCGACGACGTCGTCCGAGAACGACGCGGCCAGGAGCACCGTCCACAGGCGGCTGCTCGCGGCGTTCGAGGCTGCGACGAACTCGACCGTCGCCGCGATGAAGTCGTCGTCGGGGAGGGCCAGCATGTCGAGCACGCGCTCGGTGTCGGTGAGCGTGCTGCGCCCCTCGACCCCGGCGAACGTGATTTCGAACGCGCGGATGAGGAGATCCGCCTTGGTGCCCGCGGACTTCACCGTCTCGGTCGAGACGCGCGCTGCGCGGGCGATGGCCGCGAGGGTCGTCGCCTGGTAGCCGTTCTGCGAGAACTGGGCGGCCGCGGCCTCGAGGATCCTCCGCCGGGTCTGCTGCGCCTGCTCGGCGCGCAGTTCGGATCGATACGTTCGGGTCGCCGTCGCGCTCGCGCTCGCATCCGACATATTGACTTTCCTCCGAGGGTGGTGAATCATCTGGAGAGCAAATCAATCCTATCCGGAGGAACCATGGGTTCGTACCTCATCACCACGACGCCCGCTCACGGGCACGTGGCGCCGCTGCTCACGATCGCGCGGCACCTCATCGCGCGGAGGCACCGCGTGCGCTTCCTCACGGGGGCGAAGTACGCCGATGCCGTCACGGCGGCCGGCGCCGAGTTCCTTCCGATCCCGCCCGAGTCCGACATCGACCTCGACCGCGTGGGCGAGCTGCTCCCCGAGCGCGCGGGGCTCGCGGGGCCGGCCGCCATCCGCTTCGACCTGCGCAACATCTTCTTCAAGCCGGCCCGCGGTCAGTACGACGCGCTGCTGACCGCGATCCAGGCGGAGCCGACCGATGCCGTCCTCACGGAGGGCCTCTACCTCGGGGCTGCGCTCCTCGCACTCCGGCCGCGGGCGGAGCGTCCGCCGATCGTGGCGCTCGGGATCTTCCCCCTCGGTGCTCCGAGCCGTGACACCGCGCCGTTCGGTGTCGGAATGACCCCGATGGCCGGGTGGATCGGGCGCCTCCGCAACCGCGTGATGACGACGATCGCCGACAAGGCGATCTTCGGGCCGGTGCTCGAGGAGGCGGATGCGCTCGCACACGAGATCGTCGGGCGCAGCTTCGACGGCTCGTTCATGACCTGGAACGTCCGCGCCGACGCGCTCGTCCAGTTCACCGTGCCGTCGTTCGAGTACCCGCGGTCGGACCTGCCCTCCACCGTCACGTTCGCGGGGCCGCTCCCCTGGATGCCGCCCTCCGCCGTCGAGTTCCCGGACTGGTGGGACGAACTCGACGGCTCCCGCCCGATCGTGCACGTCACGCAGGGCACCGTCGCGAACACCGACTTCTCGTCGCTGGTCCGCCCCGCGATCGACGGCCTCGCCGACCGCGACGACCTTCTCGTCATCGTCACCACGGGAGGTCGCCCGGTCGACACGCTCGGGCCGGTCCCCGCGAACGTCCGCGTCGGCTCGTACCTCCCGTATCGCGAGCTCTTCCCGAAGCTCGACGTGCTCGTGACGAACGGCGGCTACGGCGGAGTGCAGCAGGCGCTCGCCCACGGCGTCCCGCTCGTCGTCGCGGGGCAGACGGAGGACAAGATCGAGGTCACCGCCCGCGTCGGCTGGTCGGGTGCCGGCATCAACCTCAAGACGAACAAGGCGGATGCCGCGAAGGTCGCCCGCGCCGTCGACACCGTCCTGCGTGACCCGTCGTACCGCGCCGCCGCGCAGCGAATCGGCGCCGACATGCGCAAGACCGACGCCCTCGGCACGCTCGACGACGTGCTGGAGAGGGTGGTCGCCCTCCCGACGGCGTGAGCCGCGGCATCCGCTGATCCAACGGCTCGCGAGTGCACGACCTGCCTTCGAGTGCACGACCTCCCCACGCGGCTCGGGCGTGCACTCGACGGGAAGTCGTGCACTCGACCGACGGCCGGGATCCGGGCCGATTGGGGGCCTGACCGGGCATCCGGTACGATAGGTGGGTTGTCCGGTCTCGGCCCATGCCGATTCCGGCCGGACACGTGCAACACACCCTCCTGCTGCCGGGAAATGCCCGACAGCCGTTCTAGTCCGAAGGAGGTGGGTCAGTGACGCACAAGTACGAGCTCATGGTCATCCTGAACCCTGAGATCGACGAGCGCCAGGTCGCCCCGAACCTCGACAAGTTCCTGAAGGTCATCACGAACGATGGTGGCTCGATCGACAACGTCGACATCTGGGGTCGCCGCCGTCTCGCGTATGAGATCCAGAAGAAGAGCGAAGGCATCTACGCCGTCGTCAACTTCACGTCGACGAGCGCTGCCGCGCAGGAGCTCGACCGCCAGCTGAAGCTGGACGAGCGGGTCATGCGCACCAAGGTGCTCCGCGCCGAAGAGGCCATGGCACAGGTCGCCGCCGAGCAGAAGCGCTCGGAAGAGAAGGCGGCCCGCAAGGCCGCGAAGGCTTGACATCATGGCCGGTGAGACGATCATCACCGTCGTCGGCAACCTGACCGCCGACCCCGAGCTGCGCTACACGCAGAACGGACTCCCCGTCGCCAACTTCACCATCGCGTCGACGCCTCGCACTTTCGACCGCCAGGCCAACGAGTGGAAGGACGGCGAAGCGCTGTTCCTCCGCGCGAGCGTGTGGCGTGACTTCGCCGAGCACGTGGCCGGCTCGCTGACGAAGGGGATGCGGGTCATCGCTACCGGCCGCCTCAAGCAGCGCAGCTACCAGGATCGCGAGGGCAACAACCGCACCGCGATCGAGCTGGAGGTCGACGAGATCGGCCCGTCGCTGCGCTACGCGACCGCCCAGGTCACGCGCACCTCGGGCGGCGGCGGACAGTCGCGTCAGCAGGTGGCCGACGAGCCGTGGGCGACCCCGGGCTCGTCGAACGCCGCGGGCGGCTCGAACGCCGATGCGTGGAGTGCTCCCGGCGCCTACGGCGACGACACCCCGTTCTGATCTCAGTAAACGAATTGAAGTAGTAAAGGAAACACCATGGCTGGAAAGGCGAGCGGCGACCGCCGCAAGCCGCGGAAGGGCGCGAAGAACGCCGCCCCCGCGAAGGCGATCCGTGTCGGCGTCATCGACTACAAGGACGTCGCCACCCTCCGCAAGTTCATCTCGGAGCGCGGCAAGATCCGCGCCCGTCGTATCACCGGTGTGTCGGTGCAGGAGCAGCGTCTGATCGCGAAGGCGATCAAGAACGCGCGCGAGATGGCGCTCCTGCCGTACGCCGGCGCTGGCCGCTAAGGAGTACCGACATGGCAAAGCTCATTCTCACGAACGAGGTCGCCGGGCTCGGCAGCGCCGGTGATGTGGTCGAGGTCAAGAACGGCTACGCCCGTAACTACCTCATCCCGCAGGGCTTCGCGGTCGCGTGGACGCGCGGCGGCGAGAAGCAGGTCGCGTCGATCCGCGCCGCCCGCGAGGCGCGCGCGATCGCGACGCACGAAGAGGCCGTGGCCCTCAAGGAGGCCCTCGAGTCCAACAAGGTCAAGCTGGCGGTCAAGGCCGGCGCCGAGGGCCGCCTGTTCGGCTCGGTCAAGACCGGTGACGTCGCCGACGCGGTCAAGGCCGCGGGCCTCGGCGACCTCGACAAGCGCAAGATCCAGATCACCTCGCCGATCAAGTCGGTGGGCGAGCACGAGGCGACCGTTCGCCTCGGCGACGAGCTCACCGCCGTGATCACGCTTCAGGTGGTCGCCGCGAAGTAGCACTTCGCCGGCTCGGCGCCGCCGCAGGGGGCGCATCGATACCGAAGACGGATGCCGCGACCCGGCCCTCCCCCGAGGGCTCGGGCCGCGGCATCCGCCGTTCGGTCCTCCGATCGCGGCCGGCCGGTTCCAGGCACGAAGGCGCCGACCGCGACCGGAGAAGTGGTGGGGACGGGAGGACCGTCTGGCAACGGCCCTCCCGCCTTTGCTCCGGGGATCTGGGCGACCGAGGGAACGGCCGCCTCAGGTCACGCGGAGCGTCGCCGTGACACGAGCACGCCGCCGGCCGCCAGGAGCATAAGCCCCATCAGCAGCGCGCCGAGCGCACCCGTCCCTCCTGTCACGGCGAGGTCTGTCGCACCGTCGAACGCCGCGGCCGAGCCGACGCCGGCGGGCGTGCCGCCGGGGCCGGGGTCAGTCGGCGCGGTTCCGCCCGGCGGGTTCCCCGGGTCGCCCGGGGCGTCGGGCCCGCCAGGCGTGTCGGGACCGCCGCCGCCCGGGCCGGCGTCGCCGAGCACGTCGATGAGGGCCTGGTCGAGCAGGCCCGTGTCGTCGATCGCGTCGCCGACGTTGGAGCCCGCGTTCTGCAGCGTCGAGGCGAATGCTGTGGGAACGTCGCCACCGGTCGCGAGGGCATCCACGAGCGAACCCGCATCGGTGAGCGCGTCGTTCGCCAGGCCGTCGACGACCTGGTCGGACGTGTTCGCCGTCGCGTTGAACAGCGTCCGGCCCAGGTCGTCGCCGAGGTCCGACACTGTCGTGCCGAGGTCGTCCACGGCACCCGGCAGGTCGCCTTCGCCGACCTCGTCGAGGACGGCATCGCCGTTGTCGACGAGGTTGCCGACCAGGCCGCCCTCGACGAGGATCCCGTCGCCGACGACGTCGTTCAGACCCGAGTCGGGGCCGAGCAGGCTGTCGACGATCGTGGTGCCGGCGGTCGTGCCGGTCACCTCGTCGATGAGGTTCGCGACACCGTCGGTCACCGGCTCGAGCGCACCGTCCTCGCCGAGGATCGGATCGAGCACGGTGTCGCCGACCAGCCCGTCGACCAGACCGTCGTTCTCGGTCAGGTCGGTCAGCAGGCCGTCCGCGTCGTCGGTCGCCCCGCCGTGCTCGGGCGCGTCCGCGTCCTCGAGCGTCGTCGTGAGCGCGTCCTCGAGCAATCCGGTCGTGTCCGTCGCGTCGGCGATGTTCGCACCGAGGTGCTGCAGCATGTTGCTGATCTCGGCGGGCGTGTCGCCGCCGTCCAGCACGTCGCCGAGATCGGTGAGAGCGTCGGCCACGACGCCGTCGATCACCTGGTCGTCGACGTTGGTCGCGGCATCCGTCACCGTCTCGTCGAGAGCCGTGCCGAGGTCTTCGACCGTCGTTCCCACATCGTCGAGCGCGGCGTCGAGGTCACCCGCGCCGACATCGTCGAGCACCGCGTCGACGTTCGTGGCGAGGTCGCCCACGGTGCCGCCCTCGACGAGCGCGCCGTCGCCGATCACGTCGTTCAGGGCGGAGCCTCCGCCGGTGAGCGCTCCGACGAGCTCGGTTCCGGCCGTGGAATTCGTGACCTCGTCGACGATGCCGGCCACGGCGCTGGTGACAGGGGCGATCGCGCCCGCATCACCGAGGACCGGTTCG
>NZ_DASRXZ010000070.1:0-12980 GCF_035687345.1 Microbacterium sp.
CGCCTCAACCGGGAGATCAAACGCCGCGCCGACGTCGTCCAGATCTTCCCCGACCGTGACAGCGTGACGCGCTTGATCGGCGCCGTCCTGCAAGAGCAGCACGAGGAATGGTCCTACGGCGAACGCCGCTACTTCTCCGACGTCTCCATGCGCAAGCTCGTCCACACCCTCCACGACCACACCGAGCAGCCCCGCCCCGAGCTCCTGCTCACCGCCTGACCCACCCATCAGGAACAACCGCAGTTACACCACCAGACGAGACTTGACCCGAAGTCCTGAGGCGTCTCTGGCGTGCGTAAGGACTGCGTAAACCTGAGCGTCTTCGAGCCGTGCGAACGTGGTCCAGCGTGTCGGCGATTCGCGTCGTAACAGCGCGAACGCACACTAGCGTGGCCGAGCATGCACCCGCATCCGGAGTTCGAATCCCTCAGTCTTCGTCATGAATGCCCCAGGTGACTGAGTTAGTTTCCTGCCCCGACATCGGCCAGCCGCTCGTCGAGCCAGTCGAACATGCGCTCAGCCGTGACGGCGCGGGCGAGCGGCTGGCAGTGTCCGTCCGCTCCTTCGGCTGCCGTGAAGGAGAGTAGCGTCGACACACCCGGAGTGAGCTCCGCGAGCCGCTGCGCCTGCCCGGGCCAGAACTGCTCGTTCTCGGGGTCGATGATGAGTAGCGGCGTGGTGATCTGCCCCGCGACCTCGGTGGCGTTGTATTGCCGGACGGCGGTGAGCGTCTCGGCGTACCCCGTCGTGCCGTAGGGGCGGGCGCGGAACGCCCACGTGCGCCCGGCCGCGGGGAAGAACTTCATCGCGAGCGCCATCTGCTCGTCGAACTTCTCGACATCGCCGTTGTCGAGATGCTTAAGGAGGCTCGCCGGGATGTGCGCCGTCCATGACGTCGACACGTCCAGCACAGCCGGGTCGACGATGGCCGCGGCGAACCGATGCTCGAACGCGATGGCACGCGTCACCCAGTAGCCGCCCTGGCTGATCCCGTACACGGCGATCCGCTCTCGATCGACATCGTCGAGCCCCGCGACGAAGTCGTACACGGGTGTGAGCACGTGCTCCCAGTCCGGTCGGAACGGAACGTTCTTCTCGAAGAGCTGCGACTGCTGACCCGGCCCGTCGAACACGAGCACGTCGTAGCCGCGCTCCAGGCCGTCGGCCACACAGCACGCCCACAGCGCCGCGAGCGAGCCGTCGCTCCCGTTCACGGCGACGAGCAGCGGATTGCCGTTCGCGGCACGCACACCGGCACGGAACAGATACCCGGGCAGCAGGTCCTGCTCGTACGGGATCTCGACCTGCCTCACATCGACCGACGTGTGCTCGATGAACCCGCGCCACGCTTCCTGCTGCCGCTCGAACGCCGCCGTCAGCCGCCCGGAGTCATCGAGCGAGCTGGCCGCGTTGACCGCGTTCGCGTAATACGCCGATGCCCGAAGGTAGGCGGATGCCGCGCTGACCTGGTGCCCGCGCTCGGCGGACCGATCCGCGGCGTCCATCGTCCGATCGGCGAGGGCACGCCACGCCGAGAACCAGCCCTCCTGATCGTTCTTCTTCACCCGTTGCGTGGCCGCGAGGATCTCGCCCGGGTCGCCCGCTCCCGCGACGCTCAGACCGAGCGCGATCCGAGTCTCGAAGTCGAAGTCCGGGTTCTTCGAGAACGGGGTGATGGGTGACTTCGTGCTCATGCTCCGTGCCCTCCACGAAAAAGGTTCGCCACCGATTCGAGACCGAGGGTACCCATCGCGCTACGGGCGCGTCTGCGTCGCGCGGAAGGCGCGCGGGCTCACTCCGTACTTCGCGACGAACGCCTGCCGGAACGTCTCCGCCGACGAGAATCCGCATCGCCTGGCGACCTGCGAGAGGGGGAGGTGGGTTGTTGCCGTCAGGCGGGCGCCGATCTCGAGGCGGATGCGGCGCACCGCCGAGCCGGGCGACTCGCCCAGGTGCTCGTGGAACAGCCGCGTGAGATGCCGGGTGCTCACGCGAGCGTGCGCGGCGAGCGACGAGGTGGTGAGGTCGGCGTCGGGGTGAGTGAGGATGCGGTTGAGCGCACGCCGCACCACCAGGTCGTCCGGGTTCGGCGCGGAGGTGAAGATGCTCATCTGCGCCTGGTTGCCCGGCCGCTGCAGGTAGGTGACCATCCCCATCGCGACGTACCGCGCGAGCTCCGGGCCGTGGTCCTCCTCGATGAAGGCCAGCGCCAGATCGAGCGACGCCGTCACTCCGCCCGACGTCGCGATGTTCCCGTCCCTCACGAAGATCGGCGAGGCGTCGACTTCAACGGCGGGGTAATCGGATGCGAGCTCAGCGGCATACAGCCAATGCGTCGTCGCGCGCTTCCCGTCCAACAGCCCGGCGCCGGCGAGCACTGTGGCGCCGGTGCACACCGACGCGATGCGCCGCGCCGGCGCTGCCAGGCGTCGGACCTCGCGGATGATCTGCGGGTCATGTGCCGCACGCCGGTGCCCGTCGCCGCCGGAGACCACGACGGTGTCGGCGTTCTCGATGGCCTCGACCGCGGCATCCGCACGCAGGACAAGCCCTGTCTCGCACCGGATGTCGGTGCCCTTCACCGTCGCGAACATGACGTCGTACTTCGGGTCGGCGCCGAGCCGGTTCGCGAGCCCGAAGGCGGTCGTCACGCACGCGATGTCGACGAGCTCGGCTCCCTCGTACCCGAGCACGACCACCTTCGGCAGAGTCACGGGTCCAGGCTAGGCCGGTCGGGGCAAGACGACGAGACCGGTATCCCAGGATTTCGGCCATCACCCCCACTGGTCGGTGACAGCTCCGCTTCGGGTGGCGAGGGTGAACACATCGATCGACGCAGAGAGCGAGGAGCACACAGTGGGCATCGTCTTCAGCGACATCTCCGTCTCGGCGGACGGATTCGCGACCGGTCCGAATCAGCGCGAGGACGCGCCGTTCGGCGACATCGACGAGAGCTGGCTTCACGGCTGGATGTTCGAGACAGCTGACGAGAACAGGGCCGAGCTGGACGCGATCACCGACGCCGGCGCCACCATCATGGGCCGCAACATGTTCGGACCGGTGCGCGGCGAGTGGGACCGCGACTGGCGTGGTTGGTGGGGGTCCAATCCGCCGTTCCACAACCCGGTGTTCGTGCTCACCCACCATCGCCACGAACCCATCGAGATGGAGGGCGGCACGACATACCACTTCGTCACCGGCGGCATCCGTTCCGCCCTGGAGCAGGCGCAGGACGCCGCGGGCAACGCGAACGTCTCGATCGCCGGCGGCGCCCGCACCGTGAACCAATTCCTCGCAGCGGGGCTGCTCGACGAGCTGCGTCTGCACGTCACGCCGTGCATCCTGGGTGCGGGGGAGCGGATCTTCGACGCGGTGCCGCCGCAACGGCTGAAGCGGGTATCGGTGCGGGTCGCGTCGCTCGTGACCCACATGACGTACACGGCGGTGCGCTCGTGATGACCAAGTGGCTGCTCATGATCTCGGCCGCGTATCTCGGCCTCATCGGACTGGCGTTGCTGATCTTCCCGGCACAGTTCGGGGTCGGCGCCGTGCCCGAGAACCCGTCGGCGGAGCTGCTGGCCCTGCTGCGGCTGCTCGGCGGTCCGCTGATCGGCATCGCGGTGCTGAACTGGATGTCGCGCAACGCCGACCCGCCGACGATCCGGAACACCGTGATCCTCGCCGACCTCGTCGGTTTCGGCGTCGTCGCCGCGAACGACGTCGTGGGCGTGGCCACGGGCGCCTCGCGGGCCGCGGCCACCTACTTCCTGATCGTGCACCTCGCGTTCGCGATCGCCTTCGCCGTCGTCTGGGTGCGTGCAAAGCGGCCCGTGGCGGAAGAGAGAGGAGCTCGCCGTGGCGGCTCATCAGCTTGAGACCTTCATCCACGACGTGGGGCTGGTGCTCGGCGAGACCGATGACCAGTACGAGATCACCGAGCGTGTCGCGCCCCTTCTGTCGACCCTGCTGGCAAGCGGGTACACCCTGCCGCCGGAGTATGTCCGTCCCGCACAGGACCGCCACGTGAACTACCCGCTCTTCATCGCCCCCGACGAGAGCTGGTGTGTCGTGTCGGTGGTGTGGAACGTCGGACAGCGCACCCCGGTGCACGGCCACGAGACCTGGGGCGTCGTCGGCATCTACTCGGGTGCCGAGCGGGAGATCCGATATATGAAGCCGGCAGCCGCGGATGCGGGCCCCATGGCCCCGGTCGGCGAGCAGGTCTGGCGGGGCGGACAGGTGACGGTCTGCTGCACCACCGACGACGACGTCCATTCGGTCATCGCGGAAGGCGACGAGCCCACGATCGGCATTCACGTGTACGGCGCCAACCTGGGCACGCTCGAGCGGCCCGCGTACGATCCGGACACAGGCGCGGTCCATTGGTTCGTCTCCGGCTGGGATGACCCGGAATCCACGCGAAAGGAAGCACCATGAGCAAGACGATTCTCGACATGTCCGTCTCTGTCGACGGGTTCATCGCCGGTCCGAACGAGACGATCGACAATGGGCTCGGTGACGGCGGTCAGCGCCTGCACGACTGGGTGCTGCCGCGCGACGCGGACGGCGACTTCCTCGAGAGCGGGCCCACCGGAGTCGACGCGGAAATGAAGGCTGCGTATCAGTCCGTCGGCGCTTCGGTGTGCGGCCGTGGCACGGTCGATCCGGCAGGCGGCTGGGGCGGCGACGCCTACGCAGGTCCGCCTGTGTTCATCTACGCACGCCGGCAACCGGGACCGGGTGAGTCGCGCTGGCCGAAGTTCACCTACGTCGACGACATCGCCGAGGCGATCGGCCGCGCACAGCGGGCAGCGGGTGACGCGGACGTGATCGTGCAGGGTGCGGGAACGGGCCAGGCGGCGATAGACGCGGGTCTGATCGACGAGGTGCAACTGCACGTCGTGCCGCTTCTGTTGCGGGACGGCCGGCGACTCTTCGATCTCAGCCCCGGTGCGCCTCTCGACCTCGAGCTCATCGACGTGCGCCAGGGCGACGCGCTCCACGTGCGCTACCGCGTGTTGCGCTGAGGTCCTCGGTTACCCGCGGAGGATCGCGTAATCCTTGTCGCTGACGGTCGCGTAGATGACCGAGTGCGGATCGACCTGCTGCGCGGCCCGGTAGAGGTTGTTCTCGGCCTTCGAGATCTCGCGCCGGAGCTTGCCGGTGGTCAGGTCGAAGAGGCCCTTCGCAAGCTGAGAGTCCTTTCGCTGGACGACGATGATGGGCATGTCGTTCTCCTCCTCATTTCTTACGGCGACGGGGTTGATGCGGAATTTCGCGAAGCCGGCGGGCACGTTCCAGGGGTCGAAGTCGCCGACGTGCCATCGTTCCTGGGGTGTGACGAAGTCCATCCGGAATCCGGCCAGACGGCAGAGGCTGACGAACCTCGCCCAGGCGAGGAAGTCGTTGCCGGGTGCCAGAGCGCCCCAGTTCTGAACGTCGATGGCCATGCAGTCGGAGCCTCGGAACACGCCGCCGTGCGAGGAGAATCCCGGCACCGCGGCCATGATTCCGAGCCGTTTCCGATACAGCACCTGAACGTCCAGCGGCCGGAACAGGTTCCAACCCGGAGTGACCCGGAGCGTCACGCCATACTTCGCTCGCCCCGTGGCGACGACGTGATTCCACCGCGCAGCCGTCCCAGGCGGGGCGAGGTGCTTCCAGGGGCCGTCCTCATTGCGGCCCTTGCCCAGCACGAGGAGATGGGACTCAGGAATCTGCCCGTTGGGAAACCTGGCCATGGCGCACCCCGCTTCAAGATGCTCTCGGCGGATCAGTCGGAGACCGCGCACTTCGTCGCTCGAAGCGTTACTCGTGTGCTTCTGGTCGCGTATCGCTCAACATGCCCCAGCGCGGTACGCGCGCGCCCTCACAACGCCTATAGTGCCGCACCGGGCGCGCCGGGGCCAGAGGGCGATCGTCCGCAAGCGGCGGCGCGGTGACGCCAATGACATGACCGCGCGACGTCGAATGACGTGCCGCGCGATTTCACGCGACTTGGGTGACGCGCGAGCACTCGGCGTTCTCCCAGAATCGCTTCGACGCCGGGGCTCCACGCACGGCGTCAGCGGAGCCGAGCGGCTCCACCGACGCGAAAGGATCACCCGAATGACTGACAACACCGTCACCGGCTGGGTGGGGTGGGGCGTGTTCGCCGCCGTCATCCTCATCATCTCCGGCCTGCTCAACATCTTCCACGGGCTGCAGGCGCTCATCGGCCCCGACTCCCTCTTCTTCACCACCGAAGCGGGGCTGTTCTCGGTGGACATCCAATCCTGGGGTTGGTTCCACCTGATCATCGGCGTACTGCTCCTGCTGATCGGCATCGCGCTGCTGGGTGGCGCGACGTGGGCCCGCATGATCGCGATCATCCTCGTCGCGTTGAACGCGCTGGCGCAGCTGACGCTCATCGCCGCCCAGCCGTGGCTCTCCCTCGCGGTCCTCGCGATCGACATCCTGGTGATCTATGCGCTCACCGTGCACGGGCGGGAGCTCAAGGCGCGCTGAGTCACAGACGCTGAGTCGCAGACCGAGGGGGTCCTCGCCTGAGGGCCCCCTCCGCGCATCCGCCACAACACCCATGGCCCCCTCCGCGCATCCGCCACAACACCCACGGCCCGGCAGGCTCTAGCGTGTTCTGTGCCTGCCCGCACGGCACGAGGGGGTCTAATGACGGCGCAGCCGAAGGCGGACTCAGCGGCAACCCGCGTCCTCCGCGCGTCGCTGGCGATCGGCGGAACGGCGATCCTGGCGCTGGGCGTTCTCGCGGTCATCATCTCCATCGAGGGTCGCTTCGGGCCGACGCCTCTCCTCGGGGTGCTCGGGCACGTGTGGGAGATGATCTTCGCTGCCGCGCTCATCCCGATTCTGGTGGCGATGATCCTCGCGTGCCGGGCCACCCGCTCGCTCAGCTCCTCGGCCGTCGCGATCGTGGCGGCGCTCAGCCTGAGCGCCGCAGCGCTCATCGCGATTCTCCGCCTGGCCGGACTCGTCCAAATGTTCCTGCCGCTCGCGAACTGGCTGCCCGGAACGCTTGTGCTCGCGGCATGGGGGTGGGTGGTCGCGCGTGCCGCAGGGCGGGAGGGGTACCTCGGCAGCGCGATGAGTCGCGTCGCCGGGGCCGTCCTGATCGCTCAGATCGCGCTCCTCGCGTTCGCCGCGATCGCGGTGCTCGTCGGCGGAACCACCTCGGTGGCGGTCAACCTCTCCGCCGGTGCGGCGGGCGGCCTCATCTGGATCACCGTCGGAGTGGAATGGCTCGCCTTCGCCGCCCGATGGCATGGGCAGAGCCGCGTCGTGGCGCGTTAGATTTGACGTATCGGGGCGGCGTGCGGCATCCGTTGCTCCGCCGTCACCCCGTACCGGTCACAACTCCAGAAGTCAACGGGATCCTTTCGAGGAGCTCTCTGCGTGAACATCATGCGGATGACGGAACAACGAGTGAGCCTGAGCGTCGTCATCCCGGCGCGGGATGAGGAGCGGATTCTCGAGGCGTGCCTCCGGGCGCTGAGCCTCCAGTCCGACCCGGTGGACGAGATCATCGTCGTCGACAACGGGTCGAGCGACAGGACCGCCGACATCGCTCGCTCGCACGCCGGCGTGGTCGTGCTGACCGAGCCGCGTCCCGGAATCACCTACGCGCGCAACACCGGATTCGACGCGGCGACAGGCGATGCCATCGCACGCATCGACGCGGACACGATCGTCACACCCGGTTGGGCGGGCGCGATTCGCCGGGCATTCGAGGCGGATGCCGGACTGGCCGCGCTCACCGGCCCGGCAGGCTTCACGCGGCTCTCGACCGGCGACCGCGTCGTCGGTCGCACGGCCTACGGCCTGGTGAAGGCGGCGCATGAAGTGCTGATCGGCAACGGGCCCGTGCTCTACGGACACAACATGGCCCTGCGACGAGAGGCATGGGAGGCCATCCGCGACCTCGTGACCGTCGGGGACCACGTCATCAGCGAGGACCTCGACGTGACCTTCGCGCTCCAGCACACCGGCCAGCGGATCGGCTACGAGCCGGACATGCTCGTGACGATCGCCGTGGAGCGCACTCTCCGGTACGACAAGATCGCGCAATACCGCCGGACGAACCGCCTCACCGCGGAGAAGTACCGCAGGCGCCGGCTCGAGTCGGCGGCGTAGGGGGTGCGCGGCGCGGCATCCGCAGCGTGGTCGCGACCCGACCGAATGTATGACCGGGCCTACACCGATCGGTGGATCCGGCGGCGGCGTCGCCTCACGAGACTCGATGCATGTCCAGTACCGCACTCGCGCTCCGCCGCCCGGCGCTCGTACCGGCGCTGATATCGCTCCTGCCCACCGCGGCGTTCCTGATCGTCGACGCGTGGCTCGGGCTCGTCCCGGCGATGATCGCGGCCAGCGCCCTCACCCTGGTGCTCATCGTCGTGCGGCGGATCGCTGGCCGCCGGATCGGACTCCTCCTGCCGCTCGCCCTGGCCTACGTCGTGCTCAAGGCGGTCGCCGGCATCCTCACGCAGTCGCACGTCGTGTACTTCGGCGCAGGCGTGGCACTCAGCGCCCTCACCGCGATCGCCGTCGGAGTGACGGCCTTCACGCGCACGCCGGTCGCCTCGTACCTGATCCCTCTCGTGACGCCCTACCGTCGGCTGACTCCCGAGCACCCCGTCTACCGCCGGGTCGCCGCCCACGTCACGCTCGCATGGGCGGTCGTCGAGCTCGGGATCGTCGCATGGGAAGGCTGGCACCTCACCGTGGCGTCGGCATCCGAATTCGTCATCATGCGGACCGTCGGACCGTGGATGGCGATGGGCGTGCTGATCTTCTTCCTGATCTTCTATGTGCGCTTCCGTCTCGACCGGTACGAGTGGGCCCTCGCGCGGGAAGAGCGACAGTAGCCACACCCGCGGCCAGGCCGCCCGCCCCCTGTCACAGATCGCCGCCGAGCGGTGTCTTACAGGTGAGGGCAGGAGGCAGAACGATGCCAACGATTCTCGACCGGAAGAGACGCCATTCCATCACCGACCGTCTCGAGCGCGTGATCAACCAATCGGCGCCGGGACGGGGATTGCGGATGCTTCGTGCGAAGCTCGCCGCACGCCGCGTGCCGCTGCACTGGACGAACATGTTCGGCGTCATCGCGCTCGCGTGTGTCTTCGTGCTGTTCGTGACCGGCGCCATCCTGATGTTCGCGTACGCGCCGTCGAGTGAGACCGCGACGTACCACGGCTCTTACCTGCCGCTCGCGGGAGCGGAGATGTCGAAGGCTCTCGAGTCGACGCTGTACATCTCGCTCGAGCTGCCGGGCGGGCTCCTGTTGCGTCAGGCGCACCACTGGGCAGCCCTGCTGCTGCCGGCGGCGATCATGCTGCAGATGGTGGTCGCATTCTTCACGGGCGCGTTCCGGCGGCCGCGACGGCTGTCGTGGGTGCTGCTCTTCGGACTCCTCGTCGCCGCGCTCCTGGGCGGATGGAGCGGCTACGCGCTGCCCGACGACATGCTCTCGGGAACCGGCCTGCGGATCGTCGAGGGCATCATGCTCGGCATCCCCGTGGTCGGCACCTGGCTGTCGCGTCTGCTGTTCGGAGGTGGGTTCCCGGGGCAGATCATCGAGAACCTGTATCCGCTCCACCTCGCATCCGGCGTGCTTCTGGCCGTGCTCCTCGCCTGGCGCTGGTGGGATGCGTACGGCCATGAACCGGCACGGTTCCCCGGAGAAGCGCGCACCGTTCCGGCCTGGCCGAACTTCGCCGTCCGCGCCGGCGGACTGTTCGCCGCGGCGACCGCGCTCCTCTTCCTCATCGGCGGCACCGTCACGATCGCGCCGGTCTGGCTCTACGGTCCGGCGTCGCCGGGCGACGCATCCGCCGGCAGCCAACCGGATTGGTACACCGGATTCCTCGACGGAGCTCTGCGGCTGGTCCCGCCCGGGTGGGAGTTCGAGTTGCTCGGCCGCACGTGGACGCTCGCCGTCATCGTGCCGCTGCTCGTCGTCGGCGCGTTCCTGATGCTCGTCGCGGTGTACCCGTTCATCGAGGAGTGGGTGAGCGGTGACTCCCGTGCACACGACGTCCTCGACCGGCCGCGCAACGTGCCGATCCGCACGGGTATCGGCGTCGCCGGGATCGTGTTCTACGGCGCGCTATGGGGCGCCGGTGGCGCCGATGTCATCGCGACACAGCTGAACTTCTCGCTGGAGGGCGTGATCACCGCGTTCCAGGTGCTCGTCATCCTGGGCCCCATCGTCGCGTTCGACCTCACGCGTCGTGTGTGCGTCGCGCTGCAGAAGAAGGACCGCGAGACCGTGCTGCACGGCTACGAGACCGGGCGCATCGTGCGGATGCCCGGCGGCGGGTACATCGAGATCCACCGCGAGCTGGACGCGCAAGAGCGCGGCCGCCTCGTCGGACCCGCTCCGATCGAGCCGTTCATCGCCCGGCCGAACAGAGACGGACGCGTGCCTCTCGTGAACCGGGTACGGGCCCGCGCGTCGCGCCTGTTCTACGAAGACCGACTCGCGCCGTTGGGCGGGCAGTCCCGACCGGCTCTTCCCGCGGGCGAGCAGCGCCGCTGAGGCGGCCGCCGTCACGCCCACGCCATCCCCATGATCTGGGTGTTGAACGGCAGGATGGGCGAGTGCACGCGGTAGGGCTCGACCCAGACGTTCTCGAACCCCGCATCGCGGATCACGGCCTCGAGGTCGCGCTCGCACGAGCAGCCCTCGAACGTCCAGGCCCAGGGGCGGCGGAGCATCCGCTGAGCCCACCGCGTCACCGTTCCCTCGGGTGCGGCGACGTGCTCGAGGAACCGGAAGGTGCCGCCCGGATGCAACACACGCCGCACCTCGGCGAGGACGGCCGCGGGGTCCTGCACCGAGCACAGCACGAGCGATGAGATCACGCAGTCCGCGCTGTTGTCAGGCAGACCGGTGACCTCGGCTCTGCGGGTGCGCAGGTCGAGTTCGACGCCGCGACGGCGCGCCGCCTCTTGCAGCGGCTCGTGCATCGAGGGGTTGGGCTCGATGGCGATGAGGTTCGTTCCCGGCGAGAGGTAGCGGAGGTTCGCGCCGACGCCCGGGCCGATCTCGACGACCTCGCGGGGAAGGTGCGCGAAGATCCGCTGCTTGCGACGACGCAGGGTCCACTCGATGTACGGGCCCATGAGCCGGAAGAAGGCGGCGTTGAAGCGCCCGCGCAGGGAGTGCCGTTCGAAGTCCACTCCGAACGGTCGAGGGGTGGTGATGTCGGTCATGTCGACTCCTCTGTGTGGTGTCGACACCAGCGTGCTCGGCTCCGGCCGCCGGAACAGGCGTGGAACTACCTCACTTCGGCGGTGACGGTGCGGCGCCCTGGGCGGTGTACCACGCGGCGATCTGCGCCCGCGACGAGAAGCCGAGGCGCATCCGGATGCGCTCGACATGGCCCTCGGCCGACCGCTCGTCGATGCCCAGCCGCGTCGCGATCTCGCGATTGGTGCACCCCTCGCTCACGAGAGCGGCGACCTCGTTCTGCCGCGGGGTCAGGGCGCGCGGTCCGCGACGCAGCGTGCGCAGGCCGAGGTGGCGCCGGATCGGCGCCACGAGGCTGTGCACGTCGCCCGCGAACGGGAGATGGGAGCGGCCCGGCACGACACGAAGCTCCGCATCCCGGATGCCGGCGGCCAGCGCCTCCGCCTGCGCGACGGGCGCCGCCCGATCCTCCGCGCGGTGCAGCACGAGCGTCTTCGCCTCGACCCGCGGAAGCTGGTCGCCCACGTCGAGGTCATAGCTCATCGCGAGCAGGGAGCGTGCTGTCTCGGCGGTCGAGGACGCGCGTTGGTAGCGCGCGACCTGCCGCCGCATCACGGCGGTCGCGTCCGGAGCGAAGATGTCGGTGAGCACGTCCGACCCGAGACCCCAGTGCGACTCGACGAGCCCGAGCAGGTGCGCGCGCACATCCGGCTCTGCGATGTCCGGTCCCGACACCCAGCCGCCGTAGAGCACGAGACGACGGACCGACTCCGGATGCTCCGCCGCCCACGCCGCCGCGACGAGCGCGCCCATCGAGGAGCCGATCACGTCGAACCGGTCCGTGCCGAGCGTGCTCGCGACGGCGGACAGCTGCTCGAGCTCGTACTCGAGCGACGGCGGTCGCCCGGATGCCGGTGACAGCCCGCATCCGGCCCGGTCGTACCTCACGAGCCGGCATCCGTCCGCGATGCTCTCGTAGAACGCGCGCTCTTCGGGCAGCGCCCAGCTCAGTTCGAGGTGACTGAGCCATCCGCTGACGTACACCACCGGGCGCCCTTCGCCCACCGAGGAGTACGCGATCTCGGTTCCATCGGTCGCGGTCACACGCCCGAGGCGCTGCTGCACGTTGCCATTATGGCGGCGGGCGCCGGTTGACCGGCCGCGGCAGGCGCCGCCCGTGCCATCCGAACCGCACCCGTTCACACGAACGTGGCGCAGATCATGAGAATATGCATCCGGCAAGGGTGCCGAGGCGTTCCACGCTGGGGCTGTGACCGTCGAGACGGGCAGGGGTAATGGACGAGACGACACTCATCACCGCCGGCGTCGCGCTGTTCACGATCTGCAACCCGATCGGGACGATCCCCGTGTTCCTCAGCGTCACCGCGAACATGGAGCCGGCCAAGCAGCGCCGCATCGCCCTCGTCACGGGTCTCGGCGTCTTCGCGGTCCTCACGCTGTCGCTCATCCTCGGCGCGGTGATCCTGCAGTTCTTCGGGATCAGCGTCGCGTCATTGAAGATCGCCGGATTCCTCTTCGTCGCCACGATCGCGTGGGCGATGCTCACGAAGACGGGTTCGATCCTCCCGACGCAGAACCAGGGTTCGCCCGCGATCGTGCCGCTGGCCATGCCGGTCGTCGCGGGTCCGGGCGCGATCGCGCTCGTCATCGCGTTCGGCAAAGACAACCCGGGCCTCGTGGACTACCTGTGGGGCATCCTCATCATCGCGGTCTCGGCGATCGCGACCGCCGTCATCTTCTTCTTCGC
>NZ_DASRXZ010000071.1:0-22231 GCF_035687345.1 Microbacterium sp.
GACGTGCACGCCGTCTTCACGGCCTGACGCCGTCGGGGCTCGGCGCTCGGCGCGGAGCGCTCCTCAGCCGCCGATCACGACGTTGAGCGGGGGCTCGCCCGCGAGCATCCGGTCGATCTGCCGCCGGACGAGGCGAGCCATGCGCGGCCGCATCGCGCTCGACGCGCCGCCGACGTGCGGCACGATGAGGGCGCCCGGAAGCGACCACAGCGGATGCCCCTCCGGCAGCGGCTCGGGGTCGGTCACGTCGAGCGCCGCACGGATCCGCCCGCGGCGGACGTGATCGACGAGCGCATCGGTGTCGATCAGCGGTCCGCGACCGACGTTCACCACCAGCGCGCCGTCGGGCAGCGCGGCCAGGAACGCGTCGTCGACGATGTGCTTCGTCGCATCGCCGCCGGGGAGCGTCGCGATGACGATCTCGGCCGCGGGCAGCAGCTCGGGGAGCTCGTCGACGCCGTGCACCGCGACCCCGTCCTCGACCCGGGCGCGCGAGGCGACAGCCGTCACGTGCACCTCGAACGGCGCGAGCCGTGCCGCGACCGCCTTGCCGACGCCGCCGTAGCCGAGCAGCAGCACGCGGCGGTCTGCGAGGCTGTCGGCGAACTCCGGCGCCCACCGGCCCTCGCTCTGCGACCGCACGAACGAGGGGATGTGCCGCTGCGCCGCGAGCGTCAGCGCGAGGGCGAGCTCCGACGTCGACGCCTCGTGCACGCTCGACGCGTTCGCGAACACGAGTCCCCGCGGCAGCCGCTGCTCGATGCCGTCGTAGCCGATCGACTGGCCCTGCACGAGTCCGACGTCGACACCCTCGAGGTGGTGCAGCGTACGCCCGACGCTCATGTACGGCGGAACCACGATGTCGAGGCGCTCGCGGGGCGCCGCATCCGTCATGTCCCAGACGATCACGTCGACGCCTTCGGGAACATCGCCGAGCGATTCTGCGAAGTCGGCGGACGGGACGGTCACGGTCAGACGGATGCCACGGCTCACGCCCTCCACGCTATCCGCGCCGCGAGCGGGGTCGGCGCGGCTGCCCACTCTGCGGAAACCTTCGGGCGTATGGTCGGACCCGACGCGCATCGAGCCGAGGAGGACTCATGATTCCCGAGATCAACTACTGGGCCGTGCTGCTCGCCACGCTCTCGTCGATGATCGTGGGGTCGATCTGGTACACGCCCAAGGTCTTCGGCGCGCGGTGGATGAAGCTCGCGAAGGTCACCCCGGCCGACACGAACATCGGCGCGTGGGTGCCGATCATCGTCGCGATCGCGCTGTCGTTCCTGCTCGCGTGGGTGCTCGCGGGGGCGACCACGATCGCGTGGCACTTCTACGGCGGCGGCTACCTGTGGGCCGCGATCGTGACGTCGGTCACGCTGTGGGCCGGCTTCACCGCGGGTCGGTTCATCGTGCATGACGTCTTCGAGGGACGACCGTCGAGCCTCACGGTGCTCAACATCGCGCACGAGCTCGTGACGGTGCTCATCATGGCGATCATCATCGGGGTGTGGCCCCCGGCGGGCACCGTCTGACCCGCCCGGTCGGCGTCGCCCTTTTTGGCGACTCGCCAGAAAGTGTCGTGTGACCGAGCCCTCCGTGGCGACTCGCCAAGAAGGGCCGAGTGAGCGCACATGGGCGATTCGCCAGAAAGTGTCGCCCGACGGGGCATTTCTTGGCGATTCGCCAGAAAGTACGCACGACATGACCCTTCTTGGCGATTCGCCAGAAAGTGTCGCCCGACGGGGCATTTCTTGGCGAATCGCCAGAAAGCGCGGGGCGGATGCGGCGGCTCAGGCCGCGGCGCCGACCACGGCCGAGATCGCCGAGCGGAAGAAGCTCAGCCCGTCGACGCCGGAGCGCATCGCGGCGCTGGTGTCGGGACCGAAGCCGGGCTCGACCGCGTGCTCGGGGTGCGGCATGAGGCCGACGACGTTGCCGCGCTCGTTCGTGAGGCCCGCGATGTCGTCGAGCGAGCCGTTCGGGTTGACGCCCGCGTAACGGAATGCGACGAGGCCTTCGCCGTTGATGCGGGCGAGGGTCTCGGCATCCGCGATGTACCCGCCGTCGCCGTTCTTGAGCGGGATCACGATCTCCTGGCCCTGCTCGAACTCGCTCGTCCACGCGGTCGACGCGTTCTCGACGCGGAGGACCTGGTCGCGGCAGATGAACTGCTGGTGGGAGTTGCGGATGAGGCCGCCCGGGAGCAGGTGCGCCTCGACGAGCATCTGGAAGCCGTTGCAGATGCCGAGCACGGGCATTCCCTTGGCGGCGGCGTCCTTGACCTCGGCCATGATCGGCGCGTGCGCCGCGATCGCTCCGGCGCGCAGATAGTCGCCGTAGCTGAAGCCTCCGGGGAGCACGAGCGCGTCGACGCCCTCGAGGTCGTGCGAACCGTGCCACAGCGCGACCGGCTCGGCGCCCGCGATCCGGATCGCCCGCTGCGCGTCGCGGTCGTCGAGCGACCCCGGGAACGTGATGACCCCGATGCGAGCGGTCATTCGACGACCTCGATGCCCACGACGTCTTCGATCACGGAATTCGAGAGGATCTCGTCCGCGATGCGGCGCGCGGTCGCGAGCGTCTCTTCGCCGACCTCGCCGTCCACGGTGAGCTCGAAGCGCTTGCCGATGCGGACGCCGCTGAACTCCGAGACGCCCAGCCGCTGCAGGGCGCCGGCGACGGCCTTCCCCTGCGGGTCGAGCAGCTCGGCCTTGGGCATGACGTCGACGACGATGGTGGGCATATGGTCCTCCGGGCGGCGGCGGGCCGCCGGCTATCGGTCGTTGGGCGACGAGCGCAGCGAAAGTCGGAACGCCGGATGTCGCGGGAGGGGTCGGTCCCAGTCTAGGCGACCCGCGGGCGCGGTTTTGCGGGGATCGCGCTTGCCCGCGGCATCCGGTCGCTGTTGCTCCACAGAGTCGTGTCGAGGCCGTGACGAAACCGTGACCATGCTGTGGGAGCGCTCCCTTGACATCCATGGGAGCGTTCTCATACGGTCGGGGTGTCCGATGGGAACGCTCCCACGCGACGCACCCGGGTCCCGGCGCTGCCGGTACCGACCACCTGCAACACACACCCTGACAACACAAAGGAGTGACAGTGAACTCACGTGCCTTCCGCCGGGGCGCCGTGGCGGTTGCGGCCTTCTCGGCCTCCGCCATCGTGCTGGCCGGCTGCGCGGGGAGCGGCGGCGGAACGCCGTCGTCCGACGACAACGGCGAGGTCACCCTGACCCTCGCGACCTTCAACGACTTCGGCTACACCGATGAGCTCCTCGCCGAGTTCACCGAGGAGACCGGCATCAAGGTCGTCCACAACAAGGCGGCCACCTCGAACGACGCCCGCGCCAACTTCTTCCAGAAGCTCGGCAAGTCGGGCCTCGCCGACGTCGAGGCGGTCGAGATCGACTGGTTCGCCGAGATGATGCAGTACGCCGACCTGCTCGCGCCGGCCGACGACAGCCTCAAGGGCCGCTGGCTCGACTGGAAGGAAGCGGCTGCGACCGACGGCGACGGCAACCTCGTCGCCTACGGCACCGACATCGGCCCGCAGGGCATCTGCTACCGCGCCGACCTGTTCGAGGCCGCCGGCCTGCCGACCGACCGCGAGTCCGTCGGCGAGCTGTTCCCGACGTGGGACGCGTTCTTCGACGTCGCCGACAAGTACAAGGAGACGACCGGCAAGCCGTTCGTCGACTCGGCCAACGCGGTGCTCCAGGGCATCATGAACCAGATCGAGTACACCTACGAGGAGCCGGACGGCACGATCATCGCCACCGAGAACCCCGAGGTGCGCGAGTCCTACGACACGGTCGTCGACCGCGCCGTGCCGATCGCGGCTTACGCCGGCCAGTGGAGCGAGGACTGGTTCGCCTCGCTCGCGAGCGGCGAGTTCGCCACCATGCTCTGCCCGGGCTGGATGCTCGGCGTGATCGAGGGCAACGCGCCCGACACCACCGGCTGGGACATCGCCGACGCCTTCCCCGGCGGCGGCGGCAACTGGGGCGGCTCGTACCTGGTCGTTCCGGCCAACGGCGAGAACGTCGAGGCGGCGTCGCAGCTCGCGGCGTGGCTGACCTCGCCCGAGACGCAGCTCAAGGCGTTCGAGAACGCGGGCACCTTCCCGAGCCAGGTCGAGGCGCTCGAGAGCGACGAGCTCGCGGCGGCCACGAACGCGTACTTCAACGACGCGCCCACCGGTGAGATCCTCACCAACCGTGCGAACGCCATCACGGTCGCGCCGTACAAGGGCCCGAAGTACTTCCAGTTCCACGACGCCCTTCAGAACGCTGTGACCCGCGTCTTCGACGGCCTCGAAGACAAGGAGACCAGCTGGGACAACTGGGTGACCGAGGTCTCGGCCTTCTGACACCCGACGGGGTGCGGGCGGCTCGCCCCGCCCGCACCCCGCTCCCTGCACCAACCCGAGAAGGACGACCGTGACCACCACCGCATCGCGGCCGGAGACGCGCGCGCAGACTCCGGAAGCCCCTCGACAGCCCCGAGTGATCTCGTTCTCGCAGCGGCTGAGCAAGTGGGATCTGAAGATCTCGCCCTACCTGTACATCTCGCCGTTCTTCATCGTGTTCGCGATCGTGGGCCTGTTCCCGATCGCCTACACGGCCGTGATCTCGTTCATGGACTGGGATCTGGTGCGCAACTCGGGCACCTTCATCGGCTTCGACCAGTACATCTGGATCCTGACGCAGCCCCACTTCTGGACGGCGCTGCGCAACACCTTCAGCATCTTCCTGCTCTCGAGCATCCCCCAGCTGATCCTCGCGATCTTCATCGCAGCGGTGCTCGACCGCAACATCCGCGCCAAGACGTTCTGGCGCATGAGCGTCCTGCTCCCCTTCGTCGTCGCGCCCGTCGCCGTCGGCCTCATCTTCACGGCGATCTTCGCCGACAACTTCGGCCTCGTGAACACGTGGCTCGGCAACCTCGGGCTCGAGGGCATCCCGTGGCACAAGGACCCCTTCTGGAGTCACGTCGCGATCGCCACGATGGTCAACTACCGCTGGACCGGCTACAACGCGCTGATCCTCCTCGCGGCGATGCAGGCCGTGAACCGCGATTACTACGAGGCGGCGACCGTCGACGGCGCCGGCCCCGTGCGACAGTTCTTCAGCATCACGCTGCCGTCGCTGCGCCCCACCCTCATCTTCGTCATCATCACGTCGACCATCGGCGGCCTGCAGATCTTCGACGAACCTCGCGTGTTCGACCAGTTCGGCCGCGGCGGGGCGGGCCAGCAGTGGCTCACGATCACGCTTTACCTGTACGACATCGGCTGGGGCCAGTGGAACTTCGGCCGCGCGGCCGCGATGGCCTGGATCCTGTTCGTCATCATCCTGCTCATCGGCCTCATCAACCTCCTCATCACGCGCTCGCTCGTGCGCGACGAAGGACTGCGTCGTGAGCTGACGAAGCGACAGGAGAAGGAGCTGGCCAGACAGGCGAAGAACAACGTGAAGGAGGCCACGCGATGAGCACGCTCGGAACCCCCACGCCTCTCGCCGTGGTCGAGGAGAACATCCCGAACGAGAAGCAGCGCCGTCGCGGCGCGCGCACCATCCGCATCCGCGGATCCCGACCCGGGTGGATCGTCTACGCGCTCCTCACGGTCGTCTTCGCCACGGGTGCCTTCCCGCTGTGGTGGTCGTTCGTCATCGGCTCGGGCGACGCGTCGTCGCTCCGGCGCCCGTTCACGTGGATCCCCGGCGGCAACTTCTGGTCGAACGCGGCATCCGTCGTCACCAACCCGGCCGTCAACTTCTGGCCGGCGCTGTGGAACTCGATCTACAGCTCGTTCCTCATCGCCGCGGCAGTCGTCATCACGTCGACCCTCGCCGGATGGGCCTTCGCCAAGCTGAAGTTCCACGGCGGGCCCGCGCTCCTGGTCTTCGTCGTCGCGACGATGGCGGTCCCGCAGCAACTCGGGGTGGTGCCGCTCTACATCCTGTTCGCCGAGCTGGGCTGGACCGGCCAGATCGGCGCGATCATCATCCCCGCACTCACGAGCGCATTCGGCGTGTTCTGGATGACGCAGTATCTGCGACAGGCCGTGCCCGACGAGCTCATCGAAGCGGCCCGCGTCGACGGCGCGTCGATGATCCGCACGTTCTGGACCGTCGGCGTGACCGCCGCGCGCCCTGCCGCCGCGATGCTGTTCCTGTTCACATTCGTGGGCGCGTGGAACAACTTCTTCTGGCCGTTCATCGTGCTGGACCGGCAGAACCCGACGCTTCCCGTCGCGCTCTCACTGCTCCAGTCCAACTACTTCGTCGATTACTCGATCGTGCTCGCCGGCGTCGTCCTGGCCACGATTCCGCTCCTGCTGCTGTTCATCTTCGCCGGAAAGCAGCTGGTCAGCGGCATCATGGCAGGTGCTGTCAAGGGCTGACTCGAAGAGCGCACTCACCGATACTGAGGACACACATGACCATCGAGTTCCAGGAAGACTCCGCTCCCATGGCCGAGACCGAGCGACGCGCGTTCCCCGACGGGTTCCTCTTCGGCGCGGCGACCGCCGCCTTCCAGATCGAAGGGGCCGCGTTCGAAGACGGCCGACGAGCCTCGATCTGGGACGCGTTCTGCCGGGTGCCCGGTGCCGTGATCAACGGCGACAACGGCGATGTCGCGTGCGACCACTACCACCTCTACCGCGACGACGTCGCACTCATGAAGCGCATGGGCCTGCAGACCTACCGCTTCTCGACGTCGTGGTCCCGAGTGCGCCCCGACGGCGGAGCCCTCAACTCGGCGGGCGTCGACTTCTACCAGCGTCTCGTCGACGAGCTGCTCGAGGCGGACATCCTCCCGTGGCTGACGCTCTACCACTGGGACCTTCCGCAGGCGCTCGAAGACCGCGGCGGCTGGACCGTCCGTGAGACGGCCGACCGATTCACCGAGTACGCGCTCGACATGCACGACGCCCTCGGCGATCGGGTCAAGGTGTGGACGACCCTGAACGAGCCGTGGTGCTCGTCGTTCCTCAGCTACACCGCGGGCATCCACGCGCCCGGGCACTACAGCGTGACCGAGGGCGTGCTCGCCGCGCACCACCTGCTGCTCGGCCACGGCCAGGTCATCCGAGAGCTGCGTGCCCGCGACGAGTCGCTCAACCTGGGCGTCACCCTGAACCTCACCATCGCCGACCCGGTCGATCCGACGGACCCCGCCGACCTCGACGCGGCGCGCCGCATCGACGGGCAGTTCAACCGCTGGTTCCTCGACCCGATCTTCCGGGGGGAGTATCCGACCGACGTCGTCGACGACATCCGCGCCGTCCACCCCGAGGCGATCGCCGCTCTCGAGGACGCGACGAAGCCGGGCGACCTCGAGACGATCTCGACGCCCATCACGACGCTCGGGGTGAACTACTACCACGGCGACTACGTCAGCGGGCACCCGGCGACCGAGGAGATCACGGGCGGGGACGCGCCGACCGACCGCCGCGCCGAGTCGCCGTTCCCGGCCGCCGACGACGTCCACTGGCACGATCGTGGCCTGCCGCGCACACCCATGTTCTGGGAGGTGCAGCCCGAGGGGCTCACCCGCCTGCTCGTGCGCGTGAGCGACGAGTACGCGGCGCCCGCGGGTGTCGCCATGTACGTGACGGAGAACGGCGCGGCGTACGACGACGTCGTCGTCGAGCGCGACGGCGAGAAGATCATCCCCGACGCCGAGCGCGCCGACTTCGTGCGGGCGCACCTCGCCGCGACGCTCGATGCGATCGACCAGGGCGTCGACGTGCGTGGATACTTCTATTGGTCGCTGCTCGACAACTTCGAGTGGGCGTGGGGGTACGAGAAGCGCTTCGGCATCGTGCGCGTGGACTATGACACGCAGGAACGCACGGTGAAGGAGAGCGGCCGGCTGTACAGCCGCATCATCGCCCAGCGTGCGCTCGACGCGGAGAGCACGGCAGACTGAGTCTCCCGAAGCACGAAGGGCGGGTTCGATGAGTACGGATACCGCGCGCGGGCAGGTCACGATCGAGGAGGTCGCGGCGGCCGCCGGCGTCTCACGATCGACCGTGTCGCGGGTCGTCAACGGCTCGACGGCGGTGAGTCCCGCCGCGCTCGAGGCGGTGCGCCGCGCCATCGCCGAGCTGAACTACGTGCCGAATCGCGCCGCCCGCTCGCTCGCGAGCAGGCAGACCCATGCGATCGCGCTCGTCGTGCCGGAGGACACGACCCGGTTCTTCGGAGACCCGTTCTTCGCGGCCATCGTGTCGGGCATCAACGCGCGCCTCAGCCGCTCGGACTACGTGCTGAACCTCTTCATCGCGAGCGACGACCCGGGCGACAAGACCACGAGCTACGTGCGCAGCGGTGCGGTCGACGGCGCGATCATCGTGTCGCACCACACGAGCGACACGTTCATCGATCGCATCGTCAGCAGCGTGCCCGTCGTCTACGGCGGTCGCCCCGTGCGGGAGCGGCCGAACGACCACTACGTCGACGTCGACAACACCGCCGGAGGCCGGCGCGCGACCGAGTACCTGCTCGGCAAGGGTTACACCCGCATCGCGACGATCACGGGTCCGCTCACGATGCCCGCGGGCATCGACCGGCTCGCGGGCTTCCGTGCCGCGCTCGCCGATGCCGGTCTGCAAGAGGTCGCAGTGGAGGACGGGGACTTCACGGCCGACGGCGGCGCCGAGGCGATGCAGCGCATCCTCGACGCGGGCGAACGGCCCGAGGCGGTGTTCATCGCGAGCGACCTCATGGCGCGCGGTGCACTGGAGATCCTGCACCGCGCCGGCATCCGTGTGCCCGACGACATCGCGATCATCGGGTTCGACGACTCCCCCGTCGCGACGAGCGTGACGCCCGCGCTCACGACGCTGCGGCAGCCCTCGTTCGAGCAGGGCGAGCGCATGGCGAGCGCGCTGCTCGAGCTACTCGCCGGCGGCAACCCGCCTCACGCGCAAGTGCTGCCGACCGAGCTCATCGTGCGCGAGTCGGCCTGACCGGACGGCCGGTCGAGTCCGCGCGACCGTCGCGCGTGCCTGAGGCGGAAGCCGCGCCGGATCAGCGTCCGGGGGCCGTCGCGAGGATCGCGTTGTTCCACGGGTCGTCGAACGACAGGGTGCGGCCGTCGTCGCGCACCTCGAACCCGTGGTGCTTCAACCGCTCCTCGAGGGCCCCGAGCGCGTCGGCATCCGGCAGGTCGAGGTCGACGCGGCCGAGCCCGAGGGCGGGCATGCGGGGGCCGGCGCCGCGAGAGTTCCACACGTTCATCGCCATGTGGTGGTGGTAGCCGCCCGCGCTCACGAAGATCGCCTGGTTGCCGAGAGAAGCCGTCTCATCGAACCCGAGCGCGTCGACGTAGAACGCGCGTGCGCTCGCGACGTCGCCGACGGACAGGTGGACGTGACCGACGGATGCGGCATCCGCCGCGGTCGCGCCGAGCGCAGCCTCTTCGGTGAGGTGCTCGCTCAGGAACGCGTTGGGGTCGAGGAACAGCGTCGCCATCTCGACCTGGCCGTGGACCCACGACCACTCGGTGCGATCGCGGTCCCAGTACAGCTCGATGCCGTTGCCCTCGGTGTCGGTGAAGTAGAAGGCCTGGCTCACGAGGTGGTCCGCCGACCCCGCGAACGTCCCCGGTGCGTGGCGTGCGACCGAGTACAGCGCCGCGGCGAGCGCGGTCTGCGACTCGAACAGGATCGCCGTGTGGTACAGCCCCGCCGAGCCCGGAGTGGCGTGGCGCAGCGTGGGCTCGTGCTTCAGCACGACGATCGGACGACCCGCGCGACCCAGTGTCACCGTGTCGCCCTCGGCGGCGAGCACCTGCAGCGTCACGACGTCGCGGTAGTAGCGCGTCATGCCGTCGAGGTCGCCCACGAGGAGCGTCACGGGGCCCATCGCCGTGTCGGCGGCGAGGCGGTCGGGAGTCGCGAGCATCTTATGCATATGAATGGATAACGGGCGGCATCCGGGGTTCATTCCCCTTTCGCCAGAAACATGATCGCCGAGTGCACGACTCACCGTCGAGCGCACGACCTGCCGACGTGGCGAAGTCGTGCGCTCGACCGGATGCCGGCACGCGGCAGACGAGTGCGTGCTATTTGACGTCTTGCGGGTCGCCCCCGAGCTGTCCGACCGCGGGGATCGGGCCGCCGTCGTCGGCACCCGTCTTGCGCCAGCGGGCGATCGCGTTGCCGAGGTGATAGATCACGAGCGCCGCGGCCGAGCCGAGCACGATCGCACCGAGCTGGAAGTCGCCCCACTGCATCGTGAACCCGGCGATCGCCATCACGAGCGCGACAGCCGCCGTGTACTGGTTGACGGGCCGTGAGAAGTCCACGCGGTTGTCGACCCAGATCTTGATGCCGATGATCCCGATGAGGCCGTACAGCGCCGTCGTGACGCCGCCGAGCACACCCGCCGGGATCGTGTTGAAGATCGCGCCGATCTTCGGTGACATCGCGAGCAGGATCGCGACGGCGCCCGCCACCCAGTACGCGGCGGTCGAGTACACGCGGGTCGCTGCCATGACGCCGATGTTCTCGCCGTACGTCGTCGTGCCCGAGCCGCCGAAGAAGCCGGCGATCGTCGTCGCGGCGCCGTCGGCGATGAGCGCGCGGCCGGTGTGGCGGTTGACCGACGCATCCGTCATCGTCGCGACCGCGCGCACGTGGCCGACGTTCTCGGCGATGAGCACGAGCACCACCGGCAGGAACATCGCGATGACCGCCCACGTGCCGGGCGAGGCGAAGTCGGCGATGTGGAACTCGGGCAGACCCACCCACGCCGCGGCCTCGACCGGTGCGTAGTCCACCTCGCCGAGGATGATCGCGACGATGTAGCCCACGACGACGCCGAGGAAGATCGAGATCCGTCCCAGGAATCCGCGGAACAGCACGCTGAACAGGATGACCGCGATGAGCGTGACGGATGCGGTGACCGGCGCCTGCGCGAAGTTCGTCCACGCGACCGGGGCGAGGTTGAAGCCGATGAGCGCCACGATCGTGCCCGCGACGACCGGGGGCATGAGCTTGTCGACCCACCCGATGCCCGCGAACTGCACGACGAAGCCGACGATCGCGAGCAGGATGCCGACCGCGACGATGCCGGCGAGCGCCGAGCCCATTCCCGCCGTCGCCGTGGCGGCGGTCACCGGTGCGATGAACGCGAACGACGAGCCGAGGTAGCTGGGCAGCTTGTTGCGCGTGATGATCAGGAACAGGAGCGTGCCGATGCCCGAGAAGAGCAGTGTCGTCGACACGGGGAAGCCGGTGAGCACCGGCACGAGGAAGGTGGCCCCGAACATCGCGACGACGTGCTGCGCGCCGATCGCGACGGTGGCGCCCCAGTTCAGGCGCTCCTCGGGCTTGACGACCTTTCCGGGTTCGACCGTCCGGCCGTTGCCGTGCAGAGTCCAGATGGGCATATCGCTCCTTAGCGGGGAGATCGGGTGAGTGCTGAGGAAACGATAACTGGGAGTTCGCTGAGAGCGATCGCACGCGCCGCGTGTGCGGCATCCGCGTCGGCCGATGCCCTGATGGGCGCGGTCAGCCGGTGAGCCGCTCCAGCAGCTCGCGGTATCGCGCGGCCGTGCGTTCGACCACCTCGTCGGGCAGGCGCGGCGGCTCGCCGACACGCGGTGAGGGCCAGTTCGCGGCGAGCCAGTCGCGCACGATCTGCTTGTCGAAGCTCGCCATGCGCTCCTCGGGTGTCTTCCCCGACTCCCACGCGGCGGCGTCCCAGTACCGCGACGAGTCGCTCGTGAGCACCTCGTCGGCGAGGGTCATGACCCCGTTCTCGTCGAGCCCGAACTCGAACTTCGTGTCGGCGAGGATGAGTCCGCGCGACTCGGCGGTGCGCGCCGCACGGCGATAGATCTCGAGCGACAGCTCTCGCAGCTCCTCGGCGCGCTCGCGGCCGACGATCTCGACCGTGCGCTCGAAGGAGATGTTCTCGTCGTGCTCACCCATCGGCGCCTTGAACGCCGGCGTGAAGATCGGCTCCGGCAGGCGGTCGCCGTTCGACAGGCCCTCGGGCAGACGGATGCCGCACACCGTGCCCTCCGCAACGTACTCCGCCCATCCGGACCCGGTGAGGTACCCGCGCACGACGCACTCGATCGGCTGCATGTCGAGGCTCTGCACGACCATCGCACGGCCGACCACAGCCTCGGGGATGAGCGAGACGACATCGTTTGCAGTGTTCAGGATCCCATCGGGGCCGAGCGTGAGGACCCGCGACGGCACGAGATGATTCGGTATGGAGCGTCCGCCGTCCGCTCCCGCCAGCTGGTCGAACCACCACAGGCTCAGCGTCGTGAGCAGCACGCCCTTGCCGGGTATGCCGGGCGACAGCACGTGGTCGAATGCGCTCACACGGTCGCTCGCGACCACCAGCATCCGCTTGGCACGCCCGCCTTCGGGAGTGTCAGCGGGCACGTACAGGTCGCGCACCTTGCCCGAGTACACGTGGCGCCAGCCGTCGAGGTCGAGCGGGGTGGGAGAGGCATCCGTCACCCGCCCATTATCGCGGCTGGTGCCCGCCGCCCTCACTCGCCGACTGCGGCGACCTCGGCGGCCTCCCACGCGGGCGCGTACGACGGCTGGTAGAGCATCACGGGCGGGATGCCGGGAACCTCGAGCTCGACGCCGCGTCCGTACTCGCGCTCCCACACTTCGCCCTCGAAGGTGGCGCCGCGCGAAGCGAGGTCGGCCATCGTCGCGTCGAGGTCGTCGCACATGAAGGACAGCTCGTGGCGCTGGTCGTACGGCTCCTCCTGACCGGGCCACGTGCGCGGATGCACGCCGCCCTCGGTCGGGCCCTGCGAGAAGATGAGCCACCCGGGGGAGGTCTCGATGAACGACCAGCCGACCACGTCGCGGAAGAACGCGCGGGTTGCGGGTGGGTCATCGCTGTAGACGATCGTGTGGATTCCGGTGATCATCCGGCCACGGTAGCGGGATCATCCGACACGGCGTATAGTCCACGTGGACTAATCAGCACGGAACAATCGCACCTCCGGAGAGCTCTCGCATGCGCGACGTCGTCGATCGGCTCACGCCGCTGGGCGTCATGGTGCTCGCTCTGCTGCGCGAGGGCGACATGCATCCGTACGAGATGATCCGGCTCATGCGCATGCGCCACCACGACCGGCTCGTGTCCGTCACCCACGGCTCCGTGTACCACACGGTCGCCCGGCTCGAGCGCCTGGGGCTGCTCGCCGAGGTCGGCATCGACCGAGAGGGCCGTCGCCCCGAGCGCACGACGTACGCATTGACGGATGCGGGCAGCGAAGCCGTCGTGGAGTGGGTGCGCCGCGAGCTTCCGCGCGTCGACCGCCCCGAGGAGTTCCGCGTCGCGCTGTCGGAGGCGCACAACCTCGAGCGCGACGAGGCCGTCGCGCTGCTGAGGGCCCGCCGCGACGCGCTCGCCGCGTCCCACCGCGACCTCGCCGCGGGGCTCGGACACGCGCGTACGAAGTCCGTTCCCGAGCAGTACCTGCTCGAGGCCGAGCGCGGTGCGGCCATGACGGCAGCCGAGCTCGCATGGCTCGACGATGCCCTCGAGCGCCTCGACAGGCCGGACTTCGACTGGGGTGCGCCGGATGTGCCATCGGAACGCTACCTGCATCAGAGAGAGGCTGCCCGGCGATGACCGACGCTCCCCCGAGCTCCGCGACGAACCCCGGCACGGCGCACGGGTCCCCGCCTCACGGAGGGAGGACAGGCGCGCCGGAGCGCAGCCCGTGGGCCGCTCTGTGGGCGCTCGTCATCGGCTTCTTCATGATCCTCGTCGACACGACGATCGTGTCGGTCGCTAACCCCGCCATCAAGGCGGCGCTCGACCCCGACACGAACAACCTCGACAACGTCGTGTGGGTCACGAGCGCATACCTTCTCGCGTACGCCGTGCCGCTCCTGATCACCGGACGCCTCGGAGACCGGTTCGGCCCCAAGACGATCTACCTCGTCGGGCTCTCGGTCTTCACGCTCGCCTCACTCGGCTGCGGCCTGTCGGCGACGCTGGAGATGCTCATCGTGTTCCGTGCGGCGCAGGGCCTCGGTGCAGCCCTCATGACACCGCAGACGATGGCGATCATCACACGCACGTTCCCGCCGAATCGACGCGGTGCGGCGATGGGCCTGTGGGGCGGGGCATCCGGTGTCGCGATGCTCGTCGGCCCGCTCGCCGGCGGACTCCTCGTCGACGCCTTCGGCTGGGAGTCGATCTTCTTCGTCAATCTGCCCGTCGGCGTCGTCGGATTCGTGATGGCGATGATCCTGGTGCCGAGACTCGAGACTCACCGCCACCGGTTCGACGTCGTCGGCGTCATGCTGTCCGCGGTCGCGCTCTTCCTCATCGTGTTCGGCCTGCAGGAGGGGGAGCACTTCGACTGGGCGGCGTGGGTGTGGGGTCTCATCGCGGCGGGCGTCGTCGTGATGGCCGTGTTCATCTGGCAGCAGTTCCGCACGAAGAGCGAGGCGCTCGTGCCGATGGCTCTGTTCCGCGAACGCAACTTCTCGGTCGCGAACGTCGGCATCGCGACCGTGGGGTTCACCGTGACGAGCATGTCGCTGCCGCTCATGTTCTTCGTGCAGCTCGCACGCGGTCTGACTCCGACCGAGTCCGCGCTGCTGCTCGTGCCGATGGCGCTCGCGGCGGGCGTGCTCTCGCCGTTCGCGGGGCGCCTGCTCGACCGCACAGACCCGCGTTTCCTGCTCGTCCCGGGCATGCTGATCGTGTCGACATCGCTGTTCTGGTATGCGGCGCTCATGAACGTCGACACCCCGATCTGGATGTACCTGCTGCCGTCCGCGCTCATGGGCATCGGCCAGGCGGGCATGTGGGGACCGCTCGCGACGACCGCCACGCGCAATCTGCAGCCGCGGCAGGCGGGCGCCGGTGCCGGCATCTACAACACGACCCGCACGATCGGCTCGGTGCTCGGCTCGGCAGCGATCGCCGCGTTCATGCAGGGCCGCCTCGAGGCGAACATCCCCGGCATCGACGACGCGCCGGCGGGCATCGGGAGCGGCGCGCTCCCGAGCATCGTCGCCGAGCCCTTCTCGGCAGCGATGGCCCAGACGACACTGCTGCCCGCGTCGGTCATGCTCATCGGCGTCGCGGCGGTGCTGTTCCTGAAGCGCCCGGAGGGGCTTCGCACGCGCGACGATCGCTGACGCGCCCGTCGCCCCGGTTCAGTCCGGATCGAACGGATCGATCGGCGCGTGGTGGTCGAATGCGACGACCCCCTTGCGCCAGTAGCCGCTCACGACGGCCTGATTGCTCGGAAGGCCCAGCGTGCGGCGCAGGTGGCGACGGACTTCCACGAGACCGGATGCCTCGCCCGCCGCCCACACGAAGGTGCCCTGGCCCACCGGGCCGTGGTCGCGCAGCGCCGTGACGAGCACGTCGGGCGCGGCATCCGTGTCGACCGTGCGCAGTCTGACGTCGACGCCGTCGACGTCACCGAGGTAGCCGGCCACCCACCCGCCGTCTCCGTGCACGGAGGCGATCACGTCGACGGTCGTGCCGCGCGGGACGTCCCGGATCCAGCGGCTCGCCGACGGGAGCGACGTCTCGTCGCACAGCAGCAGAAGACCGTCGATGTCCTGCGGGGCGCGGCGAGACCCACGCGGTCCGACGACGACGATGCGGTCGCCGACGTTCGCGCGTTCCGCCCACGCGGATGCGGGGCCCGGGTCGGGGTGCGTGAAGAAGTCGAGGTCGACCTCGATCCCGTCGCCCACGCGGCGCGGGAGGGGCGTGAAGTCGCGCGCGATCGCGGCGCGATCGGGGCGCACGATGCCGTCCTCGCCCGGTCCGACCGGCTCGGGGGCGACGAGCTCGCCGGTCGCGGCATCCGGGAAGTAGACGCGCACATGGTCGGCGGGGCCCGTGCTCGTGAAGTCGGCGAACTCGGGCCCGGTCACCGTCACGCGGATCATGGGCGGCGCGACACGCTCGACGCGCACGACCGTCGCCCCGCGGGCGGTGAATCGGTTGCGGCCGCCCTCTCTGACGAAGCGCCCGGCGTCGCCACCGCGCGTGGGAAGGGGTTGCGGATCGGCCATGCATCCAGCCAACCACAGGCCCATGGGCGTGGGCCGCGCGGTCTCAGCCACCGGCCGCGGAGGCTCACTGCGCCGGAAGGCACCCGCCGTCGAGGATGAACCCGCCCACGTCCCTATCCGACGGGCAGAGCCGCCACCCGTCTGTCCACGGGGACGTGCCCGGAGGGGCGTCAGTGCTCGACGACGCGCTCCGCGATGTCGGTGCGATACTGCCCGCCCTCCAGCTCGAGTTCCGCGATCGCACGGTAGGCGCGCTGACGCGCCTCGGCGAACGTCGTTCCGAGCGCGACGACGTTGAGCACGCGCCCGCCCGATGCGACGAGCCCCGCCTCGGTCTCGGTCGTCGCCGCGTGCGCGAGGTGCACGCCCTCGACCGACGCCGCCGCATCGAGCCCGCCGATGAGCCGGCCCGTGGCAGGAGCCTCGGGATAGCCCTCGCTCGCGAGGACGACGGTGACGGCGGTCGCCTCCGCGAACGCAGGGCGCGGGTGGTCTTCGAGATGACCGGATGCCGCGGCCAGCAGCAGCTCCGACAGCGGGTCCACGAGGCGCGGTAGCACGACCTGGGTCTCCGGGTCGCCGAAGCGCGCGTTGAACTCGATGACCTTGACACCGGCATCCGTCACGATGAGTCCTGCGTACAGCAGGCCGATGAACGGCGTGCCCTCGTCGTCGAGCCGGCGGATCACGGGCTCGGCGATCTCGCGCGTGACCAGGTCGACGAACTCCTGCTCGCTGCCGAACCGGCCGTCGAGCCACGGCAGCGGCGAGTACGCGCCCATGCCGCCGGTGTTCGGGCCGTGGTCGCCGTCGCGCAGGCGTTTGTAGTCCTGGGCGGGGCTCAGCGGCAGCACGTGGTCCCCGTCGCACAGGAAGAAGAGCGACACCTCGGGGCCGTCGAGGTACTCCTCGACGAGCACGGCACCGGTCGGCAGGTACTGGGCGGCGTGGGCGAGAGCCGGGTCGCGGTCGCTCGTGACGATGACGCCCTTGCCCGCCGCGAGGCCGTCGGCCTTGACCACGTACGGGGCGCCGAACCGGTCGAACGCCGCTTCGACCTCGGCGAGGTTCGTCGCGCGCACGGCGCGCCCCGTGGGCACGCCCGCGGCGTCCATGATGCGCTTCGCGAACGTCTTCGAACCCTCGAGTTGGGCGGCCGCCTTGCCCGGGCCGAAGACGGGGATGCCGCGTTCGCGCACCGCATCGGCGACGCCCGCCACGAGCGGTGCCTCCGGCCCCACGACGACGAGGTCGATCGCGTTGTCGAGGGCGAACTGCGTCACACCGGCGGGGTCGTTCGCGTCGAGCGCGACGAGCGTCGCGTCCTGTGCGATGCCGGCGTTCCCGGGGGCGGCGAAGATCTCGTGATCCACCTCTTCCGAGCGGAGGGCGAGGATGATGGCGTGCTCGCGCGCGCCCGAGCCGAGGACCAGGATTCTCACCCGGCCCAGCCTAGCCCGCGTGGCTGAGGTGGCCCGGGGGCGGTTGTGGACGGCCGGGCGTCGATGCGCCGGGCCGGATCGCGCGATTCGGACCGTTGCGACCGCGCGCGAGGGGATTGAGCCCGGCGCTTCGACGCGTAGCGTGGAGCCATGGCGCGCAAGATCTCGACCGACGACGGCCGCGACGCGCTCGCCGCCGTGGCGAGCGGGGATCCCGGCCGCACCGACCTCGCGACGGCGGTGCGCTACCTGCTTCAGCTGCTCGCGGAGAAGGCCCCGGGCAACTCCGTCGAGGTGCGCGTTCCGCCCTTCGGGGCGGTGCAGGTGCTCCAGGGTCCGCGCCACACGCGAGGCACTCCGCCGAACGTCGTGGAGACCGATCCGGCGACGTGGATCGCGGTCGCGACGGGCCAGGAGGAGTGGACGGATGCCGTCTCCGCAGGCCGCATCGTCGCATCCGGAGTGCGGGCCGACCTCTCTCCGCTGCTTCCGCTGAGGGCCTGAGACCGCGCAATATAGACGATGGAACCGCTCACAGGGGAAGCCATTCCCAACGAAGTGGCCTATTATCCCATTCAACCGTCAGCGCCGAAGGTATGACACCCGTTTTGCCTGCGACACCCCCCGAATGAGCGGCCGCTGACGGAGGCGTGACTACGGCGCTGCCCCCGGGCGCCGGCCGATCTCGGTCACAAGTCATCGCCGGAAGGGACTTATGGCCGAGCCGACCAGCCAGACCGCCGTCAAGCGGAAGTGGTGGCAGGGCATCCGACCGCGCCTGATCGCCGTTCTGCTGATACCCATGATCGCCGCGCTCGTGCTGGGCGTGCTGCGCGTGGAGACCGCCGTCGCGGCGAGCACGGCGGCCGCGCGTGCGGAGAGCCTCGCGAACGCGCTTCCCGAGAGCTTCCGCCTCGGAATCCAGCTGACGCGCGAGCGTGAAGCGGCGAATGCCGCGATCCCGGATGCGACGAAGGAGCGCATCCGTGCCCAGACCGACGAGGCGATCGACATGTGGCTCCAGGTGGCGGCCGACGTCGACGCCTCGCAAGACCCCCAGCTCGAAGCGGACCTCGCCGCCGCGAGAAGCTCGCTGAACGACATCGAAACGCTGCGCGAGCAGATCGTCGAGCCGAACACGCAGCTCGAGGCGGTCGCCGCGTACACGGACCTGCTCAACCTGCTGTTCGGGCTCTCCTCCCGGCTCCCGGCGCTCGGCGACCCGTCGATCTACCGGCAGACCGACGCGCTCGGAAACGTTCGGACGGCGTCCGAGGTGCTCGGCACGGTGCGCGTGGTGATCAGCCAGGCGCTCATGACCGGGGAGATCAGCGCGCAGGAGCTGATGCAGCTCGCCGGAGCCCAGAGCGTGTGGGACGAGGCGAGCGCGGAGTTCCTCGCGGGAGCCTCGCCGGCGTCGGCGGAGCTTTTCGCAGAGCTCACCGACCGCGATCCCGAGAGCAGGCTGAACCCGCTGCACGTGATGGATCAGGTCGTCGCGGACGGCGGGCTGGACGGACTCAACATCACGCTCTTCGCGTGGCTGGAGCTCTACCAGGGATACGTCGCCGACCTCGAGGAGGTCATCGTGCGGGCCGCCGACGACCTGGCCGCCGACGTGTCGGACGCCCGTCAGTCCGCGCAGCAGACCGCGATCCTGACCGCCTCCATCGTCGGCGGGGTGCTCATCCTCGCGCTCGTGGTCACGCTGCTCGCGACCCGGTCGATCCTCCAGCCCTTGATCCGGCTGCGCCGCGCCGCGCTCGACATCGCCGGCAGGACGCTGCCGGAGCGGGTCAAGAGGATCGAGAACGCCGAGGGTCCGATCGACACGTCGGTGCAGCCGATCGACGTCGAGAGGCGAGACGAGATCGGTGAAGTCGCGGAGGCCTTCGACGCGGTGCACGGCGAGGCGGTGCGCCTCGCCGGCGAGCAGGCGCTCATGCGGGCGAACGTCAACCGCATGTTCGTCAACCTCTCGCGCCGCAGCCAGAACCTGGTCGAACGCCAGTTGCGCCTCATCGAGCAGCTCGAGGCGGGCGAGCAGGATCCGGACCAGCTCTCGAACCTGTTCCAGCTCGACAACCTCGCCACCCGGATGCGTCGCAACGACGAGAGCCTGCTCGTGCTCGCCGGCGGCGACACGCCGCAGGCGGCGCGCGGCAACGTGCCCGTCCACGACGTGCTCCGTGCCGCGACATCCGAGATCGAGCAGTTCGCACGGGTCGAGCTCGACTCGACGGATGCCGGTGAGCTTCGCGGCTCGGTCGCCGGCGACCTCGTGCACCTCCTTGCCGAGCTGATCGAGAACGCGACCAACTTCTCGCCGCCGGACACGCCGGTGGTGGTCCGCACGCTCCCGCGCAATGCGGATGAGCCGCTCGTCGTCGAGATCGTCGACCTCGGTCTCGGGATGACGCCGGAAGAGCTGCTCGCGGCCAACGCCAAGCTGAAGAGCACGAGCGGACTGGACGCCGACGTCGCGCGGATGATGGGCCTGGTCGTGACCGCCCGCCTGGCGGATCGCCACGGCATGACGGTGTCGCTTCGGACGGGCACGCCGCACGGCATCGTCGCGCGCGTGCGGATCCCCTCGAGCGCCCTCGCGACGGGCCGGACCGAGCCGCTGCCGGTCGTTCAGACGCTCGCGTCGAGCGACTCGGCGTCCGCTGCGGCTGTCGTTGCTCCCGCTCCCGCCGTCGCGCCGACGGGTGCGGTGCCCGTCGTCCAGACGGAGTCGGCGCCGGCACCCGAGCCGCGAATCGAGTCGGCTCGCCCGTTGGAGCCGGTGAACGCGGCAGCGGATGCGACGCCACCGCCGTCCTTCGCACAGGACGACGGCGCCGACGCCCGCGACACGCCGATCTTCGCGGCGCTCCGGTCCGCGTGGTTCACACGCGGTCATTCGCTCGGCACGCTCCGCGGAGGACCGGCGGACGAGCCGGACGGCGCGCAGAAGTGGTCCTCGCCGGGCGATGACGGCTGGAAGCGCGCGGCCGAGGTCTTCCAGCGTCCGGAGGAGCCGGAGCTGGTCACCGCCGGCGGGCTCCCCAAGCGCGTCCCCGGGCAGCACCTCGTGCCGGGCGCGGCACCGGCCGTCAGCCAGCCCGCGCCGACGCCGCAGCCCACGGTGGATCCGCGTCGGAGCGGCGCTCTGGCAAGCTTCCAGCGTGGGGTCAGCCGCGCACGCGGTGACGCCGCTCCCGACCCGACGCCCGAACCCACGCCGACTCCGGCCCCCCGATACTTCCGATCCCAGAGAGGGGAAGACGAGTGACGACTGCTCCTGCGAACCTCGACTGGCTGGTCGACAGCCTGACCCAGCGCACCGCTGACGTCGCGCACGCCATCCTGGTGTCCGCCGACGGCCTGCCGATGGCGCGCTCCGCTGCGTTCCCGCCCGACCGCGCCGACCAGCTGGCGGCGATCACCTCGGGCCTCACCAGCCTGACGCAGGGCGCCGCGCGCGCTCTCGGAGCCGGCCAGGTCCACCAGATGGTGGTGGAGATGGACGGCGGATACCTCGTGGTGATGTCGGTGGGCGAGGGTTCGAGCCTCGCGGCTCTGGCCGGCCCGCAGTGCGACCTCGGTCAGGTCGGGTACCAGATGCAGCTGCTCATCGCCCGGGTCGCGACCGCGCTCACGCCCGAGATCCGCACGGCTCAGTCCGGCACCTGACAGGGCAGGATGAATCAGGAGTGATCGTGAGCACCGCCGAGCCCCCTCCGCCGCCGACGCTGGTCAGGCCGTACGCCCTGACCCGTGGGCGCACGGCGCCTTCCCGCGTGTACCCTCTTGAGGCGCTGGTCCACACCGACCTTCGCGCACTCGAGGGCCACGGGCTCTCGCCGGAGGAGCGGTCGATCGCCGAGCTCTGCCGCGAGAGCCGCTCGGTGGCCGAGGTCGCGGCGCTCGTGCGGATCCCGATCGGCGTGACGCGGGTGCTCATCGGCGACCTCGTTGAGCGGGGCGTCGTGAGGGTGCACACGCAGGCAGAACCAGAGTCCGCCCCCGGCGCGGCGCTTCTCGAGCGCGTGCTGAGCGGACTGCGAAAGCTGTAGAGGAGGACAGAGGACGTGAGCCCCGACACCAGTCAGGCGACCCTTTCGGCGAAGATCGTCATCGCCGGAGGATTCGGCGTCGGCAAGACGACGCTCGTCGGCTCGGTCTCCGAGATCGAGCCGCTCACCACCGAAGCGGTGATGACGTCGGCGAGTGTCGGGGTGGACGACCTGTCCGCGGTGCCCGACAAGACGACGACCACGGTCGCGATGGACTTCGGGCGCATCTCGCTGGACTCCGACTTGATCCTCTACCTGTTCGGCACGCCCGGTCAGGACCGGTTCTGGTTCATGTGGGACGACCTCACGCAGGGTGCGATCGGCGCGGTCGTCCTGATCGACACGCGCCGGCTGGCGGACTCGTTCGGCGCGATCGACTACTTCGAGGCGCGTGGAGTTCCGTTCATCGTCGCCCACAACGTGTTCGGCGCCGAGTACCGCTACACGTCCGAGCAGATCCGCGAAGCCCTGTCCCTTCGCCCCGAGGTTCCGATCGTGGCGTGCGACGCGCGCGACCGCGCGTCCACCAAGGCGACGCTCATCACGCTCGTCGAGCACGTGCTGTCGCTGATCGCCGCGTAGCGAGGCGCCCCTCTCGCAGGGGTGCGACAATGGAGCCATGGCCGATCAGGCTCCGAGCCCCACCCCCGACGACTCCGACGACCGCGAGCCGCG
>NZ_DASRXZ010000072.1:0-43777 GCF_035687345.1 Microbacterium sp.
GTCCGACGGTCGCGTGTACACGCTGACCGACACGGTCGGTTTCGTGCGCAACCTGCCGCACCAGCTCGTCGAGGCCTTCCGTTCAACACTCGAGGAGGTCGGCGAAGCCGACGTGATCCTCCATGTCGTCGACGGTTCGCACCCCGACCCGGCCGCGCAGCTCGCGACCGTACGGGACGTCATCGGCGACGTGGGCGCGCGCGATCTCCCCGAACTCGTCGTGTTCAACAAGGCCGACCTCGTCGACGACGACACGCGGATGCTGCTCCGCGGTCTCGAGCCGAAGGCGCTCTTCGTGTCGTCGCGCACCGGCGAGGGCATCGCCGAGCTGCGCGCCGCGATCGAGGACGCGCTGCCCCTGCCCGAGGTCGAGGTGCACGCGCTCGTGCCGTACGACCGGGGCGACCTCGTCTCGGCTGTGCACGAGCAGGGCATCATCCTGGCGCAGGACCACGAGGAGGAGGGCACACTCTTGCACGCGCGCGTGGGGCAGCACCTGGCTTCGAGGCTTGCGCCGTATGCCCGAACGTGAGGGCTGGACCGTCGAGGACCACCTCCGCGACAAGCCGGAGGCGAGCGTCGCGCTGTTCCGCGCCGTCGAGGCACTCGTGCTCGCGTGCGGGCCGGTGGAGTACTCCGTCTCTAAGACGACGATCACGTTCAAGGGCTCACGCCGCGGGTTCGCGGGCGCTCGCCCCGACCGCAACGGCGTCGTCGGCTATCTCGACCTCATGCGGCCGCTGACCGGCGATCCGCGCATCCGCTCGTCGTCGCTCTTCAGCCGCAATCTGTACGCGAACCACTTCCGTCTGCGCTCGCCGGACGAGCTCGACGACGCATTCGCGGATTGGGTGCGCGAGGCGTACGCCGTCGGCGAGGGCGCCCACCTCAGCCGCTGAGCGGGCGCGGTCGCGTCATGCGAGCTCGAGCCGCTCGACGCCGGGCGGATCGAATCCGAACACTTGTCCGAGGAAGCTGAGCTCGGCCTCGAGCGTGCGCACGATCGTCTCGGCGCGCCGGAAGCCGTGGCCCTCGTTCTCGAACGGCAGGTATGCGTGCGGCACGCCCCTGCGGGCGAGCGCGTTGCGCACCGCCTCGGACTGTGCCGGTGGCACGACGCGGTCCTCGAGCCCCTGCTCGATGAGCAGCGGTGTTGTGAGCCGGTCGAGGTGCGAGAGCGGTGAGCGCTCGAGGTAGAGCTCCTCGGCCTCGGGAAGCGGGCCGACCATGCCGTCGAGGTACCGCGACTCGAAGTCGTGCGTGTCGCGCGCGAGCGCGCGCAGGTCGGCGACGCCGTAGCGGCTGATGCCGGCCGAGAACACGTCGCTGCGGTAGAGCGCGCACAGCACGGTCCAGCCGCCGGCCGATCCGCCCGCGATGGCGAGGCGGTCGGGGTCGGCGAGACCCGCGTCGGCGAGGCCCCGTACGGCCGCGACGACGTCGTCGACGTCGACGACGCCCCACTGACCGAGGAGGCGCTCGCGGTAGGCGCGGCCGTAGCCGGACGATCCGCCGTAATTCACGTCGAGCACGCCGATTCCGCGGCTCGTCCAGTACGCGACCTTGGCGGATGCCGCGCCCCCGACATGCGACGTCGGGCCGCCGTGCACGAACACGATGTACGGCGGCTTCTCACCCGCGGGCGCGGTGTGGTGGTGGTTCGTCGGCGGGTACGCGAACGCGTGCACGGGTCCGTGCGGACCTTCGTACGTCACGGGTAGGGCTCGGGGCGACCATTCCGCACCCCACGGCGCGGTGCCCCCGCTCACGGTCACGATCTCGCCCGGGGCGTCCGCGTCGACGATCCACAGACCGCCCGGGGCATCCTGGCCGGCGCCCGACACGAGCACGCGCGACCCCGAGGCGTGCTCGACGCTCACGCCCGCGACCGCGGGGCAGGGGAGCGGCGTCGGCTCGCCCGACTCGAGGTCGATCGCGACGAGCTCGTCGGCGCCGTTCGTGCGCGCCGCGACGATGCGGCCGCCGTCGATGAGCGCGTACCAGCGGGTTCCGAGCGTCCACAGCGGCCCGCCGGTGTCGGCGTCGGCCGGCGACACCGGGCGGTGGTCGAGATCGGCGGACAGGCGCATGCGCCACAGGTTCCATCGGCCGGTCGGGTCGTCGACGTAGAGCAGGTCGTCCTCGTCGAGCCACAGCGGCTGGAGCGGGGCCGTTGCGGCATCCGGAGACACCGTCGTCCACTCCGCGACCGTGCCCTCCTCGATGCGGCCTACGCGCAGTTCCGTGCGGTCCCACGGCATGTTCGGGTGGTTCCACGCGATCCACGCGAGGTGGCTGCCGCCGGGCGACAGCGCCGGCTGCGCGAGGAAGTCGCTGTCGGCCACGAGGTCGGTGACCTCGGGCTCGTCGCCCAACGAGATCGCGACCAGGTCGCGGCGCGGGTGCCGGCGGCCGTTGTGGTCCTCACGGACGGCGATGAGCCGGCCCTCCTGCCACGAGAGAGCACCGTAGCGCGTGTCGCCCGCGGCGGGCGTGAGGGGGCGCGGCGGCTCACCCGGAGCCAGCAGCCACACGCGCTGATCGTCCTTCTCGACGAACGCGAGGCGACCGCCGTCGACCGCCGTCCAGGCGCCGCCGCCGTACTCGTGCACGCGCGAACGCGCGTTCCACGGCGCGGGCAGCACCTCTTCGACATCGCCCGAGGCAAACCGCCTGCGAATCGTCGTGCGTCCGCCTTCGGACGGCACGGTCTCGCCCCACCACACCTCGTCGGCGCCGCGGGGGCCGACGAACTGCGCGCCCTCGATGCGCGGAGACGCGGCGGCCACCGACTCTGCGGTGATCGGGGAGGGCCAGGTTCCGTAGGGCAGCTCGGTGGTCACTCCTCAACGCTAGCCGCGCGCGTGGACTGTCGCATGCGCGGAACGTTGCGAAACACGCGGCAATACGCCGACACATCCCGGCGAGGCGGAGCGCGCGGCGGCTATCGTGCTCGCACATGCCCGGCGCCGCCCGGGCAGGGAGCGACAGCCGAGCCCGGCACCCGCCCGCCGAGATCCTCATGCCCCAGCAGGCATGTGCGAGACCTGCGGCCACCAGGCCACTGAGACCGTCCCTGTCCGAGAGACCGCCATGACCGACAGCCCGAGCATCCTCACCGGCCGACCCGGCGCGGTGCCGTTCTCGTTCGAGGTCTATCCGCCGCGCACACCGGATGCCGCGGCCGCCCTGCACGAGTCGGTGCAACACCTCGCCGACGCGGGACCCCGCTTCATCTCCGTCACGTTCGGAGCGGGCGGGTCGACCGGCGGCCGCTCCCTCGAGCTGCTCCGGTACATCCGCGAGTCGACCGACGTCGAGCCGCTCGCTCACCTCACGTGCGTCGGACACACGACCGCGCGGGCGGAGGCGCTCGTGCGCGAGTTCCTCGACGCCGGCGTCGACCGCTTCCTCGCCCTGCGAGGCGACCCGCCCGCAGGCCTCGGCGAGGACGACGTGTTCCTCGGCGACCTCGCGCGCGCGGCCGACCTCGTGCGGCTCATCCGCCGCGTGCGCGCCGAGCGCGGTGTCATCGAGGTGCCCGGCGCACCCGACATCGCGGTCGCGGCGTTCCCCAACGGCCACCCGCGATCGCGAAACGCGCGGCATGACATCGACGCCCTCCTCGAGAAGCAGGCCGCCGGCGCGACGCTCGCGATCACTCAGGTCGTGTTCCGCGCCGACGACCACCTCGCCTTCGTGGAGCGTGCTCGGCGTGCGGGCGTGCACATCCCGATCGTGCCGGGCATCATGCCCGTCACGTCTCCCGCGCGCCTGCGCCGCGTGCTCGAGCTCACGGGGGAGCGGGAGCCGACCGACCTCGCGCTCGACCTCGAGCTCGCCCCCGACGCGCATGCCCGCCGCGAGGCCGGCATCGCCCACGCCGCGCGGCTGGCGCGCGAGCTGCTCGCGGGCGGCGCATCCGGCATACACCTCTACGCCTTCAACGTCCACGACACGGTGCTCGCGGTGCTCCGCGAGGCCGGCATCCCCACCCACGAGAAGGAGACCGCACGATGACCGCATTCCCCGCCGGGACGATCCTCGGCTATCCCCGCATCGGACGCCGCCGCGAGCTCAAGCGCGCGCTCGAGGCGCACTGGGCCGGCGAGATCGACGACGCGGAACTCGAGACCCGCACCGCCGCCCTGCGCCGAGCGACGCGCGAGCGGCTCGCCGAGCTCGGCCTCGGCCGCGACGACTCGTCGATCCCCGAGTCGTTCTCCCTGTACGACCAGGTGCTCGACGCGGCGCTCGCGGTCGGCGCCCTCCCCGCACGCTTCGACGCGCTGCGCGAGCCCGACGGCTCGATCGGGCTCGCCGCGACCTTCGCCGCCGCGCGCGGAGCGGCCGACCAGCCGCCGCTCGAGCTCACGAAGTGGTTCGACACGAACTACCACTACCTCGTGCCCGAGATCGGCCCCGAGACGGTGTTCGCGCCGTCGTCCGATCGCCTCGTCCGCCAGTTCGTCGAGGCGCGCGAGGACGGGTTCGTGATGCGACCCGTGCTCGTGGGGCCGGTGACGCTGCTCGCACTGTCGAAGGCGACGGATGCCGCGGCCCCGCGCCACGGCGGCGCGCACGCCCCCGCCTTCCGTCCGCTCGACCGGCTCGAGTCCGTCGTCGGCGCCTATGCGAGCCTTCTCGCCGACCTCCACGAGGCGGGAGTCGCGTGGGTGCAGCTCGACGAGCCGGCGCTCGTGAGCGAGAGCCTGCCCGTGCCCGCCGTCGAACTGGCGGCCGCGGCATCCGTCGCCTACCAGACGCTCGGGAGAGCGGCACGCCGCCCGTCGATCCTCGTCGCCGCCCCCTACGGACGACTCGGCGACGATGCGTGGCGCGCGCTCGCCGCGGCCCCGATCGAGGCGATCGCACTCGACCTCGTTCGCGGCGTCGTGCCGCTGCCGACGTCCGGGCTCGAAGGCAAGACGCTCGTGGGCGGCGTCGTCGACGGCCGAAACGTGTGGCGCGGCGACCTGGAGGCCGCATGGTCGTCGCTCGAGGCGCTGCGCGAGCTCGGGGCACGGGTCTCCGTGGGCACCTCGACGTCGTTGCAGCACGTGCCGCACGACGTCGCCGACGAGACGGCGCTCGATCCGCGGCTCGTGTCGTGGCTCGCGTTCGCCGACCAGAAGGTCGGCCAGGTGACGACGCTCGCGCGGGGTCTCGCCGACGGGCGCTCCGCGATCGAGCACGCGCTCGCCGAGGCATCCGCCGCCCTCGCCGACCGCCGTGACGCGCCCGGGGTGCGCGACGAGGCGGTGCGCGCACGCGTCGCCGGGCTCTCCGACGACGCTTTCCGGCGCACGGATGCCGCGCGCCGTCGTGCCCTGCAGGAGGACGAGCTCGACCTGCCGCTGCTGCCGACCACCACGATCGGGTCGTTCCCGCAGACCGCCGAGATCCGGCGCCTGCGCGGGCGCCGCGACCGCGGAGAGCTGAGCCGGGCCGAGTACGAGGAGCTGCTGCGGCTCGAGATCACGACGGTCGTGGGACTGCAGGAGGAGCTCGGCCTCGACGTGCTCGTGCACGGCGAGCCTGAGCGGAACGACATGGTGCAGTACTTCGCGGAGCACCTCGACGGCTTCGCGGTGACGCGGCACGGCTGGGTGCAGTCGTACGGGTCGCGTGTCACACGCCCGTCGATCCTGTGGGGCGACGTCACCCGCCCGGCGCCCATCACGGTCCGATGGTCGCGCTTCGCGCAGTCGCTCACCGAGAAGCCGGTGAAGGGCATGCTCACCGGACCCGTCACGATCCTCGCGTGGTCATTCGTGCGCGACGACCAGCCGCTGCGCGACACCGCGAACCAGGTCGCGCTCGCGCTGCGCGACGAGATCCGGGACCTCGAGGCCGCCGGCATCCGGATCGTCCAGGTCGACGAGCCCGCGCTGCGCGAGCTGCTGCCGCTGTCGCGTGCGGCCCAGCCCGACTACCTCGACTGGTCGGTGCGCGCGTTCCGGCTCGCGACCGGGGGAGCCGCCGACACGACCCAGGTGCACACCCACCTCTGCTACTCGGAGTTCGCCGACGTCATCGACGCGATCGCCGCGCTCGACGCCGACGTCACGTCGATCGAGGCGGCGCGCAGCCGCGGCGAGCTGCTCGGCGACCTCGGCGAGTCCGGGTTCGAGCGCGGCATCGGGCCGGGTGTGTACGACATCCACTCGCCGCGCGTGCCCTCGGTGGCGGAGCTCGTGGCGCTCATCGAACGCACGCTCCAGCACGTGCCGCTGTCGCAGGTGTGGGTCAACCCCGACTGCGGGCTCAAGACGCGCGCTTATCGCGAGACGGTGCTCTCGCTGCAGAACCTCGTCGAGGCGACGCGGCTCGTCCGTGAGCGCGCGGGGATCGCGGGCGCGGTGCGGGTCAACGGGTAGCGCGCGTTTCGACCGGCTCGGAGTGATCGGCGAGGTCGCCGACAGCGGATGCCTCGGCTGCGGCAGGAGCATCCGCTGATCCGTGTGCATAGGCGGTCGCGCCCGTCGCGTCGGGATCGCGTTGCACGAGCTCGGCGATGAGCCATACGACGAGTGCGAGCACGACCGTGAGGACGATATCGCCGACCGACAGCGGTCTCAGCGCGAAGAGGAGGACGATCGCGAGCACGAGGATCACGATGCGCACGAGCAGGCGCTGCCGGTGCATCCAGTCGCCGAAGGCGCCGGTGTCGAAGCCCCAGCGGCGCAATCCGGTGCGCGCACGGCCCGTGAGCGAGGCCGCGAGGGCGCGGACCCGCGCAGCCGGCTCCCACCGGCCGCCGAGCCAGGCCGCGATCGCGATGACGATGCCGAGGACGGTCGCGACGATCGCGGTGTCGCGCATGGCGCCCGTCACGGCGAAGAAGATCGAATCGGTCGTGGCAGGGGCGACGCCGAGCGCGGGGGCGTTCAGCGAGAGGATCGCGCGGGCGGTGCCGAGCACGATCACGAGGACCGCTCCGCCGACGGCGAGGGCGACGCCCGTGCCGAGGAGCGCCGTCGAACGCCGGCGCGCGACGAGGATGCCGACCACGAACAGAGCGAGCGCGATGAGGGGGAGCCACCATCCGATCGCGACCGCGACGTTGTAGATCGCGATGACGAGCGGGAGCGCGTCGGACTGGGCTATCACGATCGTGCGGTCGACGGGAGGGATCGCCTCGGCGAGGCCGATCCCGCGGTCGACGAGTCGCTGCTTGAGCTCTTCGACGATGGGCCCGAGCTGGATGCCGAGAACACCCGCTTGGTCGATCGTCACGACTCCCGAGCCGTCGCCGGTCGCCGCCGCGACGAGTGATCGGTGGCTCGCGATGAGCGCACGCTGCCACACCTCCGTGAAGGCATCCGATTCGACGACCCGCGTGACCGTGTTCTCGATGAGGTTCTGAAGCCCCGAGGCGGCCGGCGTGCGCAGCAGCTCGAGAGCGCGCAGCGCCGCGGGCGGGAGGTCGAGCCGCGCGAGACCGTCGAACAGGTCGTCGGTGAACGACTCGACGTCGAGCGATTCGTCGATCGCCGCGGTCGACTGCTCGATGACGAGCTCCTGGACTCCGGGGTCATCGGCGAGAGGTGCGAACGTCTGCACGAAGGTCGCCTCGTCGACCAGCTGCGCACGCGTCCACGTCGAAACGATCGTGACCGGCACGAGGATGCCGGCGAGCACGATGCACACCGCCGAGACGAACGCGCGCCATCCGTTGCGACGACGGGGCGGGGCGGTGTCGGATGCCGCGCCTTCGGGTTCGACGGATTCCGTGCGCATCGCGCGGAGCCGCTCGTTCTCACGGCGAAGCTCCTCGAGCTGCGCGCGGAGGTCGTCGACGTCGGATGCCATCGTCCCACCCACCTCTCGGCCGTCCGCGCCGCATCGGCGGCGGAACCTCGTTCGGCGGACCGCGTCCGGTGTGCGTGGGCGCGGCCGACGAGGCTCACACTAGCGGGGCATCGCGCCGGCGCGCAGGCGTATCACCCGGGACGGGCGAGAGTTCGGCTGCGGGGGATCAGACGGCGCGCAGCACCGCGACGACCTTGCCGAGCACGACGGCTTCGTCGCCGAGGATGGGCTCGAACGCGGAGTTGCGGGGGAGCAGCCACGTGTGGCCGTCACGGCGACGGAACGTCTTGACGGTGGCCTCGCCGTCGAGCATGGCGGCCACGATGTCGCCGTTCTCGGCGGTGTTCTGCGAGCGGACGACGACCCAGTCGCCGTCGCAGATCGCGGCGTCGATCATCGAGTCCCCGCTGACCTTGAGCATGAACAGGTCGCCCTTGCCGACGAGCTGGCGGGGGAGCGGGAAGATCTCTTCGATCTGCTGGTCGGCCGTGATGGGCACGCCCGCCGCGATGCGGCCGACGAGCGGCACGAGCGCGGCGTCGCCGACGGGAGGCGCGACATCGGCGGGGTTCTCGGCGGCGGTGCCGGGCAGGTCGATGAGCACTTCGAGGGCGCGCGTCTTTCCGGCGTCGCGCCGCAGGTAGCCGCTCAGCTCGAGCTGGTTGAGCTGGTGCGTCACGCTCGAAAGCGACTTCAGGCCCACGGCGTCGCCGATCTCGCGCATGCTCGGCGGATAGCCGTGGCGGGCGATCGACCGCTGGATCACCTCGAGGATGGCGAGCTGCTTCTCGCTCAGGCTCTTGCGGCGGCGCGTCTGGGGCTTCTCTCGCCCGATGCTCGCGTCGGTCATCTTCGTGCTCCTGTCTCACGCGCTCGGCCTGCATGGCGGGTGCAGCGGTATTCGAATGTCGGAGCCCTGTGGTGGGGTGCTCTTGTCGAAACCGTATCCGGTTGCGACGGGTTCGTCGGACACCCGGCGGGCGTGTCGTCTTTCGAACGATCCGGCTTCGGCGCCGCACTTGACAGCCTACAGCATCGAAGATACGTTCGGTACAGAGGTTCGCATCCGGCTCTCCCGGCCGAGTGCCGGATGCGAATCTCTTCCCACCGCACAGGAGGATCCCATGAGCGCGATCACCGTTCCCGCCCCCGCAGCTCCTGTCACGCGCCTGCGCCTGACGGTGCGCGGCCGCCGGGTCCTCGCCGCTCTCGCGGCGCTCCCGGCCGTCATCGCGCTCTGGATCGCGATCATCGGCGGCGGCTCCGCGCTCGCGTCGCGCGACGAGGGCGTTCCCGGCGGTGGATTCGTGACCGTCACGGTCGAGCCGGGCGACACGCTGTGGGCGATCGCCGAAGAGGTCGCGCCGGCCGCAGACCCGCGCGATGTGGTCGACGCGATCGTGCGGCTCAACGCGCTCGAGGGCGTGACCATCGCCGCGGGGCAGGAGATCGCGATCCCGGCGCAGTACGCGCCGACGGCTCCCTGACGCACGCGCTCTACGATGGGACGGGTGACCGCCACCCTCGATGACCTCCCCCTACGTGATGACCTCCGCGGCCAGAAGCCGTACGGCGCGCCGCAGGCGCCGCTTCCGGTCGCGTTGAACGTCAACGAGAACACGCACCCCGTTCCGCAAGAGGTCGCCGACGACATCCTCGACTCGGTCGCCCGTGCGCTGCGCGACGTCAACCGGTATCCCGACCGCGAGTTCACCGCGCTGCGCGAGGCGTTCGCCGATTACCTCGGGCACGGACTCATGCGTGACCAGATCTGGGCGGCCAACGGCTCGAACGAGGTGCTGCAGCACATCCTGCAGGCATTCGGCGGTCCCGGGCGCACGGCGTTCAGCTTCGCGCCGACGTACTCGATGTACCCGATCATCACGCGCGGCACGGGCGCCACGTGGACGGCCGGCACGCGGGGTCACGACTTCACCCTCGACCCCGCCGACGCCGCATCCCAGGTCGAGGCCGCGGCGCCCGACATCGTCTTCCTGTGCGCGCCGAACAACCCCACGGGCACACCGCTCCCGCTCGACGTCGTCGAGGCGGTGTACGACGCCACCGACGGCATCGTCATCGTCGACGAGGCGTACCAGGAGTTCGCCCCGCGCGACGAGAGGTCGGCGCTGACCCTCCTTCCCGGGCGCGAGCGGCTCGTCGTGTCCCGCACGATGAGCAAGGCGTTCGCCTTCGCCGGAGCCCGCGTCGGCTACCTCGCCGCCGATCCCGCGTTCATCGACGCGCTTCGCCTCGTGCGCCTCCCGTACCACCTGAGCGCCCTCACCCAGGCGGCCGCGACGGCGGCGCTGCACCACGCCCCGACGATGCTCCGCATGGTCGACGAGATCGTCGCGCAGCGCGACCGCATCTCGGCCACGGTCGAGGCGCTCGGTTACCGCCCGTACGAGTCGTGGACCAACTTCGTCCTCTTCGACGGGGTCGAAGACAGCGCCGCGACGTGGCACGCGCTGTACGAGCGCGGCATCCTCGTGCGCGACGTCGGGATCCCGCACCACTTGCGCGTGACCGCCGGCACCGAGGAGGAGACGACCGCGTTCCTCGATGCCCTGGCCTCGGTAGGATCGGCGTCATGACCGGCGCAGCCCACCGCACCGCCTCGCTGCGTCGCGCGACGAGCGAGTCGACCGTCGAGCTCGAGCTCGACCTCGACGGCACGGGTCGCAGCCGCATCGACACGACCGTCCCGTTCTTCGACCACATGCTGACGGCGTTCGCCAAGCACTCGCTCACCGACCTCACGGTGCGCGCCTCGGGCGACACCGAGATCGACGTGCACCACACCGTCGAGGACGTCTCGATCGTGCTCGGGCAGGCCATCCGGCAGGCGCTCGGCGACAAGTCCGGCATCACCCGGTACGGCGACGCGCTCGTGCCTCTCGACGAGGCCCTCGCGCAGGCGGTCGTCGACATCAGCGGCCGGCCCTACCTCGTGCACAGCGGCGAGCCCGCGGGGTTCGAGTTCCACCTCATCGGCGGCCACTTCACGGGCTCGCTCGTGCGCCACGCGTTCGAGGCGATCGCGTTCAACGCCGCGCTCACGGTGCACGTGACGGTGCTCGGCGGACGCGACCCGCACCACATCGCCGAGGCCGAGTTCAAGGCGTTCGCGCGCGCATTCCGCCAGGCGAAGGCCCTCGACCCGCACGTCGAGGGCGTCCCGAGCACGAAGGGCGCGCTGTGACCGACGACCGGCCCTTGGTCGCGGTCCTCGATTACGGCTCGGGCAACGTCCACTCCGCCGTCAAGGCCCTGCAGGCGGCGGGGGCGGATGCGCGGCTGACGGCCGACCGCGGACTCATCCTCGACGCCGACGGCCTCGTCGTTCCCGGCGTCGGCGCGTTCCGCGCCGTCATGGACGCGCTCCGCGCGCGGCGTGGCGACGAGCTCATCGGCCGGCGACTCGCGGGCGGACGCCCCGTGCTCGGCATCTGCGTGGGCATGCAGGTGCTGTTCGAGCACGGCGTCGAGCGGGGCGCCGACACGGAGGGCATGGGCGAGTGGCCCGGCGCCGTGACCGAGCTCGATGCGCCCGTGCTGCCGCACATGGGGTGGGACACCATCCAGGCCGGCGAGGGCTCGCGCCTGTTCCACGGCATCGAGAACGAGCGGTTCTACTTCGTGCACTCGTTCGGCGCGCAGCACTGGCCGATGGAGCCGCAGACGCCGTTCCCGCAGCCCATCCTCACGTGGTGCTCGTACGGACGACAGCCGTTCCTCGCCGCGGTCGAGAACGGGCCGCTGTCGGCGACGCAGTTCCACCCCGAGAAGTCGGGTGCTGCCGGCATCCGTCTCCTCTCCAATTGGATCGGCGGGCTCGGCGGGCGTAGCCTTTGACCTCGTGCCCACCGGGGGCAGCCGGTACGCGCTCGCCCCGCACCCTTCCGCCGCACGAGGAGCCATGAACGATTTCGCGTCCACGCCCGAACTGATCCTGCTTCCCGCCGTCGACGTCGCCGACGGCAAGGCGGTGCGCCTCACGCAGGGAGAGGCGGGCACGGAGTCGAGCTTCGGCGACCCCGTCGAAGCGGCCGAGGAGTGGGCGCGCCAGGGCGCGAAGTGGATCCACCTCGTCGACCTCGACGCGGCGTTCGGCCGTGGCAGCAACTCGAACGTGCTGCGCAAGGTCATCCGCCAGGTCAAGGGCGTGCAGGTCGAGCTCTCGGGCGGCATCCGCGACGACCGCTCGCTCGAGACCGCGCTCGAGATCGGCGCCGCGCGCATCAATCTCGGCACAGCGGCTCTCGAGAATCCGGAATGGGCGGCCGACGTCATCAGCCGCTACGGCGAAGTCGTCGCCGTCGGCCTCGACGTGCGTGGCACGACGCTCGCGGCCCGCGGTTGGACCCGCGAGGGCGGCGACCTGTGGACCGTGCTCAAGCGACTCGAGGAGGCCGGCTGCAGCCGCTACGTCGTGACGGATGTCACGAAGGACGGCACGCTGCGCGGACCGAACCTCGACCTCCTGCGCGAGATCACGTCGCGCACCCCCAAGCCCATCGTCGCGTCGGGCGGCGTCGCGACCCTCGACGACATCGCAGCGCTGCGCGACCTCGTGCCGCTCGGCGTCGAGGGCGCCATCATCGGGAAGGCGCTCTACACAGGCGCCTTCACCCTCACCGAGGCGCTGGATGTCGCCGGCGGCTGACCGTCACGAGGACGACCACCCCCACGGCGGACCTGTCCACGGGGGCGAGCACGCGCACGGCGACAGCGCCGACTCCGCCGGCGTGCCCTGGCAGGGCCGCAGCTTCCAGGCCAATCCGCACGCGGGCGACGACGGCTCCGCCGATCCGGCGCTCCTCACCGCTCTCACGGCGTTCCGAGAGGGATGCGGCGACCAGGTCGCGATCGTTGACGCGTTCCGCGCGGCGCGGCTGCTGATCCCGCTCATCGCCGAGAAGGGCGACGAGGGGGTCGGCCCCACGGGGCTCGCCGTCGACAAGACGCAGGAGCTGTCGATCGTGACGGTCGCGGCTCCCGACGGGCGTCGTGTGCTCCCCGTGTTCACATCGGTCGAGACGATGACCCGTTGGGACGCGTCGGCGCGCCCGGTCCCCGCCGACGGCGTGCGCGTGGCTCTCGCCGCATCCGCCGATGACACGGATCTCATCGTGATCGATCCGGGATCCGGGACCGAGTTCGTCATCCGACGCCCGGCCGTGTGGGCGATCGCGCAGGGGCAGCCGTGGGAGCCGGCGTTCACGTCGCCCGACGTCTACACCGCGCTACAGGCGAGCATCGCGGGGGAGCTCGCGGTGATCGACCTCTCCGTGCAGCCCGGCGACCCGACCGGGCGGCTGCGCGGGCAGGAGCTCATCGTGCGTCTGCACCTCATGGCCGGGCTCACGCAGGAGGAGCTCGACGCCGTGCTGCAGCGCCTCGCGAAGCGCTGGGCCGCCGACGACCGCATCGCCGTGCTCGTCGACTCCCTCACGGTCAAGCTCGTCCGGTCCTGACCGGCGGCGCGGGCGGACGCGCTCCCGTCTGCGTACTGCGAAGCGGCCTCTTGCGCACCCGTCGGCGGGGGCGAAGGATCGGCACCCATGGGGCGAATCGACGACGAGCGCCGCGCCGCGCTCGAGGCGGCACACCGTCATGCGCGGGAGTGGCTCGCATCGGTGACCGAGAGGCCCGTTCGGCCGGAGCTCGACGTCGAGGGTGTGCGGGAGCGGCTCGGCCTGGAACTCCCCGAGGAAGGACTCCCCGCCGCGGACGTGGTCGATGAACTCGCCGCCGCGGCCGGCGACGGTCTCATGGCGATGGGCTCGCCGCGGTTCTTCGGCTTCGTGATCGGCGGCGCGTACCCCGCCGCGCTCGGGGCGGACTGGCTCGTGGCCGCGTGGGATCAGAACAACGGCTCGCGACAGACCACCCCTGGGGTGGCGGCCGTCGAGGAGGTCGCCGCCGCGTGGCTGCTCGAGCTGCTCGGGCTTCCGGTCGGGAGCGGCGTCGGCTTCGTGACCGGCGGCACGATGGCGAACTTCTCGTGCGTCATCGCGGCGCGCGACGCGGTGCTGCGCGCGAGGGGCTTCGACATCGCGACGGGCGGATTGCAGGCCGCGCCGCGCGTGCGGTTCCTCGCGGGAGACCAGGTGCACACGTCGATGGTGCTGGCCGGTCGTCTGGCGGGCCTCGGGCCGCCGCACACGGTCGGCGCCGACGACCAGGGGCGCATCGACGTCGACGGGCTCGAGCGGGCGCTCGCGGAGGATCCGGATGCGGCGACCATCGTCGCGCTCCAGGCGGGCGACGTGCACTCGGGTGGCTTCGACGACTTCGCCCGCGCGATCGACGTCGCCCACGCCGCCGGTGCGTGGGTGCACGTGGACGGCGCGTTCGGGCTGTGGGCCGCGGCGAGTCCGCGCTTCGCCCCCCTCGTGCGCGGGCTCGCCGACGCGGACTCATGGGCGACCGACGCGCACAAGACACTCAACGTGCCGTACGACTGCGGTGTGGCGATCGTGCGCGACGAGGCGGCGATGACGGCGGCGCTCGGCGCGCACGCCGCGTACCTCCCGGCCGTCGCGAGCATCTCCGACCCCTACGACCGCACCCCCGAGCTCTCGCGACGCGCGCGGGGCGTGATGGTGTGGGCCGCGCTGCGCTCGCTCGGGCGGACCGGCGTGCGCCGACTCGTCGAAGGGCTGGCGGATGCCGCATCCGCCCTCGCCGACGGATTCCGCGCGATCGGCGGCCTCGAGGTCCTCAACGACGTCGTCTTCACGCAGGTGTGCCTCGCCGCGCGGGACGACGAGACGACGGTCGCGCTGGGGGAGTGGCTTCGCTCGGAGGGGACGATCTGGGCGTCGTCGTCCCAGTGGCGGGGGCGCACGGTCGTGCGGTTCGCCGTCAGCAACTTCGCGACCGACGCCGAAGCGGTGCGGCGCACGGTCGACGCGGTCGAGCGAGGCCTCGCGGCCGTCACGACTAGGTGACGGGGCCGGTCCACTTCTCGCCGGGGCCCTTGCCGATCGGGTCGGGAATGACGGATGCCTCGCGGAACGCGAGCTGAAGAGACCGGAGGCCGTCGCGCAGCGAGCGGGCGTGCATGTCGCTGATCTCGGGCGCGCCTGCGGTGATGAGCCCGGCGAGGGCGTTGATGAGCTTGCGGGCCTCGTCGAGGTCGAGCTGCGAAGCCGGGTCGTCGGCGAGGCCGACCTTGACGGCCGCGGCGCTCATGAGATGCACGGCCGTCGTCGTGATGACCTCGACCGCCGGGACGTCGGCGATGTCACGCGTGGCGGATGACGCGGCCCGTTCCTGCTCCTCCCAGCGCGCGAGACGCTCGGCGTCGGTGGTCTGGTCGGTCGGCCGGGCGTTGTCGCCGGCATCCGGAATCGTGCTCACGTGCCACTCTCTGATAGACTTTGCCGGGCTCCGGAGTGATCTGCTCCGGAACGAAAGAGGATCACATCCCACCCGCGCTTGCCGCTCCAGGCTACCGGGTCACGCGCTCCGCCCCGTCCGCACAGCGGCCGGGGTAGTCCCGATCTGGGATCAGGGTGCAGCAAGCAGGTGCTTCGGCGCCTCGCCGGGTGGAGTGAGACTCTTCGCCCGCGACACACCGTGTCGCGGTGCCATCCATCCGCACGAAGAGGAGTTCCGCATCAGCGATCCCCGCACCAACGAGCGCATCCGTGTGCCCGAGGTCCGACTCGTCGGTCCGAACGGCGAGCAGGTCGGCATCGTCCGCATCGAGGTTGCGCAGCGTCTGGCTCAGGAGGCGGATCTCGACCTGGTCGAGGTCGCCCCGAACTCGAGGCCTCCCGTGGTCAAGATCATGGACTATGGCAAGTACAAGTACGAGGCCGCGCAGAAGGCGAAGGAAGCACGCCGCAACCAGGCCAACACCGTCCTCAAGGAGGTCCGGTTCCGCCTGAAGATCGAGCCGCACGACTATGAGACCAAGCGCAAGCGCGCCGAAGGGTTCCTCAAGGCGGGCGACAAGGTCAAGGCGATGATCCTGTTCCGCGGTCGCGAGCAGTCGCGTCCCGACCAGGGTGTGCGCCTGCTGCGCAAGTTCGCCGAAGACGTGGCCGAGTTCGGCACGGTCGAGTCCAACCCGACCATCGACGGCCGCAACATGGTGATGGTGATCGCTCCGCACAAGAACAAGTCCGAGGCGAAGGCGGAGCAGAACGCGCAGCGCGCGGCGAACCGCGAGGCGGCCCGTTCGGCCCGCACCGGCGCCGGCGACGCGCCCGCCGAGGGTGAGAGCGAGAGCTAGCACCCTCCCCACGATCTCCCGCACGACGCGGGATCCGACTCCCGCGCTGCGGGATGCCACACGAAGCCCGTACGGGCGAAATCGATAAGGAACGAAGATGCCGAAGCAGAAGACCCACTCGGGCGCCAAGAAGCGCTTCAAGGTCACCGGCAGCGGAAAGCTCATGAAGCAGCAGGCGAACCTTCGCCACAACTTCGAGGGCAAGCCCACGCGCCGCACCCGCCGCCTCTCGCAGGACCAGGTCCTCGCCAAGGGCGACGCGAAGGTCGCGAAGAAGCTTCTCGGCCGCTGACGCGGCCTGCGCACGAATAGGAACGAAACGAAATGGCTAGAGTCAAGCGGGCCGTCAACGCCCACAAGAAGCGTCGCGTCATCCTCGAGCGCGCCTCGGGATACCGGGGTCAGCGCTCGCGCCTGTACCGCAAGGCGAAGGAGCAGGTCACCCACTCGCTCGTCTACGCGTACCGCGACCGCCGCAAGCGCAAGGGCGACTTCCGCCGCCTGTGGATCCAGCGCATCAACGCCGCCGCGCGTCAGAACGGCATCACGTACAACCGCTTCATCCAGGGCCTCGGCCTCGCGGGTGTGCAGGTCGACCGCCGTATGCTCGCCGAGCTCGCGGTGAACGAGCCGAAGACGTTCGCGTCGCTCGTCGAGACCGCGAAGAAGGCGCTGCCGTCCGACGTCAACGCTCCGAAGAGCGCCTGACGCCGCATCCGTCGCCTGACGAGGGCGTCCTCCGCAGGGAGGGCGCCCTCTTCGCGTGTCCGGACGGACGAGACGGATGCCGCGGCGCACGGGCCCGACGGGCGCGGGACATACACTGATGCTGTGCTCGAGAACCCGCGTTCGCCGCGCGTGCGCGCGGTCGCGAAGCTGACCAAGCGCAGCGCCCGGCAGGAGACCGGGCTGTTCCTGTTGGAGGGTCCGCAGGCCGCGCGGGAGGCGCTCGCGTACCGTCCCGACACGCTCGTGGAGATCTTCGCGACGCCCACGGCGCTGGAGCGCCACCCCGATCTGCGCGACACGGCGCGCGACGCCGGCGTCGAGGTCGTGTTCACGACAGAGCCCGTCCTCGACGCGATGGCCGACACCGTCACCCCGCAGGGCATCGTCGCCGTCGCCCGGCAGTCGCCGACCTCCGTGCGCGACGTGTTCGCCGCCGCGCCGCGCCTCGTCGCGATCTGCGAGGAGGTGCGCGATCCGGGCAACCTCGGCACGATCATCCGCGCCGCCGACGCCGCCGGGGCCGATGCCGTCGTGCTCACGGGGCGCACCGTCGATCCGTACAACCCCAAGGTCGTGCGGGCGACCACGGGGTCGCTGTTCCACCTGCCCGTCGCGCTCGGCGTCGACCTCGCGACGGCGGTCGAGCGCGCCCACGCCGTGGGCGTGCGCGTGATCGCGGCGGATGTCGGGGGAGAGGACTTCCTCGAGTCGCGGAACCTCCTCTCCGAGCCCACGGCGTGGCTGTTCGGCAACGAGGCGCGCGGCCTCGGCGAAGAGGCCCTCGCGCTCGCGGATCTCGCGCTGCGGCTCCCGATCTACGGCAAGGCGGAGTCGCTCAACCTCGCCACCGCCGCCAGCGTGTGCCTCTATGAGACCGCTTTCGCGCAGCGCGCGGGCGAATGAGCGCCCGCGCGGGCGCCGCGGCGCGGCATCCGCACCTGTTACAGATCGGTAAAGGGTCGCGTCGCGAGTGGAACAGCGTCCGACCACCGCCATAGGGTGATCGTCATGGCGACACCTGACGTGCCGGCTGCGGCACCGCAGACCTCGAACATCAACGTCCGCAGGGGTGAGCCCCTCGTCGTCATGACCGACGTGCAGAAGCACTACGGCGACTTCCAGGCGCTGCAAGACATCAACCTCACGGTGAACCGGGGCGAGGTCGTCGTCGTGATCGGGCCGTCCGGCTCGGGCAAGTCGACGCTGTGCCGCACGATCAACCGGCTCGAGACGATCACGAGCGGCACCATCACGATCGACGGCAAGGAGCTGCCGAAGGAGGGCAAGGCGCTCGCTGCGCTCCGCGCCGACGTCGGCATGGTGTTCCAGTCGTTCAACCTCTTCTCGCACCTCACGATCCTCGACAACGTCACGCTCGGGCCGATCAAGGTCAAGGGCATGAAGAAGGCGGATGCCGAGCGTGCCGCGCACACGCTGCTCGAGCGCGTCGGGGTGGCGCAGCAGGCGTCGAAGCTCCCGGCGCAGCTGTCCGGTGGTCAGCAGCAGCGCGTCGCGATCGCGCGCGCTCTCGCGATGAACCCCAAGGTCATGCTGTTCGACGAGCCCACGAGCGCCCTCGACCCCGAGATGATCAACGAGGTGCTCGACGTCATGGTGAACCTCGCGCAGGAGGGCATGACGATGATCGTGGTCACCCACGAGATGGGCTTCGCCCGCAAGGCCGCCGACCGCGTCGTGTTCATGGCCGACGGTCAGATCGTGGAAGAGGCCACCCCCGACGAGTTCTTCACGAACCCCCAGAGCGCGCGTGCGAAGGACTTCCTCTCGAAGCTCATCACGCACTGACGCGAAGCCCCATCGACGAAAGGATCACGCCAGAGCAGCACCACCCCGCCCCATCGGCGGAGTCCGCACGACCCGAAGTCGGATACCAACGCACCCCACAAGGAACAACCCCAGGAGAACTCACATGCGAAAGTCACGAATTCTCGTCGGCGCCGCGCTCGCGATCGCGGCACTCACGCTGACCGCCTGCAACACCGGCACGCCCGGAGGCACATCCACCGACGCGGGCGGTGACACCGGCGGAGACGAGGCACTCTGGGAGGTCGCCACGGATGTCTCGCTCGAAGGCAGCCCGACGTTCGAGGCCATGACCGAGCGCGGCGGCGTCGTGGTCGGCGTCAAGAACGACCAGCCCGGTCTCGGCTACGAGGACGCCACGACCGGCGAGCGCACCGGCTTCGACGTCGACATCGCGCGCTGGATCGCCGCGTCGCTCGGCTTCTCGGAGGACCAGATCGAGTACGTCACGATCCCGTCGGCCAACCGCGAACAGGCGCTCGTGAACGGCGACATCGACTATTACGTCGGCACCTACTCGATCACCGACAAGCGCAAGGAGCAGATCGACTTCGCCGGCCCGTACTTCATCACGGGTCAGGGTCTGCTCGTCGCGGCGGACAACGAGGACATCAACGGCCCCGATGACCTCGAGGGCAAGATCGTCTGCTCCGTGACCGGTTCGACGCCGCTGCAGCGCATCCGCGACGAGTTCAACCCCGGCGACACGGTCGAGTACGACACGTACTCGCAGTGCGTCGAGCAGCTGCTCGCCGGCTCGGTGGACGCGATCACGACCGACGAGGCGATTCTCGCAGGCTACGTCGCGCAGCGTCCCGACGAGCTCAAGATCGCCGGTGAGCCCTTCAGCGAGGAGCGCTACGGCGTCGGCATCCCGAAGGGCGACACCGCTCTTCAGGACCACATCAACCAGCTGTTCACCGACGGCGGCGACGTGTGGCAGGCGCTGTTCGACCAGCACCTCGCTCCGGCGGGCATCGCGGGCGACCAGCCTCAGGTCGACGACTGATCCACGCGGGTGGGGCGGCCGCGAGGCCGCCCCACCCCTCAGCCGTCGCACCGACGGCTGACCGACAAGGAGAGGAGCGCGAGTGGGCGTCATCACCGACAATCTGGATCTCTGGCAGGAGACCCTGATCGGCACGCTCATCCTGTTCATCGCGGGCGGGCTCGTCGCGCTCATCCTCGGCACGATCGTCGGAGCGATGCGTGTGTCGCCGATCCCGATCGCGCGCGCGGTGGGAACCGTGTACGTGAACACGATCCGCAACACGCCGCTCACACTCGTCTTCTTCGCGTTCGCCTTCGCGCTGCCGCCGTTGCTCGGCCTCAGGCTGACCGCGCCGGTGTCGCTCACCCTCGCGATCTTCGCGCTCGGCATCTACACGGCGACCTATGTGGCCGAGACGATCCGCTCCGGCATCAACACGGTGCCGGTCGGCCAGGCCGAGGCCGCTCGCGCCCTCGGCCTCACCTTCGGGCAGGTGATGAGCCAGGTCGTGATGCCGCAGGCGTTCCGCTCGGTCATCCCGCCCATGATGAGCGTGTTCATCGCGCTCCTGAAGAACACGACGGTTGCGGCGGGCTTCTCGGTCGTGAACCTCGGATCGATCCGCAGCTACATGAGCGAGCGCGGCGAGAACCAGTTCCTCGTGATCCTGTGGGTCATGGCGATCTTCGTCGCGCTCGTGCTCCTGCTGTCATGGGCTCAGCGAGCTCTCGAGAACCGGTGGAAGGTGGCGCGATGAGCTCGTCCGTCCTCTACGACGTCCCCGGACCTCGGGCGATCGTCCGCAACCGCATCCTCGGCGTCATCACGGTGCTCGTGGTCGCGGCGGTCATCGGATTCTTCGTATGGCGGCTCGCCGCCACGGGGCAGTTCTCGGCCGAGAAGTGGGCCGCGTTCACGTACACGAACGTGTGGATCCAGATCGGGCTCGCGACGCTGCGCACGCTCGGCGCATTCGCCGTCGCAGCGGTCGGCGCGCTCGCGCTCGGCTTCATCCTCGCGCTCGGCCGACTCTCGCTGCACCGCTGGGTTCGTTGGCCGGCCGGCGCTCTCGTCGAGGTGCTCCGCGCGATCCCGGTCCTGATCTTCATGTTCCTGCTGTACTACGGCCTTCCCGTGCTCGGCATCCGCATGGAGCCGTACTGGGCGGTTGTGATCGCGCTCATCGCGTACAACGGCTCGGTGCTCGCCGAGGTCATCCGCGCAGGCGTCGAGTCGCTCCCGCGTGGCCAGAGCGAGGCGGGGTACGCGATCGGCCTGCGCAAGTCCGGCGTCATGCGCCTGATCCTGCTGCCGCAGGCGATCCGAGCGATGCTCCCGGTGATCATCGCCCAGCTCGTCGTGACACTGAAGGACACGGCGCTCGGCTTCATCATCACGTACCCCGAGCTGCTGTTCTACGCGCGATTCATCGGGTCGCAGTCCACGCTGGGGTCGCCGATCGTGCCCGCCACGATCATCGTCGGCGCGATCTACATCGGCCTGTGTCTGATCCTGTCGGCGATCGCGACGCTCGTCGAGCGGCGCCTGCGTCGCTCGGCCCGCACGACCCGCGTCGCAGGTGCGAACCAGCCGACGCAGGAGGTCACCGACACCGAACTCATCGCGATGCAGAAAGGCGCGGGCAAGTACGACGCCCAGGGCCTCTGAGCGGGAGACGGCGCGCGAAGTCACCCTCGCCGCCGTCGGTAGACTCGGTACTCGTGTCCGACGCACCCGAGAACCCCGTCGCCGCTCCGGCGCAGATCACCCCTGAGGCGGTCGAGAGTGCGGTCCAGTCCGCGCTCGAAGCGATCGCCGCGGCATCCGACTCCGCCTCCCTCAAGGCCGCGCGCTCCGCGCACGCCGGCGAGGGCTCGCCGCTCGCGAAGCTGAACGCGCGGCTGCGCGACGTCCCGCCAGAGAAGAAGGCGGAGTTCGGCAAGCTCGTCGGCCAGGCGCGTGGGCGTGTGAACCAGGCGTTCGCGGCGCGCGAGCAGGAGGTCATCGCCGCCGAGACAGCGGCCCGCCTCGAGGCGGAGCGCGTCGACATCACGGCGCTCCCGAGCCGCGCGCGCGTGGGGGCGCGGCATCCGATCTCCCTCCTTCAGGAAGAGGTCGCCGACATCTTCGTCGGCATGGGGTGGGAGATCGCCGAGGGCCCCGAACTCGAGCACGAGTGGTTCAACTTCGACGCGCTCAACTTCGACGAGGACCACCCGGCACGCCAGGAGCAGGACACGTTCTACGTCGACCCCGTCGCGCGTCACCTCGTGATGCGCACGCACACGAGCCCCGTGCAGGTGCGTTCGATGCTCGAGCGCGACCTTCCGATCTACGTGCTGTGCCCGGGCCGGGTGTACCGCACCGACGAGTTCGACGCGACGCACCTGCCCGTGTTCACGCAGTTCGAGGGCCTGGTCGTCGACAAGGGCATCACGATGGCGCACCTCAAGGGCACGCTCGACCACGCCGCGCGTGTGCTGTTCGGACCCGAGGCGAAGACCCGGTTCCGCGCGAACTTCTTCCCCTTCACCGAGCCGTCGGCCGAACTCGACCTGTGGCACCCGACGTTCAAGGGCGGTGCCCGCTGGATCGAGTGGGGCGGCTGCGGCATGGTCAACCCGAACGTGCTCCGCGCGGCGGGAATCGACCCCGAGGAGTACTCCGGCTTCGCGTTCGGCATGGGCATCGAGCGCACGCTCATGTTCCGCAGCGATGTGCAGGACATGCGTGACATGGCCGAGGGCGACGTCCGTTTCAGCGAGCAGTTCGGGATGGTGGTGTGATGCGCGTCCCGCTTTCGTGGCTGCGTGAGTATGTGGACGTTCCGGCGGATGCCACGGCCGAGGACGTCCTGGCGGCACTCGTGTCGGTCGGGTTCGAGGAGGAGGACGTCCACCGCTTCGAACTCCAGGGTCCGATCGTCGTCGGCGAAGTGCTCGAGTTCGTCGAGGAGCCGCAGTCCAACGGCAAGACGATCCGCTGGTGCCAGGTGCAGGTCGCGCCCGAGGGTGAGACCGCGGCGGACGGCGGCCCCGCGGTGCACGGGATCGTGTGCGGCGCGCGCAACTTCTTCGTGGGCGACAAGGTCGTCGTGACGCTGCCCGGCTCGGTGCTCCCCGGGCCGTTCCCGATCGCGGCGCGCAAGACCTACGGCCACATCTCCGACGGCATGATCGCATCGGCGAAGGAGCTGGGGCTCGGCAACGAGCACTCCGGCATCCTGCGCCTGGTCGAGCTCGGCATCGACGCGCCGGTCGGCACCGACGCGATCTCGCTCCTCGGCCTCGACGATGTCGCGATCGACATCAACGTCACCCCCGACCGCGGCTACGCGCTGTCGGTGCGCGGCGTCGCGCGTGAATACTCGCACGCGACCGGCGCGGAGTTCCGCGACCCCGCGGCGCGGTACGCGTCCGAAGAGCTCGCTCCGGGTTCGGGCTTCCCGATCGCCGTGGACGACGAGCATCCGATCCGCGGGCGGGTCGGCGCATCCGAGTTCGTCGTCCGCGTCGTGCGCGACGTCGACCCGACCAAGCCGACGCCGCCGTGGATGGTGGCGCGGCTCGGGCTCGCCGGCATCCGCTCACTCGGGGTCCTCATCGACATCACCAACTACGTGATGCTCGAGCTGGGCAACCCGATCCACGGCTACGACCTCGACAAGCTGCAGGGCGGCATCACCGTGCGTCGTGCGCGCGAGGGCGAGAAGCTCGAGACGCTCGACGGCCAGCTGCGCGCGCTCAACACCGAGGACCTGCTCATCACCGACGACTCGGGGCCTATCGGCCTCGCGGGCGTCATGGGCGGCGGCACGACCGAGATGTCGGATGCCACGCGCAACGTCCTCATCGAGGCGGCGATCTTCGACACGGTGTCGATCGCGCGTACCGCGCGTCGCCACAAGCTGCCGAGCGAGGCGTCGCGCCGCTTCGAGCGCGGCGTCGACCCGGCCATCCCGTTCGTCGCGGCCCGCCGCGTCGCCGACCTCATGGTCGAATACGCGGGCGGAACCCTCGACACCGAGTACGGCGGAGCGCTCTTCGCCGAGATCGAGCGCACGACGATCGACCTGCCGGCCGGCTTCGTATCGGGTCTCATCGGCGTCGACTACACGGCGGAGCAGATCGCGCACGCGCTGCGCCTCATCGGATGCGACGTCACGACGACCTCGCACGGCTGGACGGTCGTGCCGCCGACGTGGCGACCCGACCTCACCGACAGGTGGACCCTCGCCGAAGAGGTCGCGCGCATCGAGGGGTACGACCAGATCCCGTCGGTGCTGCCGCTCCCGCCGTCGGGCCGCGGCCTGACCCCCGCACAGCAGGGCCGCCGCCGCGTCGCGAACGCGCTGGCCGCGGCGGGCTTCGTCGAGACGCCGTCGTTCCCGTTCACCACGGAGGAGCAGAACGACCTGCACGGATCCGCGTCGGGGGAGCACCTGCCGAGCATCCGCCTCGCCAACCCGCTCGACGGGCAGGCGGCGTTCCTGCGTCGCTCGCTCGTTCCGGGACTGCTGCAGGTCGCGCACCGCAACGTGTCGCGCGGATTCACCGACCTCGCGCTCTTCGAGACCGGGACCGTCTTCCTGCCGGAGCCGGGCGTCGAGTACGGCACGTCGTTCATCCCGCCTCTGGCGGTGCGACCGGATGCCGCGACCCTCGCCGAGCTCGACGCGTCGATCCCTCCGCAGCACCGTCACGTCGCGGTCCTGCTCACGGGCAACCTCGTCGCGAAGCAGCCGGGCCAGCCCGCGGTGCCCGCCGAGCTAGCCGACGCGCTCGACGCCGTCCGCACGATCGCGGCGGCGGCCGGGGTCTCTGTCGTCGTGGAGCAGGGAGAGCGCGCGGCGCTGCATCCGGGTCGTACGGGCGTCGTGTCGGTCGACGGAAGCGAGGTGGGCTACGTCGGAGAGCTGCTGCCGGCGGTCGCCGAGGCATCCGACCTGCCGGGCCGCGTCATCGTGGCCGAGCTCGACCTCGATCTCGTGCTCTCACTTGCGGGGCAGCGTGTCGTCGCGGCGTCGCTGTCGGGCTTCCCGGCTGCGACGCAGGACGTGTCGCTCGTCGTGGGGGCGGACGTGCCGGCCGCCGAGGTGCGCGACGCCCTCGTCGAGGGGTCGGGTGAGCTGCTCGAGTCACTGCGGCTCGTCGACGACTATCGCGGCCAGGGGCTTCCCGACGGCACGAAGAGCCTCACGTTCGCGTTGCGCTTCCGCGCGCCCGACCGCACGCTCACCGCTTCCGAGGCGAGCGAGGCGAAGCTCGCGGGCGTCGCCGTGGCCGCCGAGCGGTTCGGCGCCTCCCTCCGCGAGTAGACCTCCCCCCGGGTCCGTGAGCCCGTCGAAGGGTCGGTTCCTGAGGCGGTTGGTCCCTGAGCTTGTCGAGGGGTCGGTTCCTGAGGCGGTTGGTCCCTGAGCCTGTCGAAGGGTCGGTTCCTGAGGCGGTTGGTCCCTGAGCTTGTCGAAGGGTCCTCCACAGCGCGCCCGCTCTCAGCATCCGCCCACAGTTCCGCAGAGCACCGCCGCGCTGCGTAAGCGGGGGCGACACGCTGGCGGCATGCCCTCCATGTACATCGCCCGCTGCCAGGACGGCAGCTACTACGTCGGAAGCACGGACAAGGATCCCGAAGCGCGGATCTGGGAGCACAACAACGACGACGACCTCGCCGCGCGCTACACGATCAAGCGCCGCCCGGTGACGCTGGTGTACACGGAGTCGTTCGAGCGGATCGACGAGGCGTTTCGTCGCGAGAAGCAGGTTCAGGGTTGGAGCCGCGCGAAGAAGGAGGCCCTCATGGAGGGCCGAATGGACGAGCTTCCCGTTCTCGCGCGGGGCCGGCGGCGAGACGCTTCGACGAGCTCAGCGACCGGGGTTGCGGACTGAGGTGGGGCGACGCTTCGACGGGATCAGCGACCGGGGTTGGGGCCGCGCTTCGACGGGCTCAGCGACCGCGCTTCGACGGGCTCAGCGACCGGGTGGGGGCGACGCTTCGGCGGGCTCAGCGACCGGGGGCGGGGTAGCGTGGCGTCATGCCTGAGACGATCACGCCCGAAGTCGACGGCGACCCGTTCGACGTCTACGTCGCGCGCCCCGCGGGGGAGCCCGTGGGCGGGCTCGTGCTCATCCACGAGATCTGGGGTCTGGTCGACCACATCAAAGACGTCGCCGACCGCTACGCCGCCGAGGGGTGGGTCGTCGCGGCGCCCGACATCCTGAGCCACGCGGGCGTCGAGCCGGCTCTCGGGGCGGAACTCTTCGCCCTCCGCAACGGCGACGATGAGGAGGCGAAGGCGGCGACGCAGCCGCGCATGCGCGAGATGCTGTCGGCCGCGCACGCCCCGGAGTACGCGCGGTGGGCGGTCGCGGCGCTCCGCGCGACCGTCGACTGGCTCGTCGAGGAGGCCGGTGTCGGCGACCGCCTCGCCGTGACCGGATTCTGCTTCGGCGGCACGTACGCCTTCGCGCTCGCGGCCGCCGACGACCGCATCCGCGCCGCGGTGCCGTTCTACGGCACCGCACCCACGCCCGATCGGATCGCGGAGATCAAGGCACCGGTCCTCGCCCTCTACGGGCACCACGATCCCGCCCTCATCGACGCGCTCCCCGAGGTGGCGAGGGCGATGGCCGACGCGGGCGTCGACTTCGAGAGCGTCGTCTACCCCGAGGCGGGTCACGCGTTCTTCAACGACACGGGACTGCGATACGACGCGGATGCCGCCGCCGACGCCTGGCGTCGGACGCTCGCGTTCCTGCGCGAGCACGTCTGACGCGTCATCCGCACCCTCCACGGCCCGTTAGGGTCGAGAGTGATGAGCCTCACCACCGCTGCTCCCGCCCTTCAGCTCGCGGGACTCGTCAAGAGCTTCGGTCCGAAAGTCGCGGTCGCGGGGTTGGACCTCGTCGTCCCCACGGGGTCGTTCTTCGGGCTCGTCGGCCCGAACGGCGCCGGCAAGACCACGACGCTTTCGATGGCGACGGGCCTCCTGCGCCCCGACGCCGGACGAGCGTGGGTCCACGGGATCGACGTGTGGGAGCATCCGGTCGAAGCCAAGCGCATCATCGGCAACCTGGCCGACGGCGTGCAGCTGTTCGACCGGCTCACGGGTGAGCAGCTGATCACCTACACCGCGATGATGTTCGGCATCCCGCGCCACGAGATCGCCGGTCGGGTCGCCGACCTGCTCGAGCTCATGGGATTGCAGGAGGCGGCGGGCACCATCGTCGCCGACTATTCGGCCGGCATGACGAAGAAGATCGCGCTCGCATGCGCGCTCGTCAACGCGCCGCGGCTGCTCGTGCTCGATGAGCCGTTCGAGTCGGTCGATCCGGTCTCGGCCGCGAACATCGAGGACGTGCTGCGCGGGTACACCGCGTCGGGCGGCACGGTCATCGTCTCGAGCCACTCGATGGACCTCGTGCAGCGCATGTGCGACCACGTCGCCGTGATCGCCGAGGGCCGTGTGCTCGCGGCGGGGACGGTGGAGGACGTGCGGGCCGGTCAGACACTCCAGGAGCGATTCCTGTCGCTCGTCGGTGGCCGTCACGTGTCGGAGGGGCCGCAGTGGTTGCGACAGTCCTGAGGCTTCGCTACCGCATCCTCGGCAACACCCTCGCCCGTCGCCCGTGGCAGCTCGTCGGGTTCTGCATCGGCCTGCTGTGGGCGCTGTGGGCGCTCGTCGGCGTCGTGGCCGGATTCATCGCGCTCAACGCCTTCCAGGGGCTCGACGTCGCGCGCACCGTCGCCGTGCTGGCAGGGTCGGCGCTCGTGCTCGGCTGGACCATCGGCCCGGTGCTCGTGGCGGGGACCGAGTCCACGGTCGACGCTCGGCGGCTCGCGCCGTTCCCGCTTACGACCCGCCAGATCATGTCGGCGCTCGCAGCCACCGGCCTGACCGGAATCCCGGGGATCGTCACGAGCCTCGGGGCGCTCGCGAGCGTCGTGCTGTGGCTGAGGTGGCCGGCGGCCGCCGTGATCGCGGTTCCGTCGGCCGCGCTCGGCGTGCTCATCTGCGTCGTGGCGAGCCGCCTCGTGACGACCCTGTCGACCGGCTTGGGCGGACACCGGCGGGGTCGCGAGATCTTCGGCACGATCCTGCTCGGCGTCGTGATCATGACGGGGCCGATCATCACAGGCATCCTCGCGCTGCTGAGCTCCGCGGGCGACGTCCTCGGCCGCTTGGCGCAAGCCGCGGTCGTCCTCGGCTGGACGCCGATCGGGGCGGCGTGGGCCGTCCCCGGAGACGCGGCGGCGGGAGACTGGATCCCCGCGATCGCCAAGTTCGTCATCGCCGCGGGAACGCTCGCCGTGCTCGGGCTCCTGTGGGAGCGCGCGCTCGAGGCGTCGGTCAGCGCCCCGCCGCGCCAGACCGCCCGCACCGTCGCTCCCGGTCGGCTCGGCTTCTTCGCCGTCATGCCCACGGGAGGGGTCGGCGCCACGTGGGCGCGGTCGCTGACGGCGTGGCTTCGCGATCCGCGCTACTTGCGGCAGCTCATCTTCGTACCGCTGTTCCCGGTGCTCTTCGCCTTCACGACGGGCATCGACGGCTGGCTGTTCAGCGTGTCGCCGCTCATGGTCGCGCTGATCCTGTCGATCGCCGGGTACGCCGACATCTCGTACGACGGTACGGCCTTCGCCTCGGTGCTCTCGACGGGAGTCAGCGGTCGTGCGGATCGCTGGGGGAGACTTCTGGGCGCCGCATCCGTCGGCGTGCCGGCCGTCACCGTCGTCGCGATCGTGACCGCCGCGATCGCGGGCACCTGGACGACCCTGCCTGCAGTGCTGGCCGCTGCGCTCGGCATCCTGCTCGCCGGCTACGGCGTGTCGGCTGTGTCGTCCGCGCTCCTCGTCGTTCCCGTCGCGAAAGCCGGTGACAGCCCGTTCAAGACCGTGCCGGGTCAGACGTTCGTCAACGGCCTCGTCGTGTTCCTCGTGCTCGGCGTCACGATCGTCCTCGCCGCGCCGGCGCTCGTGCTCGCGATCGTGTCGACGGTGACCTCGTCGGCTATCCTCGCGTGGATCGCGCTCGCCGTCGCCGTCGTCGCCGGAGCGGGGATCATCCTCGGCGGGATCGTCGTGGGCGGACGCACTCTCGAACGCACGGGCCCCGACCTGCTCGCGCGCATCAAGGCGTTCCCGTCCTGATCGGCGGGCGCGTTTCCGCCCTGAGCGGAAACGGATGCTGCGTCCGCGCCGCCTCTGCTGGGATGAGGCCATGACGAACGTTCTGATCCTCGGCGGAACCGGCTGGCTGAGCGGACGGGTCGCCGGTCGCTGGCTCGAGGAGGGGGCCGCCGTCACGTGCGTCGCGCGAGGGGCGCGCCCCGCGCCCGACGGGGCTGAGCTCGTGATCGCGGATCGCGCCGAGCCCGACGCGTACGCGGCCGTGGCGGACCGCGAGTGGGACGAGATCGTCGACATCTCTTCGCGCGCTGAGCACGTCGCGGCGGCCGTCGAGGCGCTCGGAGCCCGCACGAAGCACTGGACGTACGTCTCGACGATCTCGGTGTACGCCGACGCCACGATGGCCGGTGCCGACGAGTCCTGTCCGCTGGCCGAGCCGGCCGAGCCGGGCGACGAGTACGACTACAGCCGCGAGAAGGTGGCGGCCGAGGCATCCGCCCGCTCCGCCGTCGGCGATCGTGCCGCCATCGTGCGCGCGGGACTCATCGTCGGCCCCGGCGACCCGACAGACCGTTTCGGGTACTGGGTGTCCCGCTTCGCGCTCGCGGGGAAGGAGCCCGTGCTCGTTCCGGAGGCCGCGGGCCTCATGGTGCAGGTCATCGACGTCGACGACCTCGCCGCGTACATCGTCGCGGTCGGTCGCGGTCGGTGGAGCGGCACCGCCAACGCGACGGGGGATCCGATCCCGTTCACCGAGTTCGTCCAGCTCGCGCGGCGCACCGCGGCGCACACCGGTGAGCTTGTGGCGGCCGATCCCGATTGGCTCGCCGCGCACGAGGTCAACCATTGGATGGGGCCGCGCTCGCTGCCGCTGTGGCTGCCCGCCGACATGCCCGGCCACTCGACGCGCACGAACGCCGTGTACCGCTCGACCGGGGGAGCGCTGCGCCCCGTCTCCGAGACCCTGGCGCGCACGCTCGACGACGAGCGCGCCCGCGGCCTCGACCGCGAACGGCAGTCGGGCCTGACCCGCGCCGAGGAGCTCGCGCTGATCGCCGACCTCACCGGCTGACGCCTCGTGCGATTTGCGGATGCCGCGCCCCGCCCGCTATCGTCGCTCCATGCTTTCGGCGAACCGGGGTCTCGAGACGCTCTTCACGAGCGCCGCTCCCTCGCGCCGACGTCTGCCTCGCCGACTCTAGGCGACTCCGCGTCGTGCCCGCTCTGCGGGCATCTGCGGGAGTCGCCCGTCTCAGGCCCCGATCCGCAGACAATAAGGTTGAAGCATGACCTATTCGGTCGCCGTATCCGGCGCATCCGGCTATGCAGGAGGCGAGATCCTCCGCCTCCTCGCCGCGCACCCCGACATCGAGATCCGCACCGTCACGGCGCACTCGAACGCCGGCCAGCGCCTCATCGAGCACCAGCCGCACCTGCGTTCGCTCGCCCATCTCGAGCTGCAGGAGACGACTCCCGAGATCCTCGCGGGGCACGACATCGTCTTCCTCGCGCTTCCGCACGGCCAGTCCGGTCAGTACACGGACGCTCTCGGCGACGTGCCGCTCATCATCGACGCGGGCGCCGATCATCGGCTCGAATCCGTTGCCGATTGGGACCGGTTCTACGGCGGCTCATTCCACGATCCGTGGACGTACGGCGTGCCCGAGCTGCCCTTCCGCGGTGGCAAGCAGCGCGAGCGGCTCGTGGGGGCGACCCGCATCGCGGCTCCCGGCTGCAACGCGTCGACCGTGAGCCTGTCGCTCGCGCCGGGAGTCGCCGCGGGCGTGATCGACCCGTCCGACATCGTGAGCGTGCTCGCGGTCGGCCCGTCGGGCGCGGGCAAGAGCCTCAAGCCGCACCTGCTCGGCAGCGAGCTGCTCGGCACGGCGAACCCGTACGCGGTCGGGGGCGTGCACCGGCACATCCCCGAGATCCGGCAGGCGCTCGCGGCGGCGCGGGTGCCCGGCTCAGCGACCGGGGATGAGGCTGCGGATCGCGGCATCCGCATCTCGTTCACGCCCGTGCTCGTGCCGATGGCACGCGGGATCCTCGCGACCTCGTCCGCGCCGATCGCGGAGGGTGTGACGGATGCCGACATCCGCGGCGCGTGGGAGGCCGCGTACGGCGACGAGACGTTCGTGCAGCTGCTGCCCGAGGGCTCGTTCCCGCGCACGGCTGACGTGCTCGGCGCCAACACCGCGCTCATGGGGCTCGCGATCGATCGCGCCGCGAACCGCGTCGTGGTCGTGACCGCCGTCGACAACCTCGTGAAGGGCACGGCCGGCGCCGCGATCCAATCCATGAACATCGCGCTGGGACTCCCCGAGGACCGCGCCCTGACCGTGAACGGAGTCGCCCCGTGAGCGTCACCGCAGCGAAGGGCTTCGAGGCGGCGGGTGTCGTCGCCGGGCTCAAGTCGACCGGCAAGGCGGATGTCGCGGTCGTCGTCAACCGCGGGCCGCTCAAGGTCGGCGCGGCCGTGTTCACGAGCAACCGCGCCAAGGCGAACCCGATCCTGTGGTCGCAGCAGGCGATCCAGGACGGCGTCGTCGAGGCGGTCGTGCTCAACTCCGGCGGGGCGAACTGCTTCACGGGGTCGTTCGGGTTCCAGACGACGCACCAGACGGCCGAGAAGGCGGCGGAGCTGCTCGGCGTGAGCGCGGGCGATGTCCTCGTGTGCTCGACAGGCCTCATCGGCACGGGTGACGACGTCTTCCGGCAGAAGGTGCTCGAGGGCACCGAGCGGGCGATCGCCGAGCTGTCCGAGGACGGCGGCGTCGCCGCATCCGAAGCGATCATGACGACCGATTCGCGCCCGAAGCGCGCCGAGCGCTCGCAGGACGGTTGGACGATCGGGGGAATGGCGAAGGGCGCCGGCATGCTCGCGCCGGGCCTCGCGACCATGCTCGTCGTCATCACGACCGACGCCTTGCTCACCGCCGAGGAGGCCGACGCACACTTGCGGGCGGCGACTCGTGTGACGTTCGACCGGCTCGACTCCGACGGGTGCATGTCGACCAATGATCAGGTGACGCTCATGGCGAGTGGTGCGAGCGGGGTCACGCCCGACCCCGAGGAATTCCGCGCGCGTCTCACCGAGGTGTGCGACGACCTCGCGGCCCAGCTGCAGGGCGACGCCGAGGGCGCGAGCCACGACATCACGATCCGCGTGACGAACGCGGCGTCCGAGCACGACGCGGTGGTCGTCGGACGCTCCGTCGCACGCAACAACCTCTTCAAGGCCGCGATCTTCGGCAACGATCCGAACTGGGGCCGGGTCCTCGCGGCGATCGGCACGACCGACGCCGCGTTCGACCCGTACGACGTCGACGTGTGGATGAACGGCGTGCGCGTGTGCACCGCCGGCGGTCCGGACCGACCTCGCGAAGAGGTGGACCTCACGCCCCGTGCGACCGACGTGCTCATCGACCTCAAGACCGGCCCGGCGTCGGCGACGATCCGCACGAACGACCTGACCCACGACTACGTGCACGAGAACAGCGCCTACTCCTCATGACCGATCTGCAAGACACCGACCCGGCCGAGGCATCCGCCAAGGCCGCGACGCTCATCGAGTCGCTGCCGTGGCTGCGGCGATTCCGCGACCAGATCATCGTGATCAAGTACGGCGGGAACGCGATGATCAGCGATGAGCTGCAGGACGCCTTCGCGGCCGACATCGCCTACCTGCGGTACGTCGGGGTCAAGCCCGTCGTCGTCCACGGCGGCGGTCCGCAGATCTCCTCGATGCTCGACCGGCTCGCCATCCCGAGCGAGTTCAAGGGCGGCTATCGCGTCACGAGCACCGAGGCGATCTCGGTCGTGCGCATGGTGCTCACGGGCCAGATCAACCCGCAGCTCGTGTCGAAGATCAACGCGCACGGGCCGTTCGCGACCGGCCTGTCGGGCGAGGACGCGGGCCTGTTCGGCGGCCGCCGCCGCGGGGTCGTCGTCGACGGCGTCGAGCACGACCTCGGTCGCGTCGGCGATGTCGTGCAGGTCGACCCGCAGCCGGTCCTCGACCACCTCGCGGCAGACCGCATCCCGGTGGTCTCGAGCATCGCGCCGGATCTCGACAACCCGGGGCACTCCTTGAACGTGAACGCGGATGCCGCTGCCGCCGCTCTCGCCGTCGCGCTGGGCGCCGCGAAGCTCGTCGTCCTCACCGATGTGCCGGGCCTGTACGCCGATTGGCCCAACCGCGACTCGCTCGTGTCGCACCTGACCTCCGACGAGCTGCGTGCGATGCTGCCGCGGCTCGAGTCCGGCATGATCCCGAAGATGCAGGCGTGCCTCGACGCGGTCGAGGGCGGCGTCGAGACCGCCGCCATCATCGACGGGCGAGTGCCGCATTCGGTGCTCGTGGAGATCTTCACCAGCAAGGGAATCGGAACAGAGGTGGTGGCACGGTGACCGACAGCGACAAGGCGGCATGGCAGGAGGACGCGCAGCGCGATCTCCTGCGCAACGCGGGGGACCGGCTCGCGCTCATCGTGCGCGGCGAGGGCGCGCACGTGTGGGACGACGAGGGCCGACGCTACCTCGACTTCCTCGCCGGCGTCGCGGTCAACTCGCTCGGGCACGCGCACCCCGTGTTCGTCGAGGCCGTGTCGAAGCAGGCGGCGACCTTGACGCACATCTCGAACTACTTCGCGACGCCGCCGCAGCTCGCGCTCGCGGCGCGCCTCAAGCGGCTCGCCGGCACGGGCCCCTCGGGCCGCGTGTACTTCGGCAACTCGGGCGCGGAGGCAAACGAGGCCGCGTTCAAGCTCGCGCGTCTGCACGGCGGCAGCGAGCGCCCGCGCATCCTGTCGCTGCGCAACGCGTTCCACGGCCGCACGATGGGCACGCTCGCGCTCACGGGCAAGCCCGCCATGCAGGAGCCGTTCCTGCCGATGGTCGCCGGGGTCGAGCACATCGACTCGACGATCGAGGCGCTCGAAGCCGCGATGGACGACCGCGTCGCCGCCCTGTTCGTCGAGCCGATCAAGGGCGAGGCGGGCGTCGTCGAGTTGCCGGGCGGCTACCTGAAAGCCGCGCGCGAGATCACCGAGAGACACGGCGCGCTGCTGATCCTCGACGAGATCCAGACCGGAGCCGGCCGCACGGGGGCGTGGTTCGCGTTCCAGCACGAGGGCATCACGCCCGACGCCATCACGGTAGCGAAGGGCATCGGCGGTGGCTTCCCGATCGGCGCGCTCATCACCTTCGGCGCCGCGGGCGACCTGTTCTTCCCCGGCAGCCACGGCTCGACGTTCGGCGGCAACGCACTCGCGACGGCCGTCTCGGACGCGGTCCTCGCCGAGATCGAGTCCGCCGGGCTCGTCGAGAACGCGGCCGAGCGCGGCATCGAGCTGCGCGAGGCCGTAGAGGCCATCGGCTCGCCGCTCGTGAAGGGCAGCGCCGGCCAGGGTCTGCTGATCGGCATCCGTCTCACGCACGCCGTCGCGGGCGCCGTGGCCGCCGCAGCGCAGCAGCACGGCCTCATCGTCAACCCCGTCAACGACGAGACGATCCGTCTCGCGCCGCCGCTCACGATCGGCGACGAGGAGATCCGCGAGTTCTCCGAGCTGTTCGCCGCCGCGCTCGCGACCGTCGAGTCGGCGGTGCTGCTCGATGTCGACACGGATGCCGCGACCGACCCCGAGGGGGTGACCTCGTGACCCGCCACCTGCTGCGCGACGACGACCTCACGCCCGCCGAACAGGACGAGATCCTCGATCTCGCGGTCGCGCTCAAGAAGGACCGCTGGAAGCTCAAGCCCCTCGCCGGTCCGCAGACCGTGGCGGTGATCTTCGACAAGTCCTCGACGCGCACGCGCGTGTCGTTCGCCGTCGGCATCGCCGACCTGGGCGGCTCCCCGCTCATCATCTCGACCGCCAACAGCCAGCTCGGCGGCAAGGAGACGCCCGCCGACACGGCGCGCGTGCTCGAACGGCAGGTCGCCGCGATCGTGTGGCGCACGTACGCGCAGGCCGGCCTCGAGGAGATGGCGCGCGACACGCGCGTGCCCGTGATCAACGCGCTGAGCGACGACTTCCACCCGTGTCAGCTGCTCGCCGACCTGCTCACGATCCGTGAGCACAAGGGCGACCTGAAGGGCCTCACGCTCGCGTTCTTCGGTGACGGGCGCTCGAACATGTCGCACTCGTACGTGCTCGCGGGTGTCACCGCCGGCATGCACGTGCGGGTCGCGTCGCCCGAGTCGTATGCGCCGCGCGACGACGTCGTCGCCGACGCGGATCGTCGCGCCGCCGAGACGGGCGGCTCGGTCACGCTCTTCACCGACCCCAACGAGGCGGCGGCGGGTGCCGACGTCATCGTGACGGACACGTGGGTGTCGATGGGCAAAGAGGAGGAGAAGCTCGCGCGACTGCGCGACCTCGGCGGCTACAAGGTCACGCAGGAGCTCATGTCCCTTGCGAAGGACGACGCGATCTTCATCCACTGCCTGCCGGCCGATCGCGGCTACGAGGTCGACTCCGAGGTGATCGACGGTCCGCAGAGCGTCGTGTGGGACGAGGCCGAGAACCGGCTCCATGCGCAGAAGGCCCTGCTGGTCTGGCTCCTGCGGCAGCAGGGCTGACCGGAGGCCGCCGATGAGCCAGGAGGCCGGGCGCATTCCGACCGAGAGCGGTGCGCAGACCCGGCCCTGGCTCGCGACCCGCTGGGATCGCCTCAACGGGCCGGCGCGCGTCGCGGGCGTCGACCTCGCTCGCGGGCTCGCCGTCCTCGGCATGTTCGCGGCGCACCTCCTGTGGATCCGCGAGGTCTTCGACTGGGGGGACCCGACGACGTGGATCCACATCGTCGACGGACGCTCGTCGATCCTCTTCGCGACGCTCGCCGGGGTCTCGATCGGTCTCGTGACGGGTGGGCCCTCACCTCTGGCGGGTCGGCGGATGGAGACCGCTCGCCTGCGGCTCGTGGTGCGCGCCTTCCTGCTCTGGCTGCTCGGCCTGCTGCTCGACTCGACCGGCGTACCGGTGTACGTCATCCTGCAGGCCTACGGCATCCTCTTCATCCTCGCGGTGCCGTTCACGAGGCTGCGCGCACGCACGCTTTTCGTCACCGCCGGCGCGGTCGCCCTCGTCATGCCGTTCGTGCAGGTATGGCTCGACGCGAACCCTTTCTGGCTCACGGCGACCGGCGCCCTCACCGCGACGGCGCTCGGCTGGCACTACCCGTTCACCGTGTGGATCGCGTTCGTGCTCGCCGGGCTCGGCGTCGCCCGGGCGGGCATCCTGCGCACGCGCGTGCAGGTCTGGACTCTCGTCGTCGGGGCGGCGCTGGCGGCCGTGGGGTACGGCCTGCACGCTGTGAGCGGGTCGGATGCGGCATCCGAGCAGTCGTCGTTGGGCGCGGCGCTGTGGACGGCGCGTCCGCACTCCACCGGGCTCCTCGAGGTGATCGGCACGGGCGGGTTCGCGCTCGCGGTCATCGCGACGTGCGTGCTCGCGTGCCGCACCGTGCTCGTGTGGATCGTGCTCCCGCTGCGTGCGGTGGGCTCCATGCCGCTCACGGCCTACACGGCGCAGCTGCTCGTGTGGGCGGGGGTCGCGTCCGCCGTGCTCGGCACGTCGCGAGACCTCGGCGGCTTCCGCGACCTCGAGCCGTTCGTGCCACTCGCGGTGTGGACGGTGATCGGGTGCACCGCCTGGGCCCTGCTCGTCGGGCGCGGTCCGCTCGAGTGGGCTTTCGACCGCTTCACACGTCTCGTCGTGAAGGAGCCGGCGAGTGTCGGAGGACAGCCCCTCGATAGGGTGGAGCGGTGAGCGACGAGAAGGCCGACGGCACCAACCCCGGCGCCCTGTGGGGCGCCCGATTCGCGGGCGGACCCTCGCCCGAGCTCGCTGCGCTGAGCGTCTCGACCCACTTCGACTGGGAGCTCGCGCTGTACGACATCGCCGGGTCGCATGCTCACGCCACGGCTCTCGCGGCCGCCGGGTACCTCACCGCCGACGAGGAGCGCCGCATGCACGCGGGCCTCGACTCCCTCGCCCGACGCGTGTCGGACGGATCGCTGCGCCCGGGCCCCGACGACGAAGACGTGCACGGCGCGCTCGAAGCGGCGCTCATCGCCGAGGTCGGCCCGGAGCTGGGCGGCAAGCTGCGCGCCGGCCGCAGCCGCAACGACCAGATCGCGACGCTCGTGCGGCTCTACCTGCTCGACCACGCGCGCACGATCGCGCGCGAGATCCTGCGCCTCATCGACTCCCTGGTCGCGCAGGCCGAAGCGCACCCCGACGCCATCATGCCCGGCCGCACGCACCTGCAGCACGCGCAGCCGATCCTCCTCGCGCACCACCTGCAGGCGCACGCGTGGCCGCTCGTGCGCGAGCTCGAACGCCTGCGGGACTGGTCGGTGCGGGCATCCGTCTCGCCGTACGGCGGGGGAGCGCTCGCGGGATCGACGCTGGGTCTCGATCCGCAGCTCGTCGCGACGCGGCTCGGGCTCTCGCGCCCCGCCGAGAACTCGCTCGACGGCACCGCGGCCCGCGATGTCGTGGCCGAGTTCGCGTTCATCGCTGCGATGATCGGCGTCGACCTGTCGCGCCTCGCCGAGGACGTCATCATCTGGAACACGCGCGAGTTCGGGTTCGTGCGGCTCGACGACGCCTACTCCACCGGGTCGAGCATCATGCCGCAGAAGAAGAACCCCGACATCGCCGAGCTGGCGCGCGGCAAGTCGGGCAGGCTCATCGGCAACCTGTCGGGGTTGCTCGCGACCCTCAAGGGCCTGCCGCTCGCGTACAACCGCGATCTGCAGGAGGACAAGGAGCCGATCTTCGACTCCGTGCGCACACTCGAGATCGTGCTCCCCACCATGGCGGGCATGATCGCGACACTGACGTTCGACACCGAGCGCATGGCCGAGCTCGCGCCGCAGGGCTTCTCACTCGCGACGGATGTCGCGGACTGGCTCGTCAAGCGCGGCATCCCGTTCCGTGAGGCGCATGAGATCTCGGGCTCGCTCGTGCGGCTGTGCGAGCAGGAGGGGATCGAGCTGCACGAGGCGACCGACGAGATGCTCGCTTCGGTGTCTGCGCACTTGACGCCCGAGGTGCGCGAGGTGCTGACGATCGAAGGCTCGGTCGCGAGCCGCGACGGCGCGGGCGGCACGGCGCCCGTGCGGGTGGCCGAGCAGCGTACGGAGTTGGTCGCTCGGGCCCAGTCGGCGGTCCACGCGTTGGGCTTATAAGTCACAGAAATAAGCGAAGAACTTATATTTTCTGCATATAAGGCGTATGCTGGCGCCATGACCGTCGCAGTGATCGCCGACATCGTGGGCTCACGTCGCATGCCCGACCGCTCGGCCGCACAGCGCGCGCTCGAATCCGCCATCGCGCGCGTGGAGCGCGACCTGCCGCTCGCGCGCGAGCCGCTGAGCCCAACGGTGGGCGACGAGCTGCAGGGCGTCTACGATGCGCTGCCCGACGCCCTCGGCTCGCTCCTGCTGCTGCAGCTCGCGCTGCCCGACGGCGTCGAGTGCCGGTTCGGCGTGGGCATCGGCGAGATCGGCCCCGTCGCCTCGTCGACGGCGACGCTGTCGGACGGCGCCGGGTGGTGGTCCGCCCGCGCCGCGATCGAGACCGTCCACCGCCTGCAGAAGCGCACCGCGCCGAACGCGCGCACGTGGATCGTCGCATCCCCGGAGCAAGATGACAGCATGCGTCCCTCCGTCGATCTCGCCAACGCGTACGTGCTCGCGCGCGACCAGCTCGTCACCTCGATGAACGACCGTGCGCGCCGACTCACGTACGGGCGGTGTCTGGGCGTGAGCCAGGCCGCCCTCGCGAAGGAGGAGGGCGTGACCCAGCCGGCCGTGTCGCAGGCGCTCGCGGCAGCAGGTGCATCCGCCGTCGTCGAAGGCTTCCTCGCGCTTCGAGCGGAGCGCGCCGCGTGATACTCGCGGGGCTGTCGCTGCTGGCCGTCGGGGGAGCGGACCTCATCCGCCAGTTCCTGCCGTCCAAGCGACGCTGGATGGTGCAGGTCGCCGCGGCGCTCGTGCTGTTCCTCGTGGCATCCGGGTTCGATGCGGCGGTGTGGGCGTTCATCGCGATCGCCGTCGCCGCGATCTGGGTCTTCGTCGTGCCGTCCGACGGGTCGGGGCGTGCCGGGTTCTGGCCCGTCGCGGGGCTCGCGGTGCTGTGCGCCGCCGCCGTGTCGACGATCGGGCTCCGCGAGGCGACCGGCCCGCTCGGAGACGTGTGGCGGATCTCCGGGCCGAACGGCGTCGTGCATCCGGATGCGGCGATCCTGCTCGTCGGCGCCATCGCGTTCCTCCTCGAATCCGGCAACGTCATCGTGCGCACGGCGCTGCGCGAAGAGGCGGTCGCCGACGAGAACGACGATGAGGGCGAGCCCGGGCTCAAGGGCGGGCGACTCATCGGCCCGCTCGAGCGGGTGCTCGTGTTCGCGCTGACCCTCGCGGGCGCGTACACGCTGCTGGCCGCGGTGCTCGCAGCCAAGGGAATCGTGCGCTTCCCCGAGATCTCACGCGACACGGCGACCGGCAATCGCGCGGAGTACTTCCTCGTCGGCAGCCTCGTGAGCTGGGTGGCGGCTCTCGCGAGCGCGCTGCTCGTGTGGTGGGCGTTCACGACGCTGCTCTGACCGGATGCCGCGCGACCCGTCTGCGGGGGGCGCTTGACTTAGAGTGCGCTCGAAGTTGCACGCTGGGGCCATGACGACTTCGACACCTCCCACCACGCCGCTCGTCCTGGGCGCGATGATGTTCGGCACGACGATCGACGAGAAGACGTCGTTCGCGCTGCTGGACCGGTTCGTCGAGCGCGGCGGCGTCTGGATCGACACCGCGGACTGCTACAGCTTCTGGGCGAGCGAGTCCGGGCAGGGCGGCGACAGCGAGCGCGTCATCGGCCGGTGGCTCGCCGCACGACCCGGCGTGCGCGAACGCGCGCGCATCTCGACGAAGCTCGGCGCCGAGCCGCTATGGGCGGGCTCATGGCCGGAGCGCCGTGCGGGACTCTCCCGCCGGGCCGTCCTCGACGCCTTCGCGGGCAGCCTCGACCGTCTCGGCGTGGACTCCGTCGACCTGCTGTGGCTCCATCAGGAGGACCGCACCGTCCCCATCGAGGAGACGGTCGATGCCCTCGCGGAGCTCACCGGCCAAGGCCTCGCGCGCCGCGTCGGCGCCTCCAACCACCCCGCGTGGCGAGTCGAGCGCGCGCGGGCGCACGCCCGCTCCATCGGCGCGCTCCCGCTCGACGCGCTGCAGCTCAACAGCACGTACCTGCGCATCCGTCCGGGCACCCTGCCGCCCGGGGTCGTTCACCCGTTCGGTGTGCTGAGCGACGAGCAGCTCGACTACGCGCGAACCCACGGCCTCGAGGTCTGGGCGTACACGCCGCTCCTCTCGGGCGCGTACGACAACCCCGAGAAGGAGATTCCCGAGGTCTACGACCACCCGGGCACGACGCGGCGCCTCGAAGCGCTCGACACCGTCGCGAGCGAGCTCGGCGCGTCGCGCGGGCAGGTCGTGCTCGCGTGGCAGGTGGCGCGCGGCATCCGGCCCATGCTCGGCGGCAGCCGACTCGAGCAACTCGACATCGCCCTCGACGGCGTGCGCCTCGAGCTCTCGCCCGAGCAGTTGGAGCGCCTCTCCTCCCCAGTCTGACGAATCGACGGATGCCTCGGCCCGCTGGTGCGCGGGCCGGGGCATCCGCGTCGCGCTGATAGCCTGAAACCCGTGTCTACGCCCCTCGTGAGCGCGACCACCCCGGCCAACGATCCCTCGTTCGAGAACGTGTGGGATGAGATTGTCTGGCGTGGGCTCGTGCATGTGTCCACCGATCAGGATGCGCTGCGCGCGCTGCTGGCCGGAGACCCGATCACGTTCTATTGCGGGTTCGACCCGACGGCGCCGAGCCTGCACCTGGGCAACCTCGTGCAGCTCATCACGATGCGTCGCCTCCAGCTCGCCGGTCACAAGCCGCTCGGGCTCGTGGGCGGCTCGACGGGCCTCATCGGCGACCCGCGCCCGAGCGCGGAGCGCACGCTCAACACGAAGGAGACGGTCGCCGAGTGGGTCGAGCGGCTGCGCGCGCAGGTCGAGCGGTTCCTGAGCTTCGAGGGCGACAACGCGGCCCGCATCGTCAACAACCTCGACTGGACGGCGCCGCTGTCGGCGATCGACTTCCTTCGCGACATCGGCAAGCACTACCGCGTCAGCACGATGCTCAAGAAAGACGCGGTCGCGGCGCGTCTCAACTCCGAGGCCGGCATCAGCTACACCGAGTTCAGCTACCAGATCCTCCAGGGGCTCGACTACCTCGAGCTCTACCGCCAGTACGACTGCGTGCTGCAGACGGGCGGCTCCGACCAGTGGGGCAACCTGACGAGCGGCGTCGACCTCATCCACTACGTCGAGCACGCGTCGGTGCACGCGATCGGCACGCCGCTCATCACGAACAGCGACGGCACGAAGTTCGGCAAGAGCGAGGGCAACGCGATCTGGCTCGACCCCGAGATGTGCAGCCCGTACCGCATGTACCAGTTCTGGCTGAACACGCACGACGACGACGTGATCTCGCGCATGAAGGTCTTCACGTTCCTCACGCGCGACGAGATCGAGGAGTACGAGCGCCTCGTCGCATCCGAGCCGTTCAAGCGCGAGGCCCAGCGCCGGCTGGCGCTCGAGGTCACGAGCTTCGTGCACGGTCCGGATGCCACGGCCGCCGTCATCGCGGCATCCGACGCGCTCTTCGGGCAGGGTGACCTCTCGGCGCTCGACGCGCCGACGCTGCGGACCGCGCTCGAGGAGCTGCCGAACGCGACACTCGCGAGCGGCACGCCCGTCGTGCAGGCTCTCGTCGAGACCGGCCTCGTGTCGAGCCTCAGCGAGGGGCGCCGTGCGATCGCCCAGGGCGGTGTGTCGCTCGACGGCGCGCGCGTCGAAGACGACACCGCGGTCGTGACCGGCTCGCTGCCGGGTCGTGTCTCGGTGCTGCGGCGAGGCAAGAAGACCCTCGCCGGCGTGTTCGTGCACGACTGATCGCATGCCCTTCACGCCGAGCCACGCGGTCGTCGCGCTTCCGTTCGCGCGCACGCCGCTGGTTCCGGCCGCGATCGCCGTCGGCGCGATGACGCCGGACCTGCCGCTGTTCGTGCGCGGAACCCCGATCCAGTACGGATGGACGCACGACCTCCTGTGGCTTCCGGCGACCGTCGGTCTCGCGCTCGCGCTGCTGCTCGTGTGGCGGTGCGTACTGCGTCCCGCGGTGCGGGAACTGTCGCCGACGCCGCTGGCGGCGCGGCTTCCGGGGGAGTGGGACAAGGGGGCGGCCTCGGCACTGCGCGAGACCTTCGGACTGCGCCGACCGGATGCCGCGCACCCGCGCCGCCCGTGGGCGACGGTGCTGCTGCTCGTGGCGTCGCTCGTGATCGGCGTGCTGTCGCACATCGTGTGGGATCTGTTCACGCATGAGGGACGGTGGGGCGTCGCCGCGATCCCGGCCCTCGGCGAGGCGTGGGGCCCGCTCGACGGATACAAGTGGCTGCAACACGGCTCGAGCGTCGTCGGCCTCGCGATCCTCGCGGTGTGGGGGCTTGCGTGGCTCGCTCGGCGCCGGCCCGAGGCATCCGTCTCTCGTGTCCTCCCCGCGTGGACGCGCTGGGTGTGGATGCTGTCGCTCCCGGCGATCCTCGTCGCGGCGCTGGCGGTCGGCTACGCGATGTGGGGACCGTTCGACGCTCGGTTCACGGTGCAGCACCTGGCGTACCGGATGCTCCCGCCGGCGAGCGCGGTGTGGGGAGTCGTCACCCTCGTGCTGTGCATCGTCGTACAGGTGGTGCGTGCACGACGTGGCGCGGTCGTGAGCGCACGCTAGTCCGTCGTGACGGGCCGCGCCAGGGTCTGCGCTCGCGCGCGAGCGGGCCGTAGCGTCGTGACATGGGCGAGCCTGAGCGGCCGGGCGCGGAGGCGTGGGTCCCCGCGGATGCCGGCATCGACGAGCTGCGCGAAGCGTCGCAGGGCTGCCGGGGCTGCGAGCTGTGGAAGGACGCGACGCAGGCCGTGTTCGGCGACGGCGATGACGCGGCGCGGATCATGCTCGTGGGCGAGCAGCCGGGTGACCGCGAGGACCTCGCCGGCGAGCCCTTCGTCGGACCCGCTGGTCGCGTGCTCGATGAGGCGCTTGCGGATGCCGGGATCCCGCGCGACTCCGTCTACCTGACGAACGCCGTGAAGCACTTCCGGTTCGAGCAGCGCGGGAAGCGCCGCATCCACGAGAAGCCCACGGTCGCGCACATCAACGCGTGCCACGCATGGCTCGAGGCGGAGCTCCGCACGGTCGAGCCCGACATCGTCGTGTGCCTCGGCGCGACCGCTGCGCGCGCGGTTCTCGGACGCACGGTGCGGATCGGAGACGAGCGCGGACGACCGCAGGAGCACGGGGGAGTGCTCGTGGTCATCACGGTGCACCCGTCGTCGGTCATCCGCATCCGCGACGACGACGCTCGTGCCGCCGCGCGGGCGGAGCTGGCAGCGGATCTGAGGGCCGCGGCGCGTGCGGCGAAGCGGGCGTGAGAAGAGCAGGCCGAGCGGCTGATCGGGCGCCCGGATGCCGCGACACGCCCGGGTTGCGAAGGCGATTTTGCGGTCCGTGCGAGAGGCACGTACAGTATTCGTTGTTCGCCCCAAAGGAGCGCGGTGAGGCTCGCAGCTTCCCCTCCTCAAGCGGAGAACATCTCCTCCTCGAAACACCGTCGATCGACTCGCGTCGGTCGTCAGGATCCGAGGCAGGAAGCCCCGCTAGAGACGCCCAGTCTCGACCCGTCGGAGGCTCGCTCAGAGCGCCGGCGGCGATTTGACCGGAACCGCTCACAGGGGCTAAGATAGAGAGGTTGCCCTGCAGGGAAGGCCGAGAGGTCTGAAGGCAGGAGCGTCCGATCCTTGAGAACTCAACAGCGTGCACTTGTCAAATGCCAATTTATTTCCGCTGGCCATTTTTGGTTGGTGGGGGTTTTTGGATCAATTCATGGATTGTCAGTGATGGCATTCTGTTTTGGTCATGATTGAA
>NZ_DASRXZ010000073.1:0-8693 GCF_035687345.1 Microbacterium sp.
CGACCAAGCCGGGGGGCAAGCAGTCTCTCGGTCCGCGCAATGAAACGGTGGCGACGAGCCGCCGTGGAGGACAACCACATGGCTGACAAGTCCATCACCAAGACCGAACTCGTCGCGAGCATCGCGAGCGCGACCGGGCAGAGCCAGTCCGCCGTGTCGAGCGTGCTCGACTCCCTCTTCTCCACCGTCTCCGAGGCGGTCGCCAAGGGCAGCAAGGTCTCGATCCCCGGCTGGATCGCGTTCGAGCAGGTCGCCACGTCCGCACGCACGGGCCGCAACCCGCAGACCGGCGAGGAGATCAAGATCCCCGCTGGCAAGCGCGTGAAGGTCACCGCGGGCTCGAAGCTCAAGGCTGCGGTCAAGTAACCACAGCGAACCACGCTTGACGAGGGGGTGCCGCGTTCGCGCGGCGCCCCCTCTCGCATGCCCGGCGACGAAGCCGGGAGCGGCCGTCCGCCGACGTAGGCTGGAACAATGAACCCGCGTGCGCTGCGGGCCGCCGGGCCCGCGATCCTCGTCGTGGTCGCGCTCGCCGCGGTCGTCGCGGGGCTCGCGTACGGCGGGGGTGCCGCGCCGCTCGTGATCGGAGATCCCGGGCCCGTCGCGCGGTGGGGTCTTCCGATCGCGAAGCTGTTCGTCAACCTCGCCGCGGCGGGGATGGTCGGATGCCTCGTGACCGCGCTGTTCACGCTTCGCGCGGGCCTCACGCCGGACGACGGCAAGCCGACCGAGTTCGACACCGCGCTCGACACCGCCTCGATCTCGGCCGCCATCTTCACCGTCGCGGCGGGGGTCACCGGGTTCCTCACGTTCATCGACGCGTTCAACCCCGCGTTCGACATCGGCCCGCAGTTCGGGGCACAGCTCGGGCGCTTCCTCGCCGAGACCGAGCCCGGTCGCGCATGGCTCATGACCGTCATCGCCGGGGCCGTGCTCACCGTGCTCACGTTCGCGGTGCGCTCGTGGACGGCGACGCTGCTCGTGACGATCCTCGCGGTGGCGTCCCTCGTGCCGATGGCGACGCTCGGGCACTCGGGCGAAGAGGCGAACCACACGACGGCGGTCATGTCGATCGTGCTCCACACGATCGCCGCGGCGGTGTGGCTGGGCGGACTCCTGCTGATGGTCGTCGTGCGCCCGCTCATGTCGACGAAGGATATGCACGCCGCGCTGCTGCGCTACTCGAGCATCGCGCTCGCGGCGTTCATCGTCGTCGCCACCTCGGGCCTGGTCCGCGGTGTGATCGCCGTCGGGGCGTGGGACGCCCTCGCGACGCCCTACGGCGCACTCCTCCTCGTCAAGATCGCGGCCCTCATCGCGCTCGGCTTCCTGGGGGCCGCCTACCGCGTGCGCCTGATCAACCGGATGCAGCAGGCCGCGGCATCCGGATCCGGCCGCTTCTGGGGGCTCGTCGCCCTCGAGCTCGGCTTCATGGGACTCGCGAGCGGTGTCGCGGTCGCGCTCTCGCGCACGGCACCGCCGACGACGGCGAACCTGCCCGAGGTGCGGACGCCGGCAGAGATCCTCACGGGAGCGCCACTGCCCCCAGAGCTGACCCCGATCCGCTGGATCACCGCGTGGGAGGTCGACCCGCTGTGGGCCACCGTCGCAGGGTTCGGCATCTTCTTCTACCTCGCCGGCGTGTGGCGGCTGCGTCGGCGCGGCGATGCGTGGCCGGCCTACCGCGCGATCATGTGGGTCGCCGGCATGGTCCTGCTGACGTGGGTGACGTGCGGCGCGGTCAACGCGTACCAGGACTACCTGTTCAGCGTGCACATGATCGGGCACATGCTGCTGACGATGGCGATCCCGCTGCTGCTCGTCGCGGGCGCGCCCGTGACCCTCGCTGCACGCGCGATCCGCAAGCGCGACGACGGCACGCGCGGCGGTCGAGAGTGGATCCTGTGGGCGGTGCACACGCCGTTCGCGCGCGTGGTGACGAACCCGTTCGTGGCCGCTGCGATCTTCATCGGGTCGCTGTGGGCGTTCTACTTCACCGACCTCTTCCGCTGGTCGCTGTACGACCACATCGGGCACGAATGGATGGTCGCGCACTTCCTCATCTCGGGCTACCTGTTCGTGCTGTCGCTCATCGGCATCGACCCGGTGCCGTACCGCTTGCCGTACCCGTTCCGGCTCGTGCTGCTCATCGCTGTCATGGCGATGCACGCGTTCTTCGGCATCGCGATCATGATGCAGTCCGGCCTCATGGTCTCGGAGTGGTTCGGGGCGATGGGTCGCACGTGGGGCCCGCCACCGCTCGAGGACCAGTACATCGGCGGCGGTGTCGCGTGGTCGATCGGCGAGATCCCGACGCTCATCCTCGCGATCACCGTCGCGATCCAATGGAGTCGCAGCGATGACCGCGCCCAGAAGCGCCGCGACCGCCACGCCGACCGAACCGGCGATGCCGAGCTCGAGGCGTACAACGCCCACCTTGCCGAACTCGCCGCGCGCGACGAGCGCGAGGCCCGGGCGGGTCGCTGACGAGCGTCTACTGCGTGTCGGGGCCGGTCACGACGATCGACGCCGTCCCGTCGGGGAGCACCGAGATCTTGCCCGTCACGATGAAGGGCACGTCCTCGCTCACGTGGGTGATCGAGCCGTCGAAGAGCGACTGGACGTCGACCTCGATGTGCGCGACCGCCTCGGCCGGCAGGATGCGCCAGCCCGCTCCGTCCGACTCCACCGTTACGGCGGGCTGCTCCACGATCGACCACACCGGCAGCGACGTGATGCGATCCTCGACGGGGTACCCGAACGGGCACGCGGTCGGCTGCAGCACCTGCTGGGTCGCGCACTGGGTGAGGAACTCCTCCATGCGCTGCTGCACGACCTCGAGGAACTGGTCGGTCGGCTGAGCGATGATCGACACCGGGATGCGCGTGAGCGGGCTGTCGGAGAGCACCGCGACCCCCGGCGTCGACGAGATCGCAGTGTCGACGGAGAGGGAGTAGATCCCGGGCGAGAACACCAGCAGCGAAACCGGGGCCCGCGGGTCGGCGTCGACGCCGTCGGGCGACACCTGCCGCTTGTCGACCGAGAACCCGTTCACCTCGAACACCATCGACCCGGAGACCTCGAGCTCGATGAGTGCGAGCGGGCTCTCGGCGAACCGCCACGTCGGCGCGAGCCCGACCGTGCCCTCGCGCTCGACCTCGAACGTCGTCGTGCCTTCGTACCCGCCCGCGAGGTAGGTGACCGTCACGTCGAAGACGCCGTCGCGGGCCTGCTCCGACACGACTCGCACGTCGGTGATCTCGCCCAGGGCGGCGCGGCGCAGGAGGGCGTCGGACGCATCGGGCGAGAGCCCTGCCGCATCGAGCTCGGCGGAGTCGACCGCGACGCCCGGCACAGCGAGCGCCTCGGTCGCGCGCCCGTCGGCGAGCAGGCCGACATACCGCTCGACGAATGCAGAAGGACTGTAGAAGATGCGGTACATCGCCGCGGCGCCGGCGGCGATCGCCCCGATCAGGAGGACGCCCACGATCCCGAGGAGGATCATGTCGGTGCGCAGAGAACGTCGAGAACGAGAGACGGATGCCTCGCCCGAACCCGCGGGCGCGGCATCCGTCATGACCGTCGTCGGGGCGTCGGCGGGCGGCGCTGTCGCGACGGGGGGATGGCCTGGCGGCGTCGCCTGCTCACCCGGGGGCGTCTGTGCGCGCCCGGGTGCGGTGCCGGCCGCCCCCTTGTCCACGGTCCCAGTCTAGGAAGGGCTCCTCCACACCGTGCAGCGGCGGACACCGGACGACATGATCGGCGTGCGCGGCGCCTCGCGGCATCCGGTCTGACTACCATGAATCGGTGACCACGCCGCCCCTCTCCGCCGAGCAGGAGGCGCTCTTCCGCCTGATCGAAGACACGCGCGAGCACGTGTTCGTCACCGGTCGCGCGGGCACGGGCAAGTCGACCCTCCTGCAGCACCTCGCTTGGAACACGTCCAAGCAGATCGCCGTGTGCGCGCCCACGGGTGTCGCGGCCCTCAACGTCGAGGGGCAGACGATCCACTCGCTGTTCAAGCTGCCGCTGGGCATCATCGGGCAGAGCGAGGAGCCGCAGTCGGATGCGACGCGCCGCCTTCTCAACGCGATCGACACGCTCGTGATCGACGAGGTGTCGATGGTCAATGCCGACCTCATGGACGCGATCGACCGGTCGCTGCGCCAGGCCCGCGGTCGCCGCGCCGAGCCGTTCGGCGGCGTGCAGGTGGTCATGTTCGGCGATCCGTACCAGCTCGCGCCTGTGCCGCCGCGCGGCGACGAGCTGCGGTACGTGCGCGACCACTACCGCTCGTTCTGGTTCTTCGACGCGCACGTGTGGACGGGCGGGCCGCCTCAGCTGTCTGACGGGCCCGCGATCGACGGCTTCGCCGACCTCGGCCCGTTCGGGGCGCACCTCAACGTGCGTGAGCTCACCGAGATCCACCGGCAGTCCGACCCCGGATTCAAGGCGATGCTCAACGCGGTGCGGCACGGACGTGTCACGGCCGACATCGCGCAGATCCTCAACGACACCGGCGCGCGCAGGCCGCCCGACCCCGCCGACGGCGAGCACCCGATCATCACGCTCGCGACGCGGAACGACATCGTCAACAACATCAACCGCCGCCACCTGAACGAGCTCGTCGGTCGCGAGCAGACGGCAAACGCCGAGATCCACGGCGACTTCGGCCGCGGCGATGCCTACCCGGCCGATCCCGAACTCAAGCTCAAGGTCGGTGCGCAGGTGATGTTCCTCCGCAACGACATCGGGGCCTTCGGCGAACCGCCGCGATGGGTCAACGGAACGATCGGCACCGTCACGCGCATCGCGGGCGGCACCGTGCGCGTGCAGGTCGACCACGAGGAGTTCGACGTCGAGCCGGCGGTGTGGGAGAAGTTCCGCTACGCGTACGACCCGAACTCGCGGTCGCTCACGCGCGAGGTGGTCGCGGAGTTCACGCAGTTCCCGCTGCGGCTCGCGTGGGCGGTCACGATCCACAAGTCCCAGGGAAAGACGTACGACCGCGCGATCATCGATCTCGGCTCGGGTGCGTTCGCCCCCGGGCAGACGTACGTCGCGCTGTCGCGCCTCACCTCTCTCGAAGGGCTGTATCTGACGCGCCCGCTGCGGCCCAGCGACATCCGCGTCGACCCCGATGTCGCCCGCTGGATGAACCAGGCGCGTCAAGCGACCCGCACCTGAGCCGTCTCGCTTCGAAGAGCGGTCAGGCGACCGCGGCGCCCTTTGCCGCCTTCGCGGCGGCGAGGTCTTCGAACAGCTCGGTGTTGAAGCGGTAGGCGAGCAGCACCTCTTCGATCACGCGCTCCTTCTCGGCTGCGTCCCACGGCGCGGCGTCGAGCTGCTCGCGGTAGACGTCCTTGAACGCCTTCGGGTCGGCGATGTCGTGGAAGATGTAGAACCCGATGCCGTTCGTCTCGAAGCCGAAGCGGCGGGCCATGAGCCTGCCGATGAACTGGCCGCCCGACAGGTCGCCGAGGTAGCGCGTGTAGTGGTGTGCGATGAACCCGCCCGCCCACGTGGAGCCGACCTTCTCGATGCGCTCCACGTACCGTCGCGTCGTCGGCAGCGGCTCGATCCGGTCCCGCCAGTCCGGCCCGATGAGGAACTCGAGGTCGGCTTCGAGGGCGGGGAGGCGCGTCAGCTTGTCGGTGATGAAGGCGGATGCCACGGGGTCGCGCCGCATCCGCTCCGCCGCGCGCTCGAGCGCGTCGTAGATGAACCAGTGCTGGGCGACGAGCGCGATGTAGTCGTCGCGAGTGCCGTCGCCCTTCATGAGGTCGGACATGAAGTCGGCGCCTTCGCTCGAGGAGTGCGCTGCGCTGGACCGCTCGCGCAGGGCGACGGAGAACGGGATGACGTCGGGCATGGCGTCATTGTAGGGCAGTAAGGACAGCCTTACCTATCCCGATTCCCGCGGTACGGTCCCTGCGAGCTCGGAACGAGGGGTTTCGGGTCTCCTGGCTCAATCGTGGGGCCGCGGCTCGATGCCGAGGCGCCGGCAGGACTCGTCGTAGAGCGCCACGACCTCGCGACGCACTTCGCGCCGTTCGGTGATCTCGCCACTCGGCCACGGAACGCGCACGTCGACCGTCGTTCCGTCGGCGAGCGTCGCCTTCCAGTCGGCGCCTGCACCGTCGAATCCGGTCATCTCCGCCGAGACGACATCGCGTCCGCCGCCGAACGCGCGAGCGATGAGCGCGTTGTCGTCGGCATGGTCGCCGTTCATGTGGCCGAGCACTCCGGCGAGCGCCGCGTCGTCGAATCGATGCGTCATATGTCAAGCCTACGGATCGGCTTCGTCGACTCGCCGCGGCCTGTGTTTGAATGAGTGACGATCATCGGGGGGTGAGTATGCACCGAGGTCACCGACGGCACCGTGTCGTCGCCGCCGTCGCGGCCGTTGTGGCGCTCTCACTCGCCCTCGCGGGGTGCGCAGTCCCCGAACAGGTCACCGTAGAGGTCCCGCCGCAGGTCGAGCGCACGCTCCCTGAAGAGACCGTGCAGCAGCTGCAGTCGGCGGTCGAACACGCGATGGCGGCGGCCGGTGCATCCGGCGCGATCGTCGGAGTCTGGGCGCCGTGGAGTGGCAGCTGGGTCGCCGGCCTCGGCACGCAGTCGCCGACCGACGGCGCCGAGGTCACGGCCGATATGCGCTTCCGCGCAGCTCGGATCACTCGACCCATGGTGTGCGACGTGCTGTTCGACGTCGCCGCGGCCGGGACCGTCTCGCTCGACGACAGCGTGTCCGACTACGTTCCCGGGGTGCCCGACCTGTCCGACGTGACGCTCCGGCAATTGTGCGACGGCACGGCGGGCCTCGGCTCGTACGGCGGGATCCTGACGCCGCTGTGGCTGAGCAACCCGACGCGTGTGTGGGACCCGCGCGAGCTTGCGAGCTATGGGATCGGCCAGGCGCAAGACGTTCAGCCGGGCACCGCATACTCCAGCTCGGATGCGGGCTATGTGCTGCTCGGCCTCGCACTCGAGCGCGCGACGAACAACTCGCTGTCCGCCCTCGTCGCGGAGCACGTGACGAATCCGCTCGGGCTCGACGCGACGGTCCTCCCGGCGGCGTCGGACACCGCCGTCGCCGACGATGGTCCCGTGCTGCACGGCCATCACTCGCTGCCCGGCGAGGGCGGCGAGCTCAACTGCACGGAGCCGCTCGACATCACCGAGCTCTCCGCGAGCGTCGGCTACGCCGACGCGGGAATCGTCTCCGACATCGACGACCTCGGTCATTATGTGCAGGCGCTCGCCGCGGGAGCCCTCGACCCCGAAGAACTCGACCGCTTCGACGACCCGAAGCCCGTCTACAACGGCGCGCCGACGTGGTACACGGCCGACGGCGGCGCCGTGCTGGCCGGGCCGCTCGTCGGCCAGTTCGGCTCGGTGCCCGGCTACGCGGTGTCGGCGTGGTCCGACCCGAACAGCGGACTCACCGTCGCAGTCGTCCTCAACAACTCCGTGACCAGCGGCAACATCGCCGCCTACCTGGCGTGGGAGCTCGCCGCGATCGCGTCGAAGGCTCCGCCGGCGTCGGGCGAGTCCCTCCCCGAAGCCGGTCTGCCCTGGACGGCGCAGCAGCAGCACGAGACCGTCGCGAAGCTTGCTGTGTGTCCGATCCCTTCGGCTGAGCCCCAGCAGTGAGCCGCCCCGGGGCGTCCCCGGCGATCCTGCTGGTCATCGCCGGTCTCGCGTGCCAAGAGGTGGGTGCCTCGCTCGCCGTGCTGCTGTTCGACGACGTCGGACCGATCGGCATGGTCATGCTCCGGCTCGTGTTCTCGGCACTCGTGCTGATGCTCATCGCCCGGCCGTCGCTGCGCGGGCATTCGCGTCGCGGCTGGACGTCGGTCGCCCTCTTCGGCCTCGTGCTCGCCGCGATGAACGCGCTCTTCTACCTCGCACTGGAACGGCTCGCGCTGGGCGTCACCGTTACGATCGAGGTGCTCGGACCGCTCGTGCTGTCGATCGTCGCGAGCCGACGGGCCTCGGCGTGGCTGTGGGCCGCGCTCGCGCTCGCGGGAGTCGTCGCGCTCGGCGGAGGCGGCTGGGAACGTCTCGATCCGCTCGGCGTCGTCTTCGCGGCCGGCGCGGCCGCGAGCTGGGCGTTCTACATCCTCGCGTCGGCCCGCGTGGGGCGGGAGTTCCCGAAGCTCGACGGCCTCGCCCTTGCGATGACCGTGGGCGCGGTCGTCTCGCTCCCGTTCGGGATCGCGTCGGCGGGCTCCGCCCTGCTGCGGCCCGAGCTGCTCGGTCTCGGCGCCTGTGTCGCGCTCCTGTCGTCGACGATTCCCTACGCGTTCGAGCTCATCGCGCTGCGTCGGCTTCCGGCGGCCGTGTTCGCGATCCTCATGAGCCTCGCGCCCGCGACGGCTTCGCTCGCGGGCTTCCTGCTGCTCGGCCAGGACCTCACGTGGCTCGAGATCGCGGGCATCGCGCTCGTGATCGCGGCGAGCGTCGGCGCGGTGCGGTCGTCGGCGCGCGCAGCGCGCGAGACGGCGGAGCCGATCGGGTGACGGCGGTCGCGGCATCCGGTTCGCTCTCATAGGCTGGCGGAGCGCTTCGTCCGCGACGCCGACCACCGACACGACCAGGACGACCATGAGCCTCAGCGACATCGACCCGACGGTCCCGCCGTCCGGTACCGGCTGCGCGGAGTGCGAGCTCGACGGGGGGTGGTGGTT
>NZ_DASRXZ010000074.1:0-13702 GCF_035687345.1 Microbacterium sp.
GTCGACCCCGCATCCGGCGCCGGCGATACAGAGTCCCTCACGGGGCCGGCTCAGCCCGCGGCAGTCGTTCTGTGGACAGTCGTCATCGCCGCCCTCGCAGCGGTGACGGCGGCCGTCTTCCTCTCGCGTTGGGGCACGTCACGTCGACGAAACGGGTGATCGTGCCCGCGTCAGGCGGGCCGGTCGTCCCGCATGAGCCAACGCAGGACCTGCTCCAGACCGTCGCGCCAATGCCGGCGGACGATGTCGGCGGCCCTCTCCCGGTCTCCGTCAGCCAGCGCGTCGAGTATCGCTCGGTGCTGCGCATCCGCCTCGGCTCTGCTCCTGACCAACCGCATGTAGGTCAGTTCATATCGGGAGATGCTGGTTCGCAGACTCTGCGCCATCTCCACGAGCTTCGCGTTGCCGGACGTCGCCGTCAGCAGGTCGTGCCAGTGGGAGTCCAGCTGCCACCTGCGAACCGGATCGTCGCACTCCGAGAGTTCGCTCGCCACCGCGCGCAGGTCGCCGAGCGAGGACTCGGTGGTCGCGCCGGAAGTCGTCAGTGCGAGGGATTCGAGGGCGCCGAGGATGGGATAGATCTCTTCGGCTTCCGATCGCGTCAGCGGACGCACCACGAAGCCGCGAGCGAGGGACGACTGGAGCACGCCTTCCGCCTCCAGCCGGATGAGGGCTTCTCGGACGGGGGTGCGCGACACCTCGAGCGAACGGCTGATGGCTGCTTCGGTCAGAGCTGTGCCGGGGGAGTAGTCGCCCGAGGAGACCAGCGCGATGACCCGTCTGTAGACGGCCTCGCGCAACGGCTGGCCGCGCTGAATCGGGCCGCGGTCGTCGGTCATCGGGTGGCTCGCACGCGGTAGGGGCTGTCGTCGCGGTACCGCGATTCGAACTCGGATCGCATGCACAGCGTCTCGATCGCCGTCATGCGGTCCACGGCGAGGATGCCGTCCAGGTGGTCGATCTCGTGCTGCAGCAGCTCGCTGAGTTCGCCGTCCGCGCGGATGGTCTGCTGCCGGCCCTCGGGGGTCTCGTACTCGACCGTGACCCAGGCGTTCCGCCTCACTCGGCAGAAGAACGAGAGGGAGAAGCTCAGGCATCCGTCCCATGGCTCCCAGGTCTCGGATGATCGCTCGACGATCCGGGGATTCACCAGGACCCACGGCTCGTCGATCTCGACGTACACCAACCGCTTGCCGACTCCGATCTGCGGGGCCGCGATCCCTCGGCCGTATCCGGTCCGCGATCGCCAATCCGCCAGCGTGTCGGCGAGGTCGGCGACCAGCGGCTGGATCGCCCGCAGGTCTTCGCGCGTGACGGCGGATGTTGCGGCTCGAAGTGTCGGATTCCCGAGCTGGACTGTGGGCTGTACCGGCATAACGGTATATTGTATACGATAGACGATATGGTCGGCCTTTCCGCTGAGCGCATCGAGTCCGCCGTCGAGCTCATCGAGCCGGTGTTCGTCGACACGCCGCAGTTCCGCGACGCCGCGCTCTCCCGCGCGCTCGGCCGCGATGTCGTTCTGAAACTCGAGACTCTCAACCCCGTCCGGTCGTTCAAGGGACGAGGCGCGAGCCTCCTCATGCGAGACCTGGCCCCCGGTCAGCGCGTCGTCACCGCTTCCGCAGGCAACTTCGGGCTCGCGATGGCGTACGCGGGCATGCTGCGCGGAGTGGACGTCACGGTCTACTGCGCCGCGACCGCCAACGCCACCAAGGTGGCCCGAATCCGGGATGTGGGCGCGGAGGTCATCGTGCGTGGCGCGGACTTCGATGTCGCCAAGGAAGCGGCGCGGGAGCATGCGGCCGTGGAAGGGCACAGGTTCGTCGAAGACGGAGACGACCTGCGGATCACAGAAGGCGCCGGCACCATCGCTGTCGAGCTGGCCGACCAGGCGCCCGATGTCATCGTCGTCCCCGTCGGCAATGGTGCGCTGGCGACGGGGATCGGGTGCTGGGTCCGGACCCGGCGACCGGGGTGCAGAGTGATCGGAGTCTCCGCCGCCGGCGCGCCGGCGATGGCGAACGCGTGGCGCACGGGGATTCCCGCGGCGACTGATCGCGCGAACACCATCGCCGACGGCGTCGCGGTTCGCGTTCCGGTGCCGAGCATCATCCCGATGTTCCGCGAGTACGTCGACGACATGCTGCTCGTGGAAGACGAGGTCATCTGGCACGCCTTGTCGCTCGTCCGGGACACGGTCGGACTGATCCTCGAACCGTCCGCCGTCGTCGGGATCGCAGCGATCATGCAGCACGGCATCCCCGGGGCACGTGTGGCGACCATCGCCACGGGGAGCAACTACTCGGAGCAGCTCCTTCGCCAGATCACAGGCGTCGATGACCGGCCGAGGCGGCCCCTACCATGACACGCAGGATGCTCGAGGCGAGCGGTCCTCCCCGCGGCGCGACCGCGCCTGCGCCATGGGTGATCGACGCACTGCTCGGTCTCGGCGTCACACTGACCGTGGCGTGGCTGATCGCCGTCAACGTCGGAGGGATGGGCGCCGGCGGGTGGGAGTACCCATGGGCCCTCGTCCTCGGCGCACTCCTGCTCGCGCGTCGCCGGTATCCACTCCTCGTCGCGATCGGCTCCGGAGCGGCGGTCATCGGATACCACGCATCCGGACACGCGCCGATCGGGGTCGCCGTGCCTCTCGCTGCGGTGATGTTCTCTGCTGCTGAGTTCGGGCGGGCCATCGGGGCAGCCGTGGTCTCGGCAGCCGTGATCACGATCGCGCTCTCATACCGACTCGCCATCGGCCAGGACCCTGCGTACCTCATCGCGTACGAGCTGCCCGCCCAGGCGCTTCTGCTTGCGGGTGCTGTCGCGCTGGGGGACGGCGTACGTTCGCGCCGCGAGCTCCGCCGACAATCGGAACGGATAGCCGCCATGACAGCGGAGCGCTACGAACGCGAGGCGGAGCGGCGAGTGATGACCGAACGGCTGGAGATCGCACGGGAGCTGCACGATTCCGTGGGCCATGCTCTGACGGTGGTCACGCTCCATGGGCAGGTGCTCGAGGAGTCGCTCACGCCACAGGACGAGGAATTGCGACGCTCCCTCAGAGCCATCACCGATACGACGGCGGCGACGTTCGCGGACCTCCGGAGAACCGTCCTCAGCCTGCGAGGCGAAGGGAGTGCGCCCCGATCGCCCCTGCGACTCTCCGATCTCGAGTCGGCCATCGCGCCCGCGGCGCAGATCGGCGTCGCCACCACGCTGAGTGTCTCGGTGATGACCGCCCTGCCGTCGGCAGTGGAGACGACCATCTATCGGATCGTGCAGGAGTCCATCGTCAACGTCGTGCGGCACGCGCAGGCGTCGCGCGTCGACGTGAGCGTCCGAGAGTCCGACGGTTCCGTGTCGGTGAGCGTCGTCGACGACGGATGCGGCGGCCCGACGAACCCGTCGGCCGAGAGCCACACGGGAAGCGGCATCGCAGGAATGCGCGAGAGAACCGTTCTGCTCGGCGGTGAGTTCTCCGCCGGGCGCTCGGGTGACGGATTCACCGTGCGTGCGAGGATTCCGATCGAAGCCGCATCCGGCTGAGTCTTCTCGCCGAACGCCCCGCGGGCGTGCGTCGTGCGGCCCGCTGTCGCATTCGCGTGTACCGGGCAGTCGTCGAATGGCGACGCTGATGTCGTCTTCGGGACGATGACCGGCGGCCAAGGCGATCCATACCGTGGCGGCATGTCACAAGACGTCGCTCAATCAGACACGCAGGTGCCGCGGCCGCGTAGCTTCGGGCTTCCCTTCCTCGCACTCATCGGTCTGGCCGCGCTGCGGGTGCCCGCTTCGATCCTGGAAGACCTCCGCGTGGTCGATGCCGGGCATTGGGTCTCGGGGCTCCTGCCGTGGGTGGCGGTCGCGGTCTGGGTCGTCGTCGCGGTCGTCTGGAGGGTGCCGCATCCGTTCTCGACGGTTCTCATGATCGGCGCCATCTCGGGTGTCCTGCTCGTGATCACCTACCAAGTCCTGTGGGACGTCCTCTTCGGGGCTTACCCGTCGGAGATCGGCGGCAGTGGAGTCGCGATTCGACTCATCGCGATCCCCGGCGGCTTTGTCGCCGGTGTCGTCTCCGGTGCCGTGGGTGGGCTCGTCGCGTGGGCGATTTCCGCGGCGACGCGTCGCCGCCGTACCGGCACCGAGTAGGGACAAACCCCGCCGCCCGCTCAGCGAAACCCTGCATTCCCGTCCCCGGGCAGGACCGGGGACACGATGCGAGGAGCATCAATGCCAAGAGATTCCCGTCTGAGTACGAGAAGGATCGCTCGTCGCCGGTCGATCCGCTCGGTCGCCGTGTCGTCAGCTGTCGCCTTGGCAGTGACCGCATTGAGCGGCTGCGACGCTGTCCAGCGAGCACCCGTGGTGGACACGGTCGGCCGGGTCGAGTTCGAGAATGCGCTCGCGATACCGCCACTGGACCGGGGCACGGTCGGATCCGACGGTGTGCGGGAGTTCCGGCTGCGCGCGGCCGAAGGGGTCACCGAGTTCACCCCCGGCGTCGGGACCACGACGTGGGGATTCAACGGTGGCTACCTGGGTCCGACCCTCGCCGCGACTGTCGGCGAACCCGTCCGAATCCATGTCGAGAACGGCCTTTTCGTGCCCACCACCGTCCACTGGCACGGGATGCACCTTCCGGCTGAGATGGACGGCGGTCCTCATCAGGTCATCGAACCGGGCGTGACCTGGTCGCCGTCCTGGACCATCGATCAGGAGCCCACGACCCTGTGGTACCACCCGCACCTCCATGGCGAAACCGAGTCGCATGTGGAGATGGGGCTCGCCGGCCTGTTCCTGCTCGAACCGGAGGATCCGGATCGCTTCGGGCTGCCTCACCGATACGGGGTGGACGACATACCGGTGATCGTCCAGGACAGGCAGTTCACGAGCAGCGGCCAGTTCACGACGTCGACCCGAGGCTTCGTCGGGGCTCTGGGCGACACCGTGCTCGTCAACGGCACCGCAGCTCCGTATCTGGAGGTGACGACGGAGCTCGTGAAACTGCGGCTGCTGAACGGCTCCACAGCCCGCACCTATCGATTCGAGTTCGACGATGAGCGGTCGTTCGACCTGGTGGGCACCGACGGCGGCCTGCTCGAGGCGCCGCACCGCACCGACCATGTGCAGCTTTCACCCGGTGAACGCGCGGAGATCGTGGTGCGTGTGCGACCCGGCGAACAGCCCGTGCTGCGCTCGATCAGTCCCGACCTGGGCATGCCCGGTCCGATTGCGGCGATGAACGGAGGGTCCGACAGGCTCGACATCATGCAGCTGCGGGCCGCGCCCGTGCTGGAGGCGAGTGCGCCGCTCGCGGAGCGGTTCGCCGAGATCTCGCGCATGAACCCGTCAGATGCGGCGAATGAACGCCACTTCGAGATGGACGGCCTGCAGATCAACGGTCAGTCCATGCAGATGCACACGGTCAACGAGATCGTCGAGGTCGACACCGTCGAGATCTGGAAGGTGCGCAACCGGATGCAGTTCGCGCACTCCTTCCACATCCACGACGTCCAGTTCCAGGTGCTCTCGGTGGACGGGAAGGCTCCGCCGCCCGAGCTCGCCGGATGGAAGGACACGATCTACACGCGACCCGGCGTGATCTATGAGCTGATCATGCGGTTCGAGGACTACGCGGATCCCGATACGCCGTACATGTACCACTGCCACTTCCTCGCGCATGAGGACGCTGGGATGATGGGGCAGTTCACCGTCGTGGAGGACGCATCCACGGCGCCGAAGGTGATCGACATCCCCTCCCGGGACGATGACACGGCGCCCTTCACCGGTCACGGTGGTGGTCACTGATGGGAGGTGGTGGCTCGTGACGACGGTCGTCCTCGTCGACGATCAGGATCTCGTGCGCGCCGGTCTGCGCGCGCTCCTCACGCGCGACGAGTCCATCCATGTCGTCGCCGAGGCGACGGATGGCCGCCGTGGGGTCGAGGCGGCGCGCAAGCACAAGCCGAGTGTCGTCCTCATGGATCTCCGGATGCCGCTGATGGACGGCATCGAGGCGACCCGCGTGATCCGTGGTGACGAGGAGCTGGCCGATACGCACGTCGTGGTGTTGACGACCTTCGACGATGACGCGGACATCGTCGAGGCGATCCGCGCCGGGGCCGTCGGCTACCTGCTCAAGAGCACGCCGCGAGACGAGTTGCGCGACGCGGTCAGACGTGCGGGTCGAGGGGAGCGGCTGCTCTCGCCCGAGATCACCGAACGCCTCATGGACATGGTGGCGGCCGGGAGAGCGGCGGCAGTGCCGGATCCTCGGCTGGAGCTGCTGAGCTCGCGCGAACGAGACGTGCTCACGCGCATCGGATACGGCGACACCAACGACGAGATCGCGGTGGCGCTTCACTTGAGTCCCGCGACGGTCCGGACCTACGTGAGTCGGATGCTCGCGAAGCTCGGTGCGCGAGACCGCCCCGAGCTGGTGGTCATCGCGCACAGGTCCGGCCTCGTGAACTTCTGATCCCGGCTGTCCGCGGTGGCTCGCGGTTCCCGGCGCGGTCGGCGCCGGTAGAGTGCGAGTCGGATCGAGGGGAGCGGTCGTGAGTCCTCAGGCGCAGCGTGGTGCCAAGCGCGTCACGGCGGCAGATGTCGCGCGGTCCCTCGGGCTGTCGCGCGCAACGGTCGGGTTCGTGCTGAACAACACGCCGGGCCAGACGATCTCGGACGCCACCAGACGGCGCGTGCTGGAAGAGGCGGAGCGACTCGGCTACCGCCCGCACACGGCGGCACGGACGCTGGCCAGCGGCCGCAGCCGAATCGTCCTGCTGGTGCTGCCGGACTGGCCGCTCGATCATTCGATGCGGGCGAACATCGACGAGGCCTCCGTCGCTCTCGACCGCGCGGGGTACTCGCTGGTCACCACCACACCGCACCCCGACGGGCAGGCGGTTCCGCTGTGGGAGAGTCTGCGTCCCGACGTCGTGATCTCGTACGCTCCGATGCCCGATGCCCTGCACGAGGCGGTCGCGGCATCGGGGGCGATCGTGCTCGCTCCCGGCCGCGGCCGTTTCGCCGCTGCTCACGATGAACGGTTCGCAGGCGGTCCGCGCGTTCAGGTCGAGCACCTGATCGAGCGCGGCCGGCGCCGCATCGCGTTCGCGGCGCCGGACGACCCGCGGCTGGCAGACCTGGTCATGCAGCGTCGATCGCTGGCGGCGGCGACAGTGGCGGCATCCACGGGGTCACCCCTCGCCGCTGACGCCGCGATCACGCCAGTCACAGCCCCCGATATGATCGCGGACTGGTTGTCGCGCGGCATCGACGGCATCGTCGCGTACAACGACGACGTGGCCGCGATCGCGCTGTCCGCAGCTTTGCGCCAGGGGGTCGCCGTTCCCGATCGCTTGGCGATCATCGGCCACGACGACTCTCCGCTCGCCGGCCTGCTCGTGCCCTCGCTGTCGACGGTGCGGGTGGATGCCGCGGGGCTCGGACGCTACCTCGCGCAGGTCGCCCTCGCTGCCGTCGAGGGCGCGGAGACACCGTCCGCGGGCCCTTCCGGCGATGTGCACCTGGTCCAACGCGAAACGACCTAGACCGGCGGATTGCACCGCCGCGAACCCCCCGCTACGCTCGGGTAGCGCGCGCTAGTTCCTGTGAGCGCACGAAGACAACGGAGTCTCCATGACCACGAACGAGGATCACCCATCCGCGGCTCCCCCGCCTGTCGCCGGTGTCACGACGACAGTCGGCCCCGCACCCGTCATCGAGCCGCAGGAGCGCGTCGGCCGCGGGTTCTTGACGCTGTTCGGCTTCCTCAACTTCGGCCTGTATCTGACGGTGATGATGCCGGCGCTGTTCAGCCTGCCGTACAGGGTGCAGACCCTCGACCCCGACGGCAAGGCGCTGAGCCTGGGCATCGTCGCGACCGTCGGCGCCGTCGTCTCGCTGGTTGCGGGACCGGCCGCCGGTGTGCTCAGCGACCGCACGCGCAGTCGGTGGGGAAGGCGGCGACCGTGGCTGCTGGGCGGGATCGTGGTCGCGATCGTCGGCTCCATCATGGTGGCGCTCGCCCCGAACCTCATTCTCCTCGTCCTGGGCTGGGTTGTCGTATGCATGGGCGGGGCCGGTGCGGCTGCCGCGATCACTCCGATCGTCGCCGAGCGGGTGCCGGAGCAGCAGCGCGGGACCGTCGGGGCGATTGTCGGCGTCGCGACGCAGTTGGCGGGGGTGCTCGGCTACACCCTCGGTGGAATGCTCACCGGCAGCCTCGTCGTCCTGTTCCTCGTCCCGTGGGCGCTGCTCGCGGTGCTCGCGGTCGTGTGGAGCCTCGCGATCAAGGAGCACCCGGTGGCGATCCCGCTCACCACGCTGGTGCAGACCTTCCGGCTCATGGTCTTCAACCCGCGCAAGCACCCCGACTTCGGACTCGTTTGGCTGGGCAAGCTGTTCATGCAGATCGCGCTGGCGTTCCTGACGACCTACCAGCTGTACTTCCTCGGTGACCGCCTCGGGTTCACGCCTGAAGAGGCCGGTCAGCGCCTCGCGCTCGTGGGCGGCATCGGCATTCTCGTCACCATGACCTTCGCCGTCGTGTCGGGGATGCTCTCCGACAAGCTCAGGCGTCGGAAGGTCTTCATCCTCGCCTCGACCGTGCTCGCCGCGATCGGGTTGGCGTTGATGGGGTTCGCCGACGGGTTCGGGCTCTTCGTCGCAGCGGTCATGTTCATCCTGGGGGCGGCCGGTATGTTCGGATCGGTCGATGTCGCGATGGCGTCCGACTTGGTTCCCGAACGGGAGCAAGCCGGCCGCTGGATGACCATCTACAACCTCGCGGCCACGCTGCCTTCGGCCATCGCCCCGCTGCTCGGGTCGGCGCTTCTGGCCATCGGGTCCGCGAGCGGCACGAACTACACAGCCCTGTTCCTCGCCGGCGCCGTGATCGCCCTCGGCACCGGCGTGGTGACCTTCTTCATCCGCGGAGTGCGCTGAATGCGCAACGCCTCCACCACCGCCGCGCTCGACGTCGATGCGCTCCTCGGTGAGCTGACGCTCGAAGAGAAGGCCCGCCTCCTCGAAGGCGTCGACTCCTGGTATACGACGCCGATCGAGCGCCTCGGCATCCCGTCGCTGCTGCTGACCGACGGACCGCATGGCGTCCGCAAGGTGCGCGATATCGGCGGAGGGTTCGACATCGCCGACAACGCACCGTCCACGTCGTTCCCGACCGCGTCGGCGGTGGCGGCATCCTGGGACCCGGAGAACGCGCGCCGCATCGGCGAAGCGATCGGTGTGGAGTGCGGCTCGCACGGCGTCGACGTGCTGCTCGCCCCCGGTGTGAACATCATGCGCGACCCCCGGTGCGGCCGGAACTTTGAGTACTTCTCGGAGGACCCCCTCGTGGCGGGAGTCTTCGGAGCGGCGTTCGTGCAGGGTGTGGAAGCGCAGGGGATCGGCACCTCGGTCAAGCACTTCGCCGCCAACTCGAACGAGGAGTACCGGTTCGTCGGCGACAGCGTCGTCGACGAGCGGGCACTGCGTGAGATCTATCTGCGTGCATTCGAGCGGGTTGTGACGGATGCCTCGCCCGCGACGGTCATGTGCGCGTACAACAAGCTCAACGGCACGTTCTGCAGTGAGAACCGGGATCTGCTCACCGGGATCCTCCGCGACGAGTGGGGCTTCACCGGCGTCGTGATGACGGACTGGGGTGCCACCCATGACCGTGTCGCCGGCATCGCGGCGGGACTGGACCTGGACATGCCCGGCGGTGTGCCGCACAACCGCGCTGCCATCATCGCCGCAGTCGAGGACGGCTCATTGGCGGTCGACGCCGTCGATACCGCGGTGCGCAATGTGCTCACGCTCATCCGCGGACGCATCAGCCACGGCGGGGGCGATCGGGCGCCCGACCTGGAGGTGCACGCGGCGCTGGCGACCCAGGTCGCTTTGGACAGTGCTGTGCTGCTTCGCAACGACGGAACACTCCCGCTTCCACCGGACAGACGCATCACCGTCGTCGGGGAGATGTTCGAGCGGCTGCGGTTCCAGGGGGCCGGCTCATCGTTGGTCACCCCGACCTCGGTCACCAGCGCCCGCGACGCGTTCGACCGGCGCGGCATCCGCTATTCCTACGCACGCGGATACCGGTCGCTCGACACGACCCCTGATCCTGCGCTCGCGGCCGCGGCGGTGGCCGCTGCCCGCGATGCCGACGTGGTGCTCTTCTTCGGCGGTCTGAGCGACCTCGAAGAGAGCGAAGGGTTCGACCGCCCGCATCTGAGACTGAGCGATGCTCAGGGGTCGTTGCTTCGCGAACTCGTCGGAACCGGCGTCCCCGTGGTCCTGGTGCTCCACGCCGGGTCGGCGGTCGAGCTGCCCGTCGTCGACGAGCTCGCGGCGGTCCTGCACATGCACCTGCCTGGAATGCGCGGTGGGGAGGCGGCTGCGGCGCTGCTGTTCGGCGAGACCTCCCCTTCGGGAAAGCTGGCGCAGAGCTGGCCCCGCACCGCAGAGGACGTCGGCGACTTCGCCGACTACAACCGCGGTCCGATCGCCCGATACTACGAGTCCGTCTACGTCGGCTACCGCTTCTACGACAAGGCGGGCACCGACCTGCTCTTCCCCTTCGGGCACGGGCTCTCCTACACGACCTTCTCCTACGACGATGTCACGGTGCGCGTGCACGGCGGCCGCGTCGACGCGGCGGTCACCGTCACGAACACGGGCACCGTCGACGCGGCAGAGGTCGTCCAGCTGTACGTGCGCAACAACTCGGACGGTGTCTTCAAAGCCGAAAAGGAGCTGCGCGCGTTCGCCAAAGTGCGCATCCGGGCGGGGGAGACCGTCGTCGTCCCGCTCTCATTCGCCCTGTCGGATCTGTCGTATTGGGACGTCGACGAACACGCATGGGTGCTCGACAACGGCGAGTACGAGATCCTGATCGCGGCATCGGCGGCCGACATCCGACTCCGCGCGCCCCTGGCGGTGACCTCGGGCCGAACTCCGCGCTCACCGTATCCGCCGGAGGTCGACCGGGCCTACTCGACGCCGCCGCGGAGAGTCCCCGAGTGCTTCCCGAAGCTCGTCGGCGCACCCATGACCGCGCCGGACACAGGTCGGCGGCTGACGATGGAGACCCGTCTCAAGGACGCCCGCGGGTCTCTGGTCGGCGCCCTCCTCTATCGCGCGATCGTCGGCCGCGCCCGCAAGGAATTCGACGCGGCCCACCGACTTCCGGAGTCCCTCGAGCGCGATACCCGGCTCAAGAACGCGCACTTCCTGTTGCGCATGATGCCGACCGCGACACTGCGCAGCCTCGTCATGTCGTCCAACGGGCAACTGCCCTACGAGGTGGCTGCCGGCATCTCCGACATCGCCGCGTGGCATCCGGTTCGCGGCCTCAAGAAGATCCTCTCGAAGCGGAGATGACCGGTTTGCGCATCTCCCGGCTGACCATCGACGGCGTCGAGCACGGCCTCGTCACCGACGAAGCACCGCGCATCGGGTTCGCTCTCGAGTCCGACGTGCCCGGCGAGGCACTCGATCACGCCATCGTCCGCGTGGGGGACTGGCAGACCCGTACGACGCAGCAGGTCGCCATCCCCTACACCGGCCCGCTCACCCCCGACACCGAGTACCGCGTGCACGTCACAGCGACCGGCCGCACCGGCGCGGTCGCCGAGGCGTCCACCGCCTTCCGCACGGGTCGACTGGACACCCCATGGGTTGCACAGTGGATCACGGATGCCTCGTACCGCTCCCCGAAGGGCCGCTCACCGGTGCCGATGGAGTTCCGCACCCGGTTCACCGCGCGAGGACCCGTGCGGCGGGCGTGGATCGAGGCGACCGCGCTCGGGGTCTACGAGCTCCAGCTCAACGGCGTGAAGGTCGGCGACCAGTACTTCGCACCCGGCTTCACGTCGTACCGGCATCACATCCAGTACCAGACCTACGACGTCACCGACGCGATCGCCGCAGGCAACGTGCTGTCGGCTGTCGTCGCCGGAGGATGGGCGGTCGGGTCGTTCACGCACAAGCGGAAGAGCCGCATCTACGCCGATCGGCAGGCGTTCCTCGCCGAACTGCACATCGAGTACGCCGACGGCACACAAGACCTCATCGCCACCGGGCCCGACTGGCAGGTCACGACCGACTCGCGTTACCGGATGGCCGAGTGGTACGACGGCGAGACCTACGACGCCACTCTCGACCCGGCCTCGGTGCGATGGGAACCCGCCGACGTGACCCGGCCGAAGGGTGCCCCGACGCTTGTGGCACAGTACGGTCCGCCGGTGCGCGCGCAGCAGACCCTTCGCCCCGTCTCGTGGACGACCAGTCCGAGCGGCGAGGTGATCTACGACTTCGGTCAGAACTTCGCCGGCGTGATCAGTGCCCGCCTGAACGGCACCCGTGGACAGCAGGTCGTGTTCCGCCACGCAGAGGTCGTGGTGGACGGTGAGCTGTTCGTCCGGTCGCTCCGCACGGCCAAAGCCACCGCCACGTACACCTGCGTCGGTGGTGAGCAGGAGTACTCGCCTCGGTTGACGTACATGGGGTTCCGCTACGTCGGGGTGCGAGGCATCCGTCCCGACGATCTCGAGCTGAGCGCACTCGTGCTGCATTCGGACGTTCCGCAGGTCGGCGAGTTCTCGTGCTCGAACGACCTCATCAACAGGCTTCAGCACGCGATCCAGTGGGGTGGGCGGTCGAACTTCGTCGACATACCGACCGACTGTCCGCAGCGCGACGAGCGCGAAGGGTGGACGGGCGACTACGCCGTGTTCGCCTCGACGGCGAGCTTCAACTTCGACATGTCCCGATTCATCGGCAAGTGGATGCGCGACGTCACCGCCGAGCAGGGCCGGGGCGGCGGCATTCCCATGGTCGTCCCGAAGGCGGGCAACCCGTTCCCCACCATGGCGACCTCGTGCTGGGGTGACGTATGCGTCCTCGCGCCGTGGGCCGAGTACCTGGCGCGCGGCGACCTCGAGGTGCTGCGCCGCAACTACCCGACGATGAAGCGCTTCCTCGAAGCCGCGAAGTGGTGGGCGCAGCTCGGCTCGTTCACCCGCGACGCGCGCCGGATCTGGCGGTGGCCGTTCCACTTCGGCGACTGGACCTCACCCGACGGCTCGGCGAAGGAGTGGATCCAGAAGGGCAAGTGGATCGGCACCGCCTACTTCGCCAACTCGTGTGCGATCGTCGCGCGGATCGCGGATCTCCTCGGGGAGTCGGCGGATGCTGCGCACTACCGGCGCCTGCACACCGAGATCGCCACCGCGTACCGCGCCGTGTTCACCGACGGACATGGCACCCTGCACAACGAATTCCAGACCGGTTACGTGCTGCCGCTGGCTTTCGGCATGACCGAAGGCGCCGAGACCGACGCGATGGCCGGCAACCTCGTCCGCCTCATCGCCGAGGCCGACGGACACCTCCGCACCGGATTCCCCGGCACCCCGTACATCCTCTTCGCCCTCTCCGACAACGGCCGCGTCGACGAGGCGTTCGACCTCCTTCTTCAGACCACGCCGCCATCGTGGCTGTACATGATGGAGGCCGGGGGCACCACGATCTGGGAGCGGTGGGATGCTCTGCGCCCCGATGGCACCGTGAACATCGCCGACCTGAAGGAGGGTGCGTCGGATGACGCATCCGGTGGCGGCATGGTCTCGTTCAACCACTACGCCGCCGGCGCCGTCGGCGACTGGCTCTACCGCCGCGTCGCCGGCCTCGA
>NZ_DASRXZ010000075.1:0-15276 GCF_035687345.1 Microbacterium sp.
AGCGTCACGACGTAGAACGACGGGATCGTCACGACCCACGTGACCATGCACCACGGGCACAGCGTTCCGATCACGAAGATGCTCTGCGCGATGAGCCAGATGACGAACACGAACGCGAACGTCATGCCGAGCTCGAACAGCCACCAGAACCACCGCGCGAAGCGCGCGCCCGCGAGGATCGCGAAGCCGACCACGATCGGCGCGACCCACCCGGCGAGCCCGATGATGGGGTTCGGGAATCCGAACACCGAGCCCTGCCACGACTCGAGGTTCTTGCCGCACTGCACGAGCGGGCTGAAGTCGCACGACGCCTGCGAGCCGGGGTTCTCGAGCAGGTGCAGGCGCTCCATCGTGAGCGAGAACGCCGCCCACCAGCCGATGACGCCGGCGATGATGAGCCACACGGCCGTGGCGGTGGGACGCGCGTGCGTCTGCGGTTCGGGCATGCGACGGATTATGGCATCGACGACTGGGCGGATGCCGCCGCATCCGCCGTGGAAACGGCGCGGACTCCCGCGAGATGGGCAAACCTCCGCGAAGGTGCGATAATGGACGGGATGTGTCGCGGCCGCGCCGCGAACACCGCATCAACGCAGACTTCGGGCGATGACAGCCCCCGCAGCGAACTCCGCCGACAGAGCCGGGTTCCGTTGCAGACCGAGTGAGTTCGCAGCACCGCCCCGGACCGGAGGGCACGGAGCGGCGCAGCACGAGATTTCGCCGGGCGGCGCGCGGTGCCGCCCCGCAGGGAGTACGCCGTAGATGGCTGATGAGAATGACACACACGCCGACCCCCGCCCCGAATCCGACGCTCCGGTAGCCGCTCCGCAGTCCGCGGACGCGGACGACGCGGCGAGCGTCGAGACCGAGGCGGTCATCGAGTCGGTCGAGGCGACCGAGGGCGACAGCGCCCCGAATGCCGCGGAGCCCGAGCAGGGCTCCGACGACGAGCCCGCGCAGGAGTCGGCCGCTCCGGCCGATCCCGCCGAGGACTCCGTCACCGAGCCGGAGCAGGCTTCCGCCGATGAGGCGGAGCAGGCGGCCGAGTCGCCGGTCGAGCCCGAGACGGATGCCGCGCCCCCGGGCGCTGAGCCGGCCGAGACGCCGGCGACCACGGAGTCCGCCGAGACGCCGGCCGCCACGGAGTCGGCCGAGACGCCGGAGGGCGCCGAGGAAGCGCCGGCGTCCGAGAGCGACGCGCCGGAGGGCTCGTCGGAAGACGCCGAGCCCGTGGCCGAGGAGACCTCACCCGCGCCGCCGACCGCGCAGAGCCTCGGCCTGCTGCCCGAGGTGTTCGTGTCGGCGGTCTCCACCGAGCTCCACTTCTACGCGCCGGAGATCACGCTCCTGCCGCCCAGGCAGAGCCCGCAGCGCGACGATGACAACGGATCGTCCGGGTCGCGTCGTCGCCGCCGCCGCGGCGGCGGGGGAGAAGGGCGCGACGACGCATCCGACTCTTCGAAGGATTCGGGCGACCAGCCCGCCCCGCGCAAGCAGCGCGCCGTCGAGCTCATCACCGAGCCGCAGCGCATCAAGGGCTCGACGCGCCTCGAGGCGAAGAAGCAGCGTCGCCGCGACGGCCGTGAGGCCGGGCGTCGCCGTGCGGTCGTGACCGAGGCGGAGTTCCTCGCGCGCCGCGAGGCGGTCGACCGCGAGATGATCGTGCGCTCGAAGAACGGCCGCATCCAGATCGCGGTGCTCGAAGACAAGGTGCTCGTCGAGCACTACGTCGCGCGCAACCAGGACGCGTCGCTCATCGGCAACGTGTACCTCGGCCGCGTGCAGAACGTGCTGCCGAGCATGGAGGCCGCGTTCGTCGACATCGGCCGCGGCCGCAACGCCGTGCTGTACTCGGGCGAGGTGGACTGGGACGCGGTCGAGACCGGCAACCAGCCGCGTCGGATCGAGCTCGCGCTCAAGACGGGCGATCGCGTGCTCGTGCAGGTCACGAAGGACCCGGTCGGCCACAAGGGCGCGCGCCTGACGAGCCAGATCTCCCTCCCGGGCAGGTACCTCGTGTACGTGCCGGGCGGTGCCATGAACGGAATCTCGCGCAAGCTGCCCGACACCGAGCGCGCGCGTCTCAAGAAGATCCTCAAGGAGGTGCTCCCCGAGTCGTCGGGCGTCATCGTGCGCACGGCGGCCGAGGGCGCAACCGAGGAGCAGCTCACGCGCGATGTGCAGCGCCTCACCAACCAGTGGGAGCACATCTCGAAGCAGGTCGAGACGATCCAGGCTCCGGCGCTGCTGCACTCCGAGCCCGACCTCCTGGTCAAGATCGTCCGCGACGTCTTCAACGAGGACTTCTCGCGCATGCTCATCCAGGGCGACGACGCGCACCACACCATCACGAAGTACCTCGAGTCGGTCGCGCCCGACCTGCTCGAGCGGGTCGAGCGCTACGAGGGCGACGGCGACCCGTTCGACGAGTTCCGCATCACCGAGCAGATCGAGAAGGCGCTCGACCGCAAGGTGTGGCTGCCGTCCGGTGGTTCGCTCGTGATCGACCGCACCGAGGCGATGACGGTCATCGACGTCAACACGGGCAAGTTCGTCGGCTCGGGCGGCAACCTCGAAGAGACGGTCACCAAGAACAACCTCGAAGCGGCCGAGGAGATCGTCCGCCAGTTGCGGCTGCGCGACATCGGCGGCATCATCGTCGTCGACTTCATCGACATGGTGCTCGAGTCCAATCGCGACCTCGTGCTGCGCCGCCTCGTCGAGTGCCTGAGCCGTGACCGCACGAAGCACCAGGTCGCCGAGGTGACCTCGCTCGGCCTCGTGCAGATGACGCGCAAGAAGCTCGGCCTCGGCCTGCTCGAGACCTTCAGCGAGCCGTGCGAGGTGTGCGCGGGCCGCGGTCTCATCGTGCACCACGACCCGGTGGTCAAGCACCGCGCGTCGGCGAGCTCGCAGGGCGGACGCCGTTCGTCGCGCCAGAGCGGCGGCTCGTCGCAGCCCGGCGCCGGCACGCATGTGATCACCGAGGGCGTCAAGTCCGCCCTCGCCCAGATCGCGGCGTCGACGATCCACCACACCGAGGAGGAGGCGCGCGAGCAGGCGGCCTCCGAGCCGATCGTGCCGCTTCCGGTCGTCGAGAAGGCGGACAAGCCCGCGAAGGCCGACAAGCCGGAGCGCAAGAAGCGCAAGAAGAAGTCGGATGCCCCGGCAACGCCCAAGACCGAGAAGGAGCTCCTGCTCGACTCGGTGCTCAACGCGCTCCCCGAGCCGAAGGCTCCGGGGCAGGGGCGGGCACGCCGCCGCGTGACGACCGCCGCCCTGACGGGGACGCCGGTCTCGCACACGCCCTCCGACGACTGACGCGGCGCGGGCCTCCTCCGGGATGGAGGCTCAGCGCCGGTCGCGTGCGCGCACGCGCAGTCCCGATGCGATGAGCGCCCGTACGAGCGTGTGGGCGCTCACGTGCCGGGCGCCCGCCGCCACGAGGCGCGCGTGCGCCTCATCCGGCACGTCGTAGTGGTCGAGGTCGAATCCACGGCGCGGAATGCCGTTCGCTGCGGCGAACGCGTGCAACTCGTCGAGGTCCGAGTCGCTGACCAAGTGCGCCCACAGGCGCCCGTGAGCGGGCCACTGGGGGTCGTCGATCAGGATCGCCACGCGCCGATCCTATGCATGCGGAACGGGTGGAGGGGCCGCGGCGGCACAGGGTGGGTGCTTTTGCCAAGGGTATGAGGCATCCGGTAAAGTAGTCCTTTGGTGCGTCGAGACATCCGCGCCACGTCTTTCATGACATCCCGAGCGCGTGCGCTCCCAGAAGAAACAGGTGTGAAGTGGTTTACGCAGTTGTGCGCGCCGGCGGGCGACAGGAGAAGGTCGAGGTCGGCTCGATCGTCGTTCTCGATCGCCAGGCCGCGAAGGTCGGCGACAAGATCGAGCTGCCCGCCGTGCTGTTCGTCGACGGCGACTCCGTCACGACCGACGCCGACAAGCTCGCGAAGGTCACGGTGACCGCCGAGGTTCTCGGTGAGGAGCGCGGCCCGAAGATCGTGATCCAGAAGTTCAAGAACAAGACCGGCTACAAGAAGCGCCAGGGCCACCGTCAGGAGCTCACGCGCGTCAAGGTCACCGGCATCAAGTAAGCCAGGAGAGACGCAGAGATGGCACACAAGAAGGGCGCAAGCTCCACCCGCAACGGTCGTGACTCGAACGCCCAGCGCCTCGGCGTGAAGCGCTTCGGCGGCCAGGTCGTCAACGCCGGCGAGATCCTCGTCCGCCAGCGCGGCACGCACTTCCACCCCGGCGTCAACGTCGGCCGTGGCGGCGACGACACGCTGTTCGCCCTCGCGGCGGGTGCTGTCGAGTTCGGCACCAAGGGCGGCCGCAAGGTCGTCAACATCGTCGCGACCGCGGAGTGATCCGGGCGCTTCGACAGGACTTACGGTGAGGGGCGGGCTTCGGCTCGCCCCTCACTGCGCATAATCAGGAACATCGCCCGCCCGCACGGCCGGCGCACAGCAGGAGGAGACGGCATGGTCACATTCGTCGACCGCGTCACGCTGCACCTGCGTGCCGGCAAGGGGGGCAACGGCTGCGTGTCGGTGCGCCGCGAGAAGTTCAAGCCGCTGGCCGGCCCCGACGGCGGCAACGGCGGTCACGGCGGCGACATCGTGCTCGTCGCCGACCCGCAGGTGACGACGCTTCTGTCGTACCACCACTCGCCGCACCGCTCCGCCGGCAACGGCGGCTTCGGCATGGGCGACAACCGGTCGGGCGCGCACGGCGAGTCCCTCGAGCTGCCGGTGCCCGTCGGCACGGTCGTGAAGGACCCGTCGGGCGAGGTCCTCGTCGACATGATCGAGCCCGGCATGCGCTTCGTCGTCGCACCGGGCGGTCTCGGCGGCCTCGGCAACGCGGCCCTCGCATCTCCCAAGCGCAAGGCCCCGGGCTTCGCGCTGCTCGGCACGCCGGGCTGGGAGGGCGACGTCATCCTCGAACTCAAGACGGTCGCCGACGTCGCTCTCGTCGGCTTCCCGTCGGCGGGCAAGTCGAGCCTCATCGCGGCCGTCTCCGCCGCGCGACCCAAGATCGCCGACTACCCGTTCACGACGCTGCATCCGAACCTCGGCGTCGTCCAGGCCGGCGACGTGCGTTACACCGTCGCCGATGTTCCCGGCCTCATCGAGGGCGCGAGCGAGGGCAAGGGGCTCGGGCTCGAGTTCCTGCGGCACGTCGAGCGGTGCACGGCGCTCGTGCACGTGCTCGACTGCGCGACGCTCGAACCGGGTCGCGACCCGCTCACCGACCTCGACGTGATCCTCGCGGAGCTCGCCGCATACCCCGTGCCGGAGGGTCAGGTGCCGCTGCTCGAGCGGCCCCAGCTCATCGCGCTCAACAAGGTCGACGTCCCCGAGGCGAAGGATCTCGCCGACCTCGTGCGCCCCGACCTCGAGGAGCGCGGCTACCGTGTGTTCGAGATCTCGACGGTCAGCCACGAGGGGCTCCGTCAACTCACGTTCGCGCTCGCTCAGATCGTCGCCGAGCACCGTGCGGCCGAAGCGGTCAAGCCCGCCCCCGAGCGCATCGTCATCCGGCCGAAGGGCGCGGAGCAGGAGTTCACCGTGCGCGTCGAGGGGGGCACGTACGGCCCGGTGTACCGCGTGCGCGGCGCGAAGCCCGAGCGCTGGGTGCAGCAGACCGACTTCCAGAACGACGAGGCCGTCGGCTACCTCGCCGACCGCCTCGAGCGCCTCGGCGTCGAGGAGGAGCTCTACCGCGTGGGCGCGACACCGGGCTCGACCGTCATCATCGGCGGCGACGACGGCGTCGTGTTCGACTGGCAGCCGTCGCTGTCGTCCGTGGCCGAGCTCATGACCGCGCCGCGCGGCACCGATCCGCGGCTGGACGGGTCCACGCGACGCACGACGGCGGAGCGTCGCGAGCGGTACCACGAGCGCATGGACGCGAAGGCCGAGGCGCGTGCCGAGCTCGAGGCCGAGCGCCTCGCCGCGCGCGCGTACGACATCGACGAGATCGACGACATCGACGAGGAGGATGAGTGAGCGCAGCCGAACGACAGGACATCCCCGGGTCGCGCCGGGTGGTCGTGAAGGTGGGATCGTCATCGATCAGCGGTGACAACGCCCCTCGCATCCAGTCCATCGTCGAGGCGCTCGCCGCCGCGCATGCGCGCGGCACCGAGGTCGTCCTCGTGTCGTCGGGAGCGATCGCCACCGGCATGCCGTTCCTGTCGCTCGAGGAGCGGCCCACCGACCTCGCGACGCAGCAGGCGGCCGCCGCCGTCGGCCAGAACGTCCTCATCTACCGGTACCAGGAGGCGCTGCGGCCGTTCCGCGTCGTCGCCGGCCAGGTGCTCCTCACCGCCGGCGACCTCGAGAACCCGACCCATCGCTCGAACGCGCGCCGCGCCATGGAGCGCCTCCTCGGACTGCGCATCCTTCCGATCGTCAACGAGAACGACACGGTCGCCACGCACGAGATCCGATTCGGCGACAACGACCGTCTCGCGGCGCTCGTGGCGCAGCTCATCGGGGCGGATGCCCTCGTGCTGCTCAGCGACATCGAGGCGCTTTACACGCGTCCGCCGGAAGAGCCCGACGCGCGGCCCATCCACCGCATCGCGTACGGCGAGGACCTGCACGACTTCGAGTTCGGCTCGGTCGTGGTCAACAGCGTGGGAACCGGGGGAGCGGCGACCAAGGTCTCCGCGGCGCGGCTGGCCGCGGCATCCGGTGTCGGCGTCCTCGTCACGAGCGCCGACCTCGTCGGCCGCGCCCTCGCCGGCGACGAGATCGGAACGTGGTTCGCACCGAACCCCGAACCGGCCTGGCCCGCCGGCACAGGCCCGCTGCGCACGATCGCGACCTCTCTGCCCGCCGATAAACTGGCGAGATGACCGCCACCACCGCGACGACCGCCCGCGACCGCATGCTGCTCGCGAAGGAGGCCGCTCGCAGCGTGGGGCGCCTGACCGACGCCGAGAAGCGCGACGCGCTGCTCGCGATCGCCGATGCCATCGAGGCGGCGGCCCCGGCGATCGTCGCCGCGAACGCCGAGGACCTCGAACGCGGGCGGACCACCGGTCTCAGCACCGCCCTCCAGGACCGTCTGCGCCTGGACGAGCCGCGCGTGGCCGCGCTGGCGGCGGCGGTGCGCGACGTCGCGGCACTGCCCGATCCGGTCGGCCGCGTGCTCGACGAGCGCGTGCTGCCGAACGGCGTGGCGCTCGCGAAGGTCTCGGTGCCGTTCGGGGTCGTGGGCTCGATCTACGAGGCTCGCCCGAACGTGACGGTCGACATCGCCGCCCTCGCCCTGCGGTCGGGCAACGCCGTCGTGCTGCGCGGCGGCACCGCCGCCGAGCTCACGAACGCCGCGCTCGTCGACGCGATGCGCGAAGCACTCGCCGCTCGCGGCATCGACCCCGAGGCGATCCAGACGGTCGACTCGTTCGGGCGCGAGGGCGCGCGCGAGCTCATGCATGCGCGCGGCATCGTCGACGTGCTCGTGCCACGAGGGAGCGCGCAGCTCATCGAGACCGTCGTCACCGAGTCATCCGTCCCGGTCATCGAGACCGGCGCCGGGGTCGTCCACATCGTGCTCGACGCGAGCGCCCCGCTCGAGTGGGCGCGCGACATCGTCGTCAACGCGAAGGTCCAGCGACCGAGCGTGTGCAACGCGGTCGAGACCGTGCTCGTGCACCGCGCCGCCGCCGAGCGTCTCGTGTCGCCGGTCGTCGCGGCGCTCCAGGAGAAGGGCGTGACCGTGCACGGCGACGACCGCGTGTCGGCGCTCGCCGAGGGCGTCGTGCCCGCGACCGACGACGACTGGGCGACGGAGTACCTGAGCCTCGACGTGTCGATGCGAGTGGTCGACGATCTCGACGAGGCGCTCGCGCACATCCGCCGCTACTCGACGCACCACACCGAGTCGATCATCACGCAGGACGACGCGAGCGCGGAGCGGTTCCTGGCCGAGGTCGACTCGGCCGTCGTCATGGCGAACGCGTCCACTCGCTTCACCGACGGCGGGGAGTTCGGATTCGGCGCCGAGGTCGGCATCTCGACGCAGAAGCTTCACGCGCGCGGACCGATGGGCCTCGCGGAGCTCACGAGCACGAAGTGGATCGCGCGCGGTTCCGGACAGGTTCGCGAGTGAGGCTTAGACTGGACGGGCGCGCCACCCGGCGCACGATGGAAACGGAGCCCGAATGACCCTCGCCTCGCTGATCGCGTTCGCAGCAGAAGAGACCGAGCACACCGGCAACGTCGCTGCCGAGACGGCGGTGTACGGGATCGTCGCGCTCGTCATCTTCACGCTCCTCGCGTTCGTGACGCTCTCGTACCGCAACGTGGCCAACCGCCACTCGCCGAAGGCGGAGGCCTACGCGCGCGCTCACGCGAACGACGTCCAGCGGGTGGAACACGGCCACTAGGCCGCACTGGATGTCGGGTGAACGAGCCCCGCGGATCGGGGTCATGGGTGGGACGTTCGATCCCATCCACCATGGGCACCTGGTCGCCGCGAGCGAGGTCGCTCAGTCGTTCGATCTCGATGAGGTCGTGTTCGTGCCGACGGGCCAGCCGTGGCAGAAGCACGACGTGTCGGCCGCGGAGCACCGCTATCTCATGACGGTCATCGCGACCGCCTCCAACCCGCGCTTCACCGTCAGCCGGGTCGACATCGATCGCGAGGGCCCCACCTTCACGATCGACACGCTGCGAGACCTCAAAGCCGAGCGCCCGACTGCTGAGCTCTTCTTCATCACGGGCGCAGACGCCATAGCGCAAATTCTCAGTTGGAGAGACCATGATGAGTTGTGGGACCTCGCCCACTTCGTCGCCGTCTCGCGTCCGGGCCATGTGCTGAGCACAGACGGACTGCCGAGCGACGATGTGAGTCAGCTCGAGGTTCCAGCCCTCGCCATCTCGTCGACGGACTGCCGGGATCGCGTCCGTCGCGGTCACCCGGTGTGGTATCTCGTGCCCGACGGGGTCGTCCAATACATTGCGAAGCATCATCTTTACCGGAGCAAGGAATGAGTACACCCGAGCAGCCGGCTACTCCAGCACTCACACGAAAGCAGTTGCGCCAGATCCGCAACACCGGTGCGACGCCGATCGTGACGACGGATGCCGCGCCCGCCGACACTCCCGCAGCTCCCACGCCGCCGGTGACCTCGGCCCCCATCGCCCGCCCGGATCAGTCTGCTCCGGCGCCCTCCGCGCCGACCCCCGCGACTCCGGCGCCTTCTGCTCCGCCTGTCGCTTCGACTCCCGTCGTCCCGCTCGCGCGCCCGGCCGACCCGCCCGTTCTGCCCCCGCCGCCCGTCGCCGACTCCGCGGTCGACCTGGGTGTCGCGCCCCTCACGCGCCGCCAGGCGCGCCAGCAGGAGCGCATTCGCACGGCATCCGTTCCGGTGATTACGCCTGAGATCGCGTCGGGCTACACGTCGGCGCCGACCGACGCGCCGGCAGCCGCGAAACCGGATGCCGCGCCCCCCGCCGCGTCGCAGGCGCCAGCCGCCGAGCAGCCCGCTCGCGTCTGGCCGGTGAGGCCCGCGGAGACGCCGACCCCGAAGCCGCCCACCTTCGGCAGCTCCGCCACGCCGAAGTCGCCGTTGTTCGGTGCTCCGGCTCCCGCCCCGCAGGCGCCCATGTTCGGCACTCCGGCTCCTGCGCCGCAGACGCCGGCCCCGCAGACGCCTGCTCCGCGGGCCGAGCCGTCGAGCGAAACGGGCGAGAGTGGTGTGCCGTCGTGGCTGCTCAGCGCCGCAGGGGTGACCGAGGAGCACGAAGCCGAGCAGGCTGCGCCCGCCGCGCCGTCGGCGCCGGCGGCCGCGGCGTCCGCCCCGACGCCGACATTCGAGCCCGCACCGCAGCGTCCTGCTGACCAGTCAGCGGCATCGTCGGGGGAGAGGGGCGTCAACTCCCAGCTCGGAGCAGGCCTGCTCGCCGAAGGTGCGCCGAACGTCGTGCTTCCGCCGTCATTCGACGAGCTCATCACGTCGGCGTCGACGAGCGGGTCGACGGGCACGCCGAACGCACTCATCGTGCCGCAGCCCGACCAGTCCGGCATCGTGGCGCCGGTCGCCGCGACAGGTGAGGTGCTCGTCACGGGCACGTTCAACCTGCCCGAGGGGCTCGGCTCGACGGGGGCGATCCCCGGCACGGCCGACGGCAAGGAGGTCGACGCGGTGCTTGTGGACGGCGAGCTGCCCGCTCATTCGTCGCCCACGCCGATCGCTGCGAGCGCCGCGATCAGCACCGTCAAGACGCCCGGTGAGATCATCAAACCGCCCGCACCCGAGAAGGGCAGCCGACTCATGATCTCGCTCGCGATCACGGCGGGCGCCCTCGCGCTCGCGCTGGTCGGCGTCCTGATCCTCGCCTTCGTGACAGGAGTTCTTTGATGACGGCGACCGACCAGGCGCGCGAGATGCTCGCGATCGCGGCGGCTGCCGCGGACTCGAAGGGCGGCGAGGACCTCGTCGCCCTCGACGTATCAGGACCGCTTCCGCTCGTCGACATCTTCCTGCTCGTGTCGGGTCGGAGTGAGCGCAACGTCGCGGCGATCGCGGACGAGATCGAGGAGAAGCTGCTCGAGGCGGGCTACAAGCGCCTGCGCCGCGAAGGGCGCACGGAGGCTCGCTGGGTGCTGCTCGACTTCGGCGACCTCGTGGTGCACGTGTTCCACGAGCAGGAGCGCGTCTATTACGGGCTGGAGCGCCTGTGGAAGGACTGCCCGATCGTGCCCGTGGAGGTCAAGCAGGGCGCATCCGCCGACGACTGATCCGGCGCCCGCGGGCGCACGGCTCGAGTTCTACTGCAGGCAGAACTCGTTGCCTTCGGGGTCGCGCAACTGGTAATACCGCTCGGGCCACGGGCCCCATGTCTGTTCGACGAGACGCACGACCTCGGCTCCGAGCGCCACGAGCCGGTCCTTCTCGGCATCGAGAGCCGCCTCATCGCCCGGCTCACGGACGACGTTGATGTCGAGATGGATCCGATTCCGGCCCGACTTCGCCTCGGACGCGTGATGGAAGAAGAGGCGCGGTCCCTTGCCCTCAGGATCTTCGGCGAGCCCTCGCTTCGCCAGGTCCGCTTCGGTGAGACCGGAGTCGAGCAGCTGCTGGCGCAGTTCGCCGTCGAACTCGCGGTAGGGGTAGCCGAACACCTCGGACCAGAACCGTGCGAGCGTGGGCGGGTCGTCGGCGTAGAACGTGATGTTGCCGAGCTTGATCATGGATTTCCCTTCGACGAGGTCACACTATGGGAGCCGTCCGACACCCGTCGTGGTTCGAGACACGGTTGCGCGTGTAGTAGAGTGGACGAGTTGTTCCGAGCGGTTCGGAGCGGCATCCGGGCCTGTGGCGCAGCTGGTAGCGCACCTGCATGGCATGCAGGGGGTCAGGGGTTCGAGTCCCCTCAGGTCCACCATCTTCGACTCTCCTGCGCCCAGCTCAATCGGCGCTCGCACAGGGCGATTCCGGTGCGGACGGTCCAACGGCAGCCTCAACGTCCGGCGTTCACAAGGTGCACCACGGCGACGACCCCGGCGGTGATCGGGCCGTACACGAGCACCACGAACACGGTCGCGTAGAGCAGTCCGCGCAGAACGGCCGTGCCCTCCGCGCGCTCCCGCTCGTACGACCGCCCCGGAAGCGTCGCCGCGACGGCCGGCGAGGGGGTGGGGAGCGGGGGAGCGGTCATCGTGTCCATGAGTCATCCGTGCGCGGTGGGCGCACAGATGTCGTCATCACGTGCCGCGCATGTCGAGTTCACCAGACTGACCTGGCCGAGCCCCCCATAAACGCCGAGTTCGCGTTCTCAGGGAGCAGTGGGAAATCACTCGCCGCAGCCGACGCCGCGGTCGCGGAGTTCGTCGACGACCTGCACAGCACCCGTCCAGTACTTCGCGTAATGCTCGGGGTCGCGGTTGATCTGCGTGCGATGTGCGACGATCGTCGGCTCGAGCTGCTGGCGCTCGGGATCGGGCACCTTCCGGAGCATCGCCTGGAAGAAGATCGTCGCCGAGGTGTACGGGTCGAGACGCTGCTCGCGGGTGCCCCAGCCGTCCTGCTGCTGGAACAGGCCGATGGACGTCGTCGGAGACCCGTCGGGATTGGTGACTCCGCTGGTCTCCCAATCCCCGTACTCGATGTTGCGGAGCGACGATTCGCCCATCGCGGTCATGACCCCGATGGCCTGGTCGCGGGTGCCGAGGCCGAGATCGCACGCGGCGGTGACGATCGTGCCCGCGTTGGCGAGCTGCTCGTCGTCGTAGCGGGCGAGCGTGTCGAACGGACCCGGGTCGGTGATGGCGTCGCCGATGCCGCCGAGTCCGGTGCCGAGATCGCTCAGTGCGCGTGCAGCCAGGCCGACGATCACGATGACCGAGATCACGGCGGCGACGGCGAGGGCGGATGCGGCGGTGATCAGCGCGATCCGCCACCGGCGGGCGCGCTGCGCTTTGCGACGGCGCTGAGCCGGCGTGGCGCGTCGCGGGCTGCGCGCGTGGGCGCGTTTCGCCCCTGTTCGGCGCCGGGCGGATGCTGCGCGGCGCGTACCGGATGCGGGTTTCGCCGAGCGCGCCATGTACCGATTGTCGCAGGCACCTCGATGCGCCACCTGTGGCTGCCGCGTCGGATCCCGATCGGCAACGGCACGTCATCCTGATCGGCGTCCGTTCGAGGATGCGGGATTGACCTTGACGCAGCGTCAACCCCCATCCTCGGTCCATGAGCACATCACCGGAACTCCAAGAGGGCATCACCCGTGACATCTACGGGATGCCGATGTTCGTGTCGCTCGCGGTCGCCGACGTGCGGGCGGCGGCCGCGTGGTTCACGACGGCGCTCGATTTCATCGAGCTCTTCGCGATGCCGCCCGGCGATGCCCCCGCGCTCATCCACCTGCGGCGCTGGCGGTATCAGGACATCCTGCTTCGTCGAGGATCCGCCGATGCCGTGGTCGGGAGCGGAATGCAGTTGTCGATCGCCGCGACCTTCGACGAGCTCGACGCGCTGGCGGCGCGTGCGCGCAGCGTGGCCGGCACCGCCGTCGAGGGACCGGCTGACACCGCCTGGAACACCCGCGATCTCACCGTCACGAGTCCCCAGGGGCTGCGCATCGTCTACACCGCTCGGCGCCCGGAGCCGCTGCGGGATGCCGCGTTCAGCGCCGACATGAACCGGTGGGCTGCCGAGCAGCTGCCGCGGGGGTGACGGATGCCGCGGGGGTGCGGCATCCGTCGTCCCCTCCCTTGCGCCGCCGCGACCGCAGGGGAAGTCTGAGTCCATGAGCGATGTCACGCCGTTCCTGTGGTTCGACGACGACGCCGAGGAGGCGATCGCGTTCTACACGTCGCTGATCCCGGACTCCGAGGTCGTGTCGGTCGGCAAGTACCCCGACGAGGTCCCGGGCATGGGGGGCAAGGTCATGCACGCGCATTTCCGCCTGGCCGGGCGCGACTACTACGCGATGGACGCGGGTCCGCAGTTCCCCTTCACCGAGGCGATCTCGCTGTACGTGTCGTGCAAGAGCCAGGAGGAGGTCGACCGCTACTGGGCGGCGCTGACGGCGGACGGCGGGCAGGAGCAGCCGTGCGGCTGGCTCAAGGACCGATGGGGGCTCTCGTGGCAGATCGTGCCGGACCGCCTCATCGAGCTCATCCGTGACCCTGATCCCGATCGCTCGCACCGCGCCGTCGAGGCGATGCTCTCGATGACGAAGATCGACATCGAGACCGTCGAGCGCGCAGCCGACGGCGTATGACACGGATGCGACGCGCGCTCGCGGCGGCGCTGCTGGCCGCGGCGGTGGGTGCGACATGCGCGTGCGCTCCGTCGACTCCTCCCCAGCCCGTGCCGCCGACCGCTCCGCGGACATCGGCCCCGAGCGCGAGCCCGACCACCTCCGGGCCGGCGGAAGGATGGTGGGCACCGCAGGGCGCTCCTGAGACGCTCGCGACGGGACTTCGCTCTCCGTGGTCGGTGGTGCCGTTCGAGTCCGGGGGAGCGCTCATCAGCCAGCGCGACGACGGGCGCATCCTCGAGCTCACACCGTCGGGCGAGCTGCGCGATGCGGGGGCCATTCCGGGTGTCATGGCGGGCGGTGAGGCCGGACTGCACGGCCTCGCGGTGTGGGAGGAGGGGGACTCGCGGTGGCTGTACGCGTATCACGGTGCGAGCGACGACAACCGGGTGGTGCGGATGCCGCTCACCGGCGACACCGGGTCGCTCGCGCTGGGCGAGCCGGAGGTCGTCTTCTCCGGCATCGCGCGAGCGGGCAACCACAACGGCGGCCGCATCGCGTTCGGCCCAGACGAGCTGCTCTACGTGACGACGGGCGATGCGTCGAACCGCGACTCGTCGCAGGATCCGGACTCGCCGAACGGCAAGATCCTGCGGCTCACGCCCGAAGGCGACGCGGCTCCGGGCAATCCGTTCGGCAACGCCGTGTGGAGCCTCGGGCACCGCAACGTGCAGGGCATCGCGTGGACGTCCGACGGCACGATGTGGGCGAGCGAGTTCGGCCAGAACTCGTGGGACGAGCTGAACCGCATCGAACCGGGCGGGAACTACGGCTGGCCCGTCGTCGAGGGGGTCGGCGGGGATGGCCGCTTCGTCGAGCCGGTTGCGACGTGGACCACGGCCGAGGCGAGTCCGAGCGGCATCGCGGCGGTCGGAGACACGGTGTTCATCGCGGGGCTCCGCGGCTCACGCCTCTGGATCGTCGACACAGAAGCGGGCGCTGTTGCGCACGATCCGGTCGCCGTGCTCGTGGGCGAGCAGGGACGTCTGCGCGATGCCGTCGTCGCGTCGGACGGATCCCTGTGGGTGCTCACGAACAACACCGACGGGCGCGGATCGCCCCGCCCGGAAGACGACATCCTCCTGCGCCTGTCGATCGCGCCGGTCGGCTGACGTGTCGCCGTCGGCACACGACGGTACGGTGAACTCGTGACCCACGAGGTGACCAATCAAGCGCCCCCACGCGTCGACGTCGACGAGTACGGCTCGAATGCGCCGCTCACCGAGGCGGTACGTGCCTTCGGCGCCGAATGGGCGGATGCCGCGCTCCGCGACGCGGGGCGCCTCACCGGGTCCGCGGACTTCCAGACCGACGCCGAGCGCGCGAACAGGCACGAGCCCGAGCTGCGCGCGCACGACCGGTGGGGTCGCCGCATCGACGAGGTCGAGTACGACCCGTCGTACCACCGCGTGATCCGCGAGGCGGTCGCGCGCGGTGCGCACACGTCTGCGTGGGCCGAGCCGGTGCCGGGGTCGAGCGTCTCCCG
>NZ_DASRXZ010000076.1:0-26117 GCF_035687345.1 Microbacterium sp.
GTCGTCGTGGGCTACGAGGACGAGGCATCCGGTGTCATGGTCGAAGACGGGCGCGGGGGCGGCTCCTTCCGCGAGGTGGTGCTGCGCCCGCGGGTCGTCGTCGCCGACGCGTCCATGGTGGACGCCGCGACGCACGCCCACGAGGTCGCGAACGGGTGGTGCTTCATCGCGAACTCGGTGAACTTCCCGGTGCGCCACGAGCCGACGATCGAGGTCGCCGCGCAGGTCGCGTGAGACGGATGCCGGCGATCGTCAGCGTCGCTCGTGCGGCAGGACCTGCTTGATGCGCTCGATCGGGTTCGACGCCGGCGCCTCGTTGTAGGCGTTCGCGAGCTCTTGGCCGGAGAGCGAGTGGATCGCCGCCATGATCTCGTCGGTCGCGGTGCGTCGCGCGCGGCCCGACGACGCGGGCCCATGGTGCGAGAGGTCGAGCGGCTTGCCGAAGCGCACCGTGACGCGCTCGCGGAAAGACGGGAACTTCGCGCCGACCGGCATCACGCGGTCGGTGCCGATGAGACCGACGGGCACGACGGGAGCGCCGGTCTCGAGGGCGAGGAACGCGACGCCCGTGCGGCCCTTGTAGAGGCGCCCATCGAGCGAGCGCGTACCCTCCGGATAGAGCGCGACGGCGTTGCCCTCGAGCAGGAGCTGCCGCTGCTGGTCGAGCGCGTCGAGCGCCGCCTGCCCGGCACCGCGCTGCACGGGCACCGCGCCGATCGCGAGGAAGAACTCGCGCGTCAACCAGCCCGAGAAGCCCGTGCCCTCGAAGTAGCTCGACTTGGCGAGGAAGTGCACGGGGCGGGGAGCGGCGACCGGGATCGCGACGGAGTCGATGAACGACAGGTGGTTGCTCGCGAAGATGACCGGTCCGGTCTTGGGGACGTTCGCCTTGCCCTCGACGCGGGGCCGGTAGACGAGGCGGCCCAGTGGGGCGACGATGTAGCGCCCGAATGCGTAGGTCGCGCCCATGCGCTTGACGGGTGTCACGGATGCCTCGGCCTCTGCCTGGGGGGCGTTCTCCTCGGTCGTCACCAGAAGAGGGTACTCCGCGATCCATTCCGGGTCGGGCATGGCGATCCCCGTTCGACGGGACGGCGCCGCCGGGGACTCCCAGCCCAGCCAAAGGAAAAGTAGGGGAGGATGGAGCGTCCCCGGTCTCCACCTGTGAAGGTTCCATCGTGCGCTTCCGCCCCATCGCCGCTCTTTCCGCCGCCGCCGTGACGGCATTCCTGCTCGCCGGTTGCGCGAGTGGAAACGGCCCCGAGTCGGAGTCGTCGCCCGAGCCGACGATCGCCGACCTCTGCTCCGCTGCCGTAGACCCCGGCGCCGCCTCGGACGCGGTGACCGTCGAGGGCGAAGTCGGTGAGGCGTCGACCGCGACCTTCACCGCGCCGCTCGAGATCGACGAGCTTCAGGCGACCGTGATCGAGGAGGGCTCGGGCGACCCGGTCGAATCCGGCGATCTCGTGTCGTACGCGCTCAGCGCCTTCAGCGCCGAGACCGGTGAAGAGCTCGGAACCGCCGGCTACAGCGACGCGCCGCTGCTTCCCGCCCAGATCTCGCCCGACAACCCGATCGGCCAGATCCTCGGCTGCGCGGCACCCGGCACGCGCGTGGTCGCCACCTTCCCGGCGAGCGACACGAACCCCGGCGAGGTCTACGTCTTCGACCTGCTCTCGGTCGTGCCCGACCACGCGACCGGTGAGGACCAGGATCCGGTCGAGGGCATGCCCACGGTCGAGCTCGACTCCGACAACGTCCCGACCGTCACGCTCCCCGAAGGCGACATGCCGACGGAGTTCCAGAAGGCCACCCTCAAGAAGGGCGACGGCGAGGTCGTCGAGACCGGCGACGCCGTCATGGTGCAGTACCACGGCGTCTCGTGGAACTCGGGCGAGGTGTTCGACCAGAGCTGGGGTGCGCAGCCGTTCAGCTTCACGGCCGGCAGCGGCGTGGTCCAGGGCTTCACCGACGCGGTGGTCGGCGAGACAGTCGGCTCGCAGGTGATCGCGGTGCTCCCGCCGTCGGTCGCGTACGGCGAGGGCGAGATCAACGACAACGACCTCACGGGCCAGACGCTGGTCTTCGTCGTCGACATCCTCGCCGCGCAGCCGCAGGTCACCCAGTGACTCACTGAGTACGCTGGGCGGATGCGCCGCGTCATCGTCCTCGGTTCGACCGGATCCATCGGCACCCAGGCGCTCGACGTCATCCGCGCGAACCCGCGCCGGTTCGAAGTGGTCGGGCTCGCCGCGGGGACGGATGCGGCGACCCTCGCCGCCCAGGCGGACGAGTTCGACGTCGAGCACACGGCGCTCGGCGCCGTCGAGGCCGAGCAGCTCGTCCGCGATGTCGAGGCCGACGTCGTGCTCAACGGGATCACCGGATCGGTAGGACTCGGGCCGACCCTCGCGGCGCTCGAGCGCGGCCGCGCGCTCGCGCTGGCGAACAAGGAGTCGCTCATCGTGGGCGGCGACCTCGTCACGGCGATCGCCGCCCCGGGGCAGATCGTCCCCGTCGACTCGGAGCACTCCGCCATCGCGCAGGCGTTGCGCTCGGGAGAGCGCGAAGAGGTGCGCCGCCTCGTGCTCACGGCATCGGGCGGACCGTTCCGCGGCCGCTCACGCGCGTCGCTCGCAGACGTCACACCCGCGCAGGCGCTCGCGCACCCGACGTGGGACATGGGGCGCGTCGTGACCACGAACTCGGCCACCCTCGTCAACAAGGGGCTGGAGGTCATCGAGGCGCATCTCCTGTTCGACGTGCCGTACGAGGACATCGAGGTCGTGGTGCATCCGCAGTCGATCGTGCACTCGATGGTGGAGTTCATCGACGGGTCGACGATCGCGCAGGCGTCGCCGCCCGACATGCGCCTCCCGATCTCGCTCGGGCTCGACTGGCCGCACCGCATCGGCGGCGTCGGCAAGCCGCTCGACTGGACGGTCGCGTCATCGTGGACGTTCGAACCCCTCGATCACGCCGCCTTCCCCGCGGTGCGTCTCGCGAAGAGCGTCGGGCGTGCCGGCGGCACCTTCCCCGCCGTGTTCAACGCGGCGAACGAGCAGGCGGTCGACGCCTTCCACGAGGGGCGCATCGGCTTCCTCGGCATCGTCGACACCGTTCAGCGCGTCGTCGACAAGCACGAGGCGCCGGCGGTGCTCACGCGCGAGTCGCTCGCCGAGGCGGAGCGCTGGGCGCGGGAGACCGCGGACCGCGTGATCGCGGCATCCGCCCGCTGACTCGGCCCGTCAGCGCCAGTCGCGCGTCGGGTCGGAGAGGGGCGTGTCGTCGGGCGGGTACGGCACGGGCCAATGGGGCTCGGGCACGGGCCACCCCGCATCGCGCAGCGCGCGGCGGGCGAGCTCTCGCGCGGAGTAGGGTGTGCGCGCGCCGCGGATGTCGCGATAGTCCTGGTGCCCGGGGCCGGCCCACAGGATCGCGTCGCCCTCGCCGACGAGCTTGACCGCTTCGATGATGGCGCGCTCGGGTGGCGAGTACTCGTGGATCTCGGCATCCGGCTTCGCGCGCCGCGCACCCTCGATGAGCGTCGCGCGGATCGAATCGGGGTTCTCGAAACGCGGGTGGTGATCGGTGATCACGAGGATGTCGCTGCCCTCGGCGGCCGTGCGGCCCATGTCGTGGCGCTTCGTCGCATCGCGGTCGCCGTCGGCGCCGACGAGCATGAGGACCTTGCCCGGCGTCACACGCCGAACCGCGGCCAGGGTCTTCTCGAACGCGTCGGGGGAGTGCCCGAAGTCGACGTACACGGCGGGGCCGCGTTCACCCGAGACGCGCTCGGTGCGGCCGGGCAGGTAGGCGTCGATGCGCCCGTCGCGCTCCAGTGCCGCGACCAGGTCGTCCCATTCGTAGCCCGCCTCGAGGATCATCGCGATCGCAAGGCCGGCGTTCGCGGCCATGTGCCGGCCGATCGTCGGCACGATGCTCGTGAGTGTGCGGCCGTCCTTCGCCGTGAGGCGGAACTCCGTGCCGGTCTGGCGCTCCTCGAGGATGTCGACGACCCAGTCCGCCGCGGCCGCCTCTTCGGGCTCGGCGGCGATCTCGGGCGTGCCGACAGTGACGAACGGCACCTCGCACATCGCGACGACGTCGCGCCCGGCTGCGGAGTCGAGGGAGATGACCGCGCGGCGCGAGCGGTCCGCGCGGAACAGCGGCAGCTTCGCCTCGAAGTACTCGCGCATGTCGGCGTAGTCGTCGAGGTGATCGTGGCTGAGGTTCGTGAACGACGCCACATCGAACACCATGCCGTCGACGCGGTGGCGGCTGAGGGCCTGCGCACTGACTTCGACGGCGACGGCCTGGACGCCGCGCTCGCGCATGAGCGCGAGGAGAGCGTGGAACTCGGATGCTTCGGGCGTCGTGAGTCGCGAGACGATGACCTGCCCCGCGATGTGCCGCTCGGCGGTCGACGAGAGCCCCGTCACGACGCCGAGCTGCCCGAGGATGCCCTCGAGAATGTGCGAGACGCTCGTCTTGCCGTTCGTCCCCGTAGTGCCGAACAGCAGCGGGAGGTCGTCGCCCGGGCCCGTGCCGTACACCCACGCGGACAGGTCGCCCAGCAGCGCGCGGGGATTGTCGACGACGAGCACGGGAACGCCGGCGCCGGCGGCGAGGTCGGCGCCCGCCGCATCCGTCACGATCGCGACCGCGCCCTTCTCGGCGGCGTCCCGCGCGAACTCGGCGCCGTGCCGGTTCGCGCCCTGGATCGCCACGAACGCCTCGCCCGGCCGCAGGTCGGCGGTCGCGAGCGTGATGCCCGACAGTGTGCGGCCGGTGAGGTCGCCGCGGACGTCGCGGCCGAAGCGGCGCGCGAGCTCGTCGAGGGGGCGGACGGGCGGATGCTCCGGCCGGAGCACAGGGGGAAGATTGCCGGCGGGCGCGGCGACGGGTTCTGTCGGCATGGCGCCAACCATCTTGTCAGACCAGCCCGGGAGCGGCCTCCACGCGTCGCGCCCCTGTGGGCAGCATCCATCCGGGCGTCGAGCGGGCGAGCGCAACCAGCGAGACGAAGCGCCCGCCCGCCCGACGACCGAGTGCCCTACGCCCTTCGGCGCGTGCGCGCGAGCGCCACGAGCGACACCGCAAGCGCCGCGACACCGGCGGCGAGTCCCGCGGCGCCCAAGACCAGCGGCGCTGCGCTCGGCGCGGGAGCCGCGGCTGCGGCATCCGTCTCGCCCGCCGCAGCAACGGCGGAACCGTGACCGGATCCGTCGCCGTCACCCTCGTCGGCCGCCGCGACCGTCACGAGCGGCGCCGGTGCGTCGAGGGAGTGCGGGTCGACGCCGTCTTCGGCGACCTCGGCCCACGCGACCTCCCCCTCCTCGCACACCTGGGTGACCGGGAAGGCGAGGGTCTCACCCGCGGTGTCTTCGGCGAAGCCGACGCTCAGCTCGACGGCGGCGCGGTATCCGGACGGGACCGGAGCTTGAGCGGTGTACGTCACGCTCTGGACGAGTCCGTCGTGGTCGGTGCCGGCGCGCTCGACGTCGATCGTCCAGCCCGGGGTGATCGTCGGGGTGACCGAGGTGATCCCGTCGGGCATCTCGATCTGGAACGCGGTGGTGGGCGAGCCGTCGCAGCCGTGGCTGAACGCGAACGTCAGGACGCCCGATCGACCGGCGGTCGCCGAGTCGGGTGTCACGGTGACGTGGGCGGATGCGGCGAGGGGCGCAGCGACGGCGAGGGCGATGCCGGCGGCGGCGCCCACAAGCGGGAGGGTGAAGCGGCGCGCGCGGGAGCGCGCAGGAGTGTGTTCGGTCATGTTCTCGTCTCTGGTCGGGCGCGCCGGAGCGGGCGCGTCGAACGGATGCCCTGGCGGGCGTCGCGGCGCGCGGCGATGCCGCCGCCGCACCGCGCGGAGCATCGGGCCCGGCGCGGTCAGTGCGACAGCGAGACGAGGGGAGGGCCGCGCCGGGAGATGTCGGCCGCGATGCGGCGGACGACGGCGGGGACGTGGACTGCCGCCCGCGGGCGCGGGAGCGCGAGCGGGACGAGCGGGACGAGCGTGACGGGGCGCGCGACGAGCTCGCGGATGCCACGCGCGATCGTGCGCAGCATCCGTTCGCCCCTCGCGAGGAGTGCGACCGTGACGCCCGCCGCGATCGCGTGCGCGGCGAGCATGGGCGCGTCGGGGATGAGCGCCGCGTGGTGGGGGACGGAGACGGATGCGAGCTGCGTGAGCTGCGGGCCGTGAGCGTGCGAGATCGCCGGCGGCGGCGCGGCGCCTGCCACGGGGAACGTGATCGCGAACGCGGCGTGGAACAGCACCTGGCTCGTCGCGACGGCGAGTGCGAGACGCGCCGCGGAGCGGCGCCGGCCGACAAGCGCGATCGCGACAGGCGATGCGAGCATCACGACGGCCGCAAGCAGCAGCGGCGAGCCCGCGCCTCCGCCCGCGAGGGTGTGCGCGGTCGCCGAGACGAGCGTCGCGATGAACGCCGCAGCCGTCCCGCGCAGGGTGCGCTGCTGGCGTGCGTTCACGTCTCCTCCCGCGTGCCAGCGTAGTCGCGATGCGCGACCGCGATCGTCCGTTCTCGGAGCGCACTCAGAGCCGGCGCCGCTAACGTTGCCACGTGACTGTCGTCGCCTTCATCATCGGGATCGTCCTGCTCGTCGTGGGGCTCGCAGTGTCGATCGCGCTTCACGAGCTGGGGCATCTCGTCCCTGCCAAGCGCTTCGGCGTGCGCGTGGGTCAGTACATGATCGGGTTCGGCCCGACGCTGTGGTCGCGCCGCCGCGGCGAGACCGAGTACGGGTTCAAGGCGATCCCGCTGGGCGGCTACATCTCGATGGCGGGCATGTACCCGCCGTCGCCCAGGGAAGCTCGATCGGGGCGCGCGGGCGGCGGCTTCTTCGCGACGATGGTGCAGGATGCCCGCGTCGCGAACGACGAGACGCTCGAGGGCGACGACGATCCGCGTGTGTTCTACCGGCTGCCGGTGTGGAAGCGGGTCGTGGTCATGCTCGGCGGCCCCGTCATGAACCTCCTGTTCGCGATCGTGCTCTTCACGATCCTCCTGTGCGCGATCGGCGTGCAGACCGCGACGACGACGGTGCAGAGCGTGAGCGAGTGCGTGATCCCGCCGACCGAGCAGCGCACCGAGTGCGCCCCTGGCGACCCCGCCGCGCCTGCCGCGGAGGCCGGCCTGCGAGCCGGCGACACGCTCGTGTCGGTCGACGGAGTCGAGGTCGCGACGTTCGCCGAGGCATCCGCGATCATCCGCGAATCCGCGGGCGAGACGATTCCGGTCGTCGTGGAGCGCGACGGTGAGCAGGTGACTCTGAGGCTCACGCCGGCCACCGTGACGGTGCCCGAGACGGATGCCGCGGGGCGCGTCGTCACCGGACCCGACGGCGAGGCGCGGACGGTCGACGTCGGCTACGCCGGCATGCGCGCCGAGGTCGAGTACGTGCGGCAGCCGATCTGGGCGGGGGCCACCGCGACGTTCGAGAACGTCGGAGTGGTCGCCGGCGTCATCTGGCGACTGCCCGTCATGGTCTGGGACACGGCCGTCTCGACGATCACGGGTCAGGAGCGCGATCCCAACGGGCCGCTCAGCGTCGTCGGCGCAGGCGTCCTCGCCGGCGAGGTCGCAGCGGCGGATGCGCCGGTGCTGAACCGCGTCGCGGGCCTGGTCGGACTGCTCGCGTCGCTCAACGTCGCGCTGTTCGTCTTCAACCTCATTCCGCTGCTGCCGCTCGACGGCGGGCACGTCGTGGTCGCGCTGTGGGACGGCCTCAAACGCGCGTGGGCGAAGCTGACCAATCGCCCGGAGCCCAAACCGGTCGACGCGACGAAGCTCGTGCCGGTGACGTTCGTCGTCGTGATCGCGCTCATCGCGATGGGCGTCGTGCTCATCGTGTCGGACCTCGTGAACCCCATTTCGCTGTTCGGCTGACGCCGCGGCGAACACCTGGGAGGAATTCCGCGGACCTGTCGATCCGGGCCTTGCCCGTTCGCTGTAGGGGTGAAACGGTTCCCATGACGAAAGGAACGCGACCGTGAAGTACGTTCTGATGTTCACCTCGATGCCCGAGTTCGACGAGGCCGTGCCGCCCGAGCGCGCACAGGAGGTCTACGCGCAGATCTATCAGTGGTTCGTCGACAACAACGACAAATTCGCCGACTCGGGTGCCGAGCTCATGCCGATCTCGACCGCGACCACCGTCAAGCACTCCGAGAACGGCCCCGTCGTCGTGGACGGTCCCTTCTCGGAGGCCAAGGAGGTCGTCGGCGGCTTCAGCGTCGTCGATGTGCCCGACCTCGACGCGGCGATCGAGCTCACCAAGACGTGGCCTTCGCTCGCGCTCCCCGGAGTCGCCGTCGAGATCCGCCCGATGGTCGAGGACTACAGCCAGTTCGAGCAGTGAGCACGACGGGCCCCATGCCTCCTCCGCGCCGCGGGGGCGCAGTGCGCGCAGACGCGAGGCATGCGGGCCCGTCTTCCGACCCCGCGGGTGCACCGGTCCCCGCAGCCGCGACCGGGGCCGCGGCATCCGATCTCCTGCTCGCCCGCGTCGTGCGTGAGGAGTCCGCGCGCATCGTCGCGGCCCTCACGGCATCGCTCGGCAACCTCGATCTCGCCGAGGAGGCGGTCGCCGACGCGGTGGAGGAGGCGCTGCGCGAGTGGCGGACACGCGGCATCCCGCCGAGTCCCGGCGGATGGCTCACGCAGGCCGCGCGGCACAATGCGCTGGACCGGATGCGCCGCCAGAAGCGCTATCGCGAGAAGCTCGCATTGCTCGCCGGGGCCCCGTCCGCAGGGATGGCCGAGATCGAGGAGCGGCTTCCTCTGCTGTTCGGATGCTGCCACCCCGCTCTCTCTCCCGACGCGCAGCTCGCGCTCACGCTCCGCGCGGTCGTCGGCCTCACGACGGCGCAGATCGCGCGGGCGACCCTCTCGACCGAGACGGCCGTGCAGCAGCGGATCGTGCGCGCGAAGCGCCGCATCGCCGAGACGGGCATCCCGCTGCGCATCCCCGAGGGGGCGGAGCGCGCCGTGCGCCTCGACCTCGTGCTGACCGTCGTGTCGGTCATGTACACCTCGGCGCACCTCGTCGCGGGCGGCGACGCCTCAGCCGACCGCGACCTCGCCGACGACGCGCTGTGGCTCGCGCGCGTCGTCGCGGACGCCCTTCCGCGCGAGGCCGAGGCGCACGGTCTCCTCGCCCTCCTGGAGTTCCACCGGGCGCGTGAGGGAGCGCGCGCGGTGGGCGGCGAGCTCGTGCTCCTCGCCGACCAGGACCGGTCGCGATGGGACCGGCAGCTCGTCGCGGACGCGCGCGCGTCTCTCGAGCGGGCGGCGCGGCTGCGGCATCCGGGTCGGTGGCAGCTGCACGCGGCGATCGCCGCGTGCCATGCCGACGCGCAGACCTCGGCCGACACCGACTGGCTCCAGGTGCTCACGCTCTACGACCTGCTCGGCGCACGCGATCCGTCGCCGATCGTGCGGCTCAACCGCGCCGTCGCGCTCGCACAGGTCGAGGGACCCGAAGCGGCGCTGGAGGAGGTGGACGCGCTCGCTTCCTCGCTCGACGGGTTCCACTTGTGGCACGCGGTGCGCGGCCGCCTGCTGCGGGATCTCGGACGCACGGCGGAGGCCGACCTCGCCGATTCGCGCGCGCACGAGCTCACCGCGAACGAGGCGGAGCGCCGGCTGCTCGCCGCGCGCATCGCGGGCGAGGCGTGAGGCTCAGGCGCCGACCGGAGTCAGCGCGTGCTCGACGAGGCGTTCGAGCGTGTGCATGCCGTCGCGCGACAGGATCGACTCGAGATGGCCCTGCACCGACGCGAAGCCGGGTCCGCGCAGCGCATGCACGTCGCCCGACTCGGGGTCGGCCGCGACCTCGGCGTCGCGGACGGTCGTCGTACCGGGACGCACGCGCGCCGTGAACGTGTTGTAGAAGCCGATCGAGGCCGGCTCGCCGAAGATGTCGACCGTGCGCTGGAGTCCCTGGTGGGGGCGGTCCAGGGGAGCGAGGTCGATGCCGAGCGAGTCGGCGAGCACCTGGTGGCTCAGGCACACGGCGAGCAGCGGGCGGCCGCCCGCGCGGCGGCGCGCGATGACTTCGCGCATCCGCTTCATGCGCGGGCTCGACGGATCGCGCGGGTCGCCGGGGCCGGGGCCCGACACGACGAGTCCCGCCTCATCGAGCTCGGCGTCGGTGACCTCGCTCCAGTGCACGATCCGCACATCGAGGCCGAGGTGCCGCAGCTGGTGGGCGAGCATCGTCGTGAACCGGTCCTCCGCGTCGACGACGAGCGCGTCGCGGCCCTCGAACGGACCCGTCTCCGACGCGTCCTGCGGGTTGAGCCAGAACGGAGCGAGCCGCGCGTTGCGCGAGCGCAGCAGCTCCGCGACCGCCGGGTCGTCGGCGAGCCGTCGCGGCTCGGGTGCGGGCTCGTCTTCGTCGATCGCGTCCGCGGCGCGCAGAGCGGCCACCTCTGCGGCGCGGTCGCGCGGAACGGCGCCGATCGCGCCGAGCACGCCAGCTGCCTTGCCGTGGGTCTCGCTGACCTCGCCGTACGGGTCGGAGTGGCGCACGAGCGTCGCGCCGACCGGCACGCGCAGGCGCCCGTCGACGAGGTACGCCGTGCGGATGAGGATCGGGGCGTCGAGGTCGTGCGTGGGCCGGTCGTCCGCACCGGAGTCGATGTCGGCGCGTGGCGTGAACAGCGCCGCGACGCCCGAGTAGTACCCGCGCGGCGTGCGCTCGTGGCGTGTGATGACCGTGCACGCGTTCTGCATGGGGGAGCCGGTGACGGTGGGCGCGAACATCGTCTCGCGAAGAATCTCGCGCGGGTCGAGGCGGCTGCGCCCCCGGAGAACGTACTCGGTATGCGTGAGCCGCGACATCTCCTTCAAGTGGGGTCCGGTGATGCGGCCGCCGTCCGAGCACACGGCGCTCATCATCTTGAGCTCCTCGTCGACGACCATGAAGAGCTCCTCGGTCTCCTTCGTCGAGGTGAGGAACTCGCTGAGCGCCTCGGGAGTCGCACCGCCCTCGGGGTGACGGAACGTACCCGAGATCGGGTTCATCGTGACGAACCCGTCCTTCGCGCTCACGTGCGCCTCGGGGCTCGCGCCGACGGCGACGTGCCCGGGGGTCACGACCGCGAAGGTCCAGTACGCGCCGCGCTCGTGTTCGAGCAGGGCGCGGAACCACGTGAGGGCCGCGAACGCGGGGTCGGATGCGACGCCGGCCGTGAAGTCGCGGCGGATGACGAAGTTCGCGCCCTCGCCGCGGCCGATCTCGTCGGCGATCACCCACCGCACGATGTCGGCGTAGTCGTCGTCGGAGATGTCGAAGCCCGGGTCGGCGAGCGGGACCTGCTCGGCGGGAAGCTGTGCGAGGGCGTCGGCCCGCGGCATCCGTGTGTGCTCCGTCACGACCAGGCAGCGCAGGGGCGCTCCGTCGTCGTGGCACTCGAAGCCGCGTTCGCGAACCTGCCGGAACGGCACGAGCGCGAGCACCTCGCGCGGCGTGCCCGAGGCGTCTTCGAGCGGGATGTCGCCGAGCAGCTCGACGTCCACCACGTCGCCCGTGAGGACCTCGACGGTCGCGTCGTCGCGCGCGATGAGGGCGAACGGGCGGCCGCTCGCGGCCAGCTCGCGGAGGGAGAGGGGTGCGGTCCCGGTCATCGTGTGTCTCTCGTCGGGGGCGGCTTCCCCACGAAGAAGACCGCCCGGGGGCGGTCTGTCGTCGCTCGAACGCACCGCCTAGAAGGCGGCCCACCAGATGCGGTTCGCGAGCATGCGCCGAACCTACCACACGACCCGCACCGGGCCGCGGCCGCCGTCACACGGGGTGGGTTCGAGCGAGGCTCTTCGTGAACACGGTCGCGGCGTCCCCCCGACGTGCACGATACTGGCCCCGCGGCCTCGTCGTGCACCATGTGCGGAAGGCGGAGCGGACGGAACACGGGCACTCGGGTGGGAAGATCTCGGGCGGCCTCGCGTTCTATGACAGCGTCGCGTTCGACGAGCCGTGGAACCAAGCCTCGCCGCGCGCATCCGACATCGGCGAGGAGAACTCGCGAATCGAACCCGGACAGCAGGGAGCCGGATGACCCAGCAGCTGACGACGATCGACCCATCACGCAACTCGCAGGACTCGCGCGAGCGCCGGCATCCGTCCATCGCAGAGAAGATCCAGGCGATGGGGGAGAACCGCATCGGCGCGCTCCTCCTGCTGATCGCGACCGTCGTCGCCATCCTGTGGGCGAACCTCTCCCACGAGACGTACGACGCCCTGTGGGAGACGCAGCTCACCGTCGGGGTCGGCGACATCACGCTCGACTTCACCCTGCATGCGCTCGTCAACGACGCGCTCATGGCGATCTTCTTCTTCACCGTCGGTCTCGAGGTGAGGCGGGAGTTCGCGATCGGCGAGCTCACGAGCTGGTCGCGTGCACTGGTCCCGGTCGTCGCCGCGATCGCGGGCCTCGTCGTCCCCGCCGTCATCTTCCTCCTGATCGCCAACGGCACAGGCCAGGAGCACGCGTGGGGGGTCGTGATCTCGACCGACACGGCGTTCCTCGTCGGCGCGCTCGCGATCATCGGCCCGCGAGCATCCGGACGTCTGCGCGTCTTCCTGCTCGCGCTCGCAGTGGTGGACGACATCGGGGCGCTCAGCATCATCGCGCTCTTCTACACGGAGTCGTTCACGCCGCTGCCGCTCATCGTCGCAGCCCTCGGGCTCGTCGGCGTGTACTTCACGCGGTACGTGCCCCGCGGCCGCGGCCCGATCTACGCGACGCTGTCGATCATCGTGTGGCTCGCGTTCCTCGCATCCGGTGTGCATCCGACTCTCGCGGGCGTCGCGATCGCGCTGCTCGTGCCCGTGTACCGGCCGAACCGTCGCGACGTGGAGCATGCGCTCGAGCTCGCGCGGACCTTCCGGCAGTCGCCCAACAGCGAGTACGCGCGCCAGGCCGCGAACAGCCTGCGCGAGTCGATCTCGATCAACGAGCGCCTCCAGTCGGCGTACGCGCCGTACGTCGCGTACGTGATCCTTCCGCTGTTCGCGCTCGCGAACGCGGGGGTCGTGGTGAGCCCCGACATCCTCGCGGCGGCCATGACCTCGCCGCTCACGTGGGCGATCGTGGCGGGCCTCGTCGTCGGCAAGTTCCTCGGCGTGTACGGCTCCGTGGCACTGCTGCGGGTGTTCCGCATCGGCGATCTCGGCCCCGGCCTGACCCTCGACCGGCTCGCCGGCGGTGCGGCCCTGTGCGGCATCGGATTCACGATCTCGCTGTTCATCGTCGACCTCGCGATCGACGACGACTTGGCGCAGAACGAGGCGCGCGTGGGCGTGCTGCTGGCATCCGTGATCGCGTTCATCCTCGCCGCGATCATCTTCCGCGTCTCCGATGTGCGGCACCCCGAGGACGAGGCCGGCATGACGCTCGCGCGGCCGGTCGACCCGAAGCGCGACCACGTGTGGGGTCCGGTCGACGCGCCGCTCACGATCGTCGAATACGGCGACTACCAGTGCCCGTTCTGCTCCAAGGCGTCGGGTGCGATCGAGGAGGTCGTGCGCGAGCTCAACGGCCGCCTGCGCTACGTGTGGCGGCATGCGCCGCTGGAACGCGTGCACCCCAACGCGGTCGCGGACGCCGAGGCCGTCGAGGCTGCGGCGCTGCAGGGCAAGCGCACCGAGTTCGCCAAGAGCCTGTTCGCAGACCAGGACCACCAGATGCCGTCCGACATCCTGCGCCGCGCGGAAGAGCTCGGGCTCGACGTCGACAAGTTCGAGAGGGATCTCCGCTCGCCAGAGGTGACCGCACGCGTGCGCGACGACATGCTCGACGCGGAGGCGATGGACATCACGTCGGTGCCGACGTTCTTCATCAACGGGCAGCGGCACACGGGGCCGTACGACGCCCAGTCGCTGGTCCGCGCGCTGCTCGCGACCGCGCCAGACGAGGCCGCTGCACAGCCCGCGGAGCCGGAGCCGGAGGATGCCGAGGAGCACTGAACGCGGCATCCGCTCTCACCTCATCGCCAGCCTCGGTGCACCCGCGCGGCGTAGGCTGGGAGCGTGCCAGCAGTGAATCTCGGGATGCCTCGCGTGCCGGAAGTCCTCGCTCCCCGACGCCGGAGCCGCCAGATCAAGGTCGGCAAAGTGCTCGTGGGCGGCGACGCTCCCATCAGCGTCCAGTCGATGACGACGACGCCGACGACGAACATCAACGCGACGCTGCAGCAGATCGCCGAGCTCACCGCGTCGGGCTGCGAGATCGTGCGCGTCGCCGTCCCGTCGCAGGACGACGCGGACGTGCTGCACATCATCGCGGCGAAGAGCCAGATCCCGGTGATCGCCGACATCCACTTCCAGCCGAAATACGTCTTCCAAGCGATCGACGCCGGATGCGCCGCGGTGCGCGTCAACCCCGGCAACATCCGCCAGTTCGACGACAAGGTCGGCGAGATCGCGAAGGCCGCGCAGGCGGCCGGCGTGTCGCTGCGCATCGGAGTGAACGCCGGATCGCTCGACAAGCGCCTCCTCGAGAAGTACGGCAAGGCGACACCCGAGGCGCTCGTCGAGAGCGCCGTGTGGGAGGCGTCCCTCTTCGAGGAGCACGACTTCCACGACTTCAAGATCTCGGTCAAGCACAACGACCCGGTCGTGATGGTCAAGGCGTATCGAATGCTGGCAGAGCGCGGCGACTGGCCGCTGCACCTCGGCGTGACCGAGGCGGGCCCCGCGTTCCAGGGAACGATCAAGTCCGCGACCGCGTTCGGCATCCTCCTCTCGGAAGGCATCGGCGACACGATCCGCGTCTCGCTGTCCGCCCCACCGGCCGAAGAGGTCAAGGTCGGACACCAGATCCTCCAGTCGCTCAACCTGCGCGAGCGGAAGCTCGAGATCGTGTCGTGCCCGTCGTGCGGCCGCGCGCAGGTGGATGTCTACACGCTCGCCGACTCGGTCACCGAGGGCCTGAAAGACATGACGGTGCCCCTCCGCGTCGCGGTCATGGGCTGCGTCGTGAACGGGCCGGGCGAGGCGCGCGAGGCCGACCTCGGCGTCGCATCCGGCAACGGCAAGGGCCAGATCTTCGTGAAGGGCCAGGTCATCAAGACGGTGCCCGAGGCAGAGATCGTGGCGACCCTCATCGAGGAGGCGAACCGCATCGCCGACGAGATGGGACCGGATGCGCCGATCGGCACTGCGCAGGTCGTGACGGCCTGATCCCGTCGCACGGGGTGCCGGCGCAGGCGGATGCCGAGCTGCGCGACGACCGCGTCGACCCTCGAAGCGCTCCGCGAGGTCGTCACCGCCGCCGGGCCGCTTCGAGCGCGAGTACGTTCGTCGGACCGGGCGTTTCGTGGCATCATCCGGGCATGCCTCTCGAACGGATCGCCCTCATCTCCGACGTTCACGGCAATCTGACGGCCCTCGAAGCGGTGCTCGCCGACATCGCCGCGCGTGGCATCACCCGGATCATCAACCTCGGCGACAGCGTGGGGAAGGGACCGCGCGGAGGGGAGGTCGTCGACCGGGTGCGCGACGTGTGCGAGGTCAGCATCCGCGGCAACTGGGACGACTTCATCGACCGGCTCGGCGACGACCTGCAGCACCTCGGGTGGTGGCGCGACGAGCTGGCGACGGAGCAGCGCGCGTGGCTGGCCGCGCAGCCGCTGAGCCACGACCTCCTCATGAGCGGGCGCCGCATCCGTCTGTTCCACGCGTCCGCGCAGAGTCCGCACGTGCGCGTGTGGGCGGAGCACACCGACGAGGAGTTCGACGGGATGTTCCGTGCGACCGAGATGACCGGCGACGGGCCGGAGCCCGCCGTGGTCGGCTACGGCGACCTCCACGACGCGTTCATCCGGTCGAAGCGGGGCCGCACGCTCTTCAACGTGGGGAGCGTCGGCAATCCGCTCGACGAGCCGACGCCCAGCTACGCGATCCTCGAGGGCGTGCTCGACGCCGAGGAGCCGGCGCCGCTCAACGTGAGTTTCGTGCGCGTGCCGTACGACGTGGAGGCCGAAGTCGCCGTGGCGTTCGAGCGGGGCATGCCGCAGGCGGACGTGTGGGCGGTCGAGTTGCGGACGGGTGTCTATCGCCGGTTCCAGACGCCGACGCCCTGAACTGCGCAGCCCGCCGGCGCCGCGTCCACACGCGTGTGAACCTTTCGGGCGATGCCGGACACTACACGGTATGGACGATGATGACGCGGCGGTCTGGGGACGGGTCCTCGCGGGCGACGAGTCGGCGCTCGCTGCTCTCTTCGACCGCCACAGCGCACGCCTTTTCCGGCACGCACGTCGCCTGCTGACGGCGCGCGAGGACGCGAAGGACGCCGTCACGATCGCGTTTTTCGAGCTGTGGCGCAAGCGCGATTCGGTGCGACTCGTCGAGGGCTCACCGCTGCCGTGGCTGCTCAACACCGTGTCGAACTCGGCGCGGAACCTGGAGCGCTCCAGTCGGCGCTACCGCGCCCTCATCGCCCGCACGCCCGCTCGCACGTCGGGCGGAGAGCTCCGCGGCGAGGACGAGAGCGGCGTGCTCGCCGCGCTCCGGCGGCTCCCCGCCCGCGAGCAGAGCGTCGTCGTCCTCACTGTGCTCGAGGGATACCCCGAGCGGGCGGCCGCCGAGACGCTCGGCATCCCCGTCGGGACGGTGAAGTCCCGGTTGGCACGGGCGAAGGCGAAGCTGCGCGACGAGATGGCGCTGATCGAAAGGGGCTTGGCATGAGCGGCGAGCTCACACCCCGCGAACGAGCGGAGATGCGGGACCTCGTGCTCGCAGGCACACAGCGGATCCGTCCGGCAGGTCGACGGCGCTCCCAGGCGATCGCGGCTGCGATCGCGCTGGTCCTGATCGGCGGCGTGAGCGGTGGCGCGATCACGACCGCGGCGCTGCTGGGGCAGGATGCCTCGCCGGCTCCCGTGACGACCCCGACCGAGAATCCGACGCCCACCGAGGCGCCGGCCCCGACACCGACTCCGACACCGGAACCGCCGTCCGTCGGCGTGGCACCGTTCGGCGGGGACTGCGCCAACACGATCACCGACCAGGAGGCCGACGCGCTGCGCGGCATCGGGATGACACGCTCGGACTACCGATGGAGGACGGGCGCGAACGACGTGCTCGGCGGGATCGACTGCGTGTGGGTCTCGGACGAGGGATACCTGATCGCCACGCTCCACCTGTACGCCTATCCGGCGGAGGTCGTACCCGCCGAAGTCTCGTCGGCCGCGACCTCCGGATGCTCGCAGGGACCGCAGGATGAGCGCCTCTCGTGCACCGCGGTGGGTGTCGTCGACGGCACATGGCTGTTGGTCCGCGCGGATGCGCCACCCGAGCAGATCTCGGCAGAGAAGGTGCAGGCGCTCTACGACAGCGCGGTCTCGCGGATGCGCGACCACCCGCGCGCGGCGCCTGCGATGCGGACCGATGCGTGGTGGGCGGCACCGGATTGCCCCGAGCTGGCCGCGAGCGTCGACCCGGCGATCTACGGCTACGAGCGCGTCGCCCTCCTCGACCAGCCGCAGTCGCCGGACTCCTGGCCCGCGCACCCGGCCGCGATCCCGTCCCTGGCCGGCGCGGCGTTCGCATGCGAGCTGCACTTCACATCGGGCAGCGGCGACTCGAGCACGGGCGAAGTCGTGCGCGTCGACGTCGTGCCGGGCGGCGCGGTGGCCTTCGCGTCGGCCGTCGGGGCCGAGTACGCGCGGACGGCGACCGTCGACGGTGCGGAGGCGGCCGTGATCGTGCCTGGACTCGACCGCTACGAGGGGTCGCCCGATGTCGTCGTCGCGACCGACGGCGTGAACATGCTCATGGTGTCGGCGGATTACATCCGCGATCCCGTCGAGTCGGTTCCGCTGACGGGGGTGATCTTCGCCCTCATTAGCCGCTGACCACGGCTCGCGCGATCAGTGGACCGTGCCGGCGGACACCTTCGCGTCGGCGGTCACGTCGAGGCTCGTGCGCACCGCGATCTCGAGCGCGCGCACGATGTCGGCGAGGGGGAGCGTCGGGGCATCCGCCGTGGGTGCGTGCTCGACCGACCAGGGCACGTGGACGAACCCGACTCGGGTCGCGGATGCCGCGGTCTCGAGCGCCGTGAAGAACACGTGATTGCACACGAACGTCCCCGCCGAGTACGAGACCTCGGCCGGGATCCCCTCCTCGGCGATGCGTGCGACGATCGCCTTGACGGGGAGCGTCGCGAACCGCGCGGCCGGCGCGCCCTCGACGCTCGGCTCGTCAATCGGCTGGGCGCCCTCGTTGTCGGGGATGCGCGCATCGATGAGGTTGACCGCGACGCGCTCGACCCCGATCGCCGCGCGCCCGCCCGCCAGCCCGCTCGCGATGACGACTTCGGGCCGGTGCTCGTCCATCAGCGCGCGCAGGCGCGCCGCCGCCCCGGCGAACGTCACCGGCAGCGTCGCCGTGGCGAGCTCCTCGGGACCTGACCAGCGGTCGGCGACGAGGTGGACCGCCTCGCCCGATGGGTTGGCGGGGTCGCCGTCGAAGGGCTCGAATCCGGTCAGCAGCACGGTCGTCACGCGTCCAGCGTACGGAGGCGCCGCCGGAGAGCGGCATCCGACCGCCCTAGACTTGACCCTCGTGGTCACCCGCCTTTCGCACTTCTTCCTCCGCACGCTCCGTGAAGACCCCGCCGACGCCGAGGTCACGAGTCACCGTCTGCTCGTGCGCGCCGGCTACATCCGGCGCCAGGCGCCCGGCATCTTCGCGTGGCTGCCACTCGGCCTCCGGGTGAAGGGCCGCATCGAGCAGATCATCCGCGAGGAGATGACCGCCGCGGGTGCGTACGAGGTGCACTTCCCGGCGCTGCTGCCCCGCGAGCCCTACGAGGCCACCGGCCGGTGGGAGGAGTATGGCGATGCGATCTTCCGCCTGAAGGACCGCAAGGACGCCGACTACCTCCTCGCGCCGACGCACGAAGAGGTCTTCACGCTGCTCGTGAAGGACCTGTACTCGTCGTACAAGGACCTGCCCCTCACGATCTACCAGATCCAGGACAAGTACCGCGACGAGGCCCGTCCGCGCGCCGGCCTGCTGCGCGGTCGTGAGTTCACGATGAAGGACGCGTACTCGTTCGACTACACCGACGAGGGGCTCGACGCGTCGTACATGGCTCAGCGCGAGGCGTACGAGCGGATCTTCAGCCGCCTCGGACTCGAGTACGTGATCGTGCAGGCGGATGCCGGAGCAATGGGCGGCTCGCGGTCGGAGGAGTTCCTGCACCCGACGCCGATCGGCGAAGACACCTTCGTGCGCTCCGAGGGCGGGTACGCCGCCAACGTCGAGGCGTTTACGACGCTCGCGCCCGAGCCGATCCCGTTCGACGGGCTTCCCGAGCCGGTCATCTTCGACTCGCCGAACACCCCGACGATCGAGACGCTCGTCGCGCACTGCAACGCGAACCTCGAGGCGCCGGCGCCGGGCATCGCGGGCCCCGCGACCGACGGCGTCACGGAGTGGACCGCCGCCCACACGCTCAAGAACGTCGTGCTCGCCGTCAAGCACCTCGACGGCACGCGCGAGCTCGTGATCGTCGGCATCCCCGGCGACCGCGAGGTCGATGACAAGCGCGTGGAGGTCGCGTTCGCCCCCGCCGAGGTCGAGGCGGCGACCGAGAAGGACTTCGAAGAGAATCCGTTCCTCGTGAAGGGCTACATCGGACCGTGGTCCGAGACCGGTCCGGTGCTCGGCGAGGGGTCGGCCACCGGCATCCGGTATCTCCTCGACCCGCGCGTCGTCGACGGCACGTCCTGGGTGACGGGCGCGAACATCGACGAGAAGCACGTGCACTCGCTCGTCGCCGGCCGCGACTTCACCGCCGACGGCTTCATCGAGGTCGCGACCGTGCGCGAAGGCGACCCCGCACCGGACGGCTCCGGTCCCGTGCACCTCGCGCGCGGCATGGAGATCGGCCACGTCTTCCAGCTCGGCCGCAAGTACGCCGACGCCCTGGATCTCAAGGTGCTCGACGAGAACGGCAAGCTCGTGACCGTCACGATGGGCTCGTACGGCATCGGCGTCACGCGGATCCTCGCGATCATCGCGGAGCTCAACAACGACGAGAAGGGCCTCATCTGGCCGGAGTCGGTCGCGCCGTTCGACGTGCACGTCGTGGCCACGGGCAAAGACGAGGTCGCGTACGAGCTCGCCGAGCGCCTGTCGGCGGAGCTCGAGGCATCCGGTCTCGACGTCCTGTACGACGACCGCGTCAAGGTGTCGCCCGGCGTGAAGTTCGGCGACGCCGAGCTCATCGGCGTGCCGCGCATCGTGATCGCGGGTCGCGCGGCGGCCGACGGGCAGGTCGAGCTGTGGGATCGTCGCACGGGCGAGCGCGAGGTCGTTCCGGTGGCGGATGCCGTCGCCAAGCTCACCCGCCGCTGACGAAGCCTGCCGTCAAAGGTCGGCGTAGGGCGCGCGGAAGAGGCAGAAGATGCCGTAGGCGATGAGCCCGACACCGACCCCGGCGACGAGCGGCGGGCCGTACGGCATCGCGATGAGCGCATCGATCGCGGCGTCGAGCCCGCCCGCGGCCTCCGGGTCGACTTGGACGGCCGCCACGACGAGCAGCACCGAGACGATCAGGAGGGCGATGCCCTTCGCGATGAACCCGACCACCCCGAGTGCCGTCACGGACGCGCCGAGCGGGGTGTCGGGGATCGTCATGCGGTTGCGGAAGCTGCGTCGCACGCCCATCACGACGAACGCGATGCCCGCGATGCCGATTCCGACGCCGACCGCCCCGAGGACGAACGGCCCACCGGGAATCTCGAGGACTCCGCGGCTCGCCTCCTTCGCGGCCTCGTCCGGGTCGGGACGCGCGCCGATCGCGACGGCCGCGGCGATGACCCCGACCGCGATGAAAGCGATCGCCTGACCCCACTCGGAGACACGGCGCCCCCACTTGCGGGCGGCGTCGCCGCCCCACGCGAGGATGCCCTCCAGCGCGTGGTACGCGCCGAGCGCCCACAGCGTGATCGCGATGATCCACAGCGCCACGAACCCGAGCGGCGCCGCTCCTACCGCCTTGAACGCGCCCGCCTGATCCGACTCGCCGTGGCCGCCGAACGCGACGACGAGGAACACGATCCCGACGAGGATGTGCACGACTCCGTTCGCGGCGTACCCCGCGCGCGCGATGCGGCGGAAGACCGTGTTGTCCTGGGCCTCGCGCGCCGCGCGCTTCACCGTCGGCGCTGACATGCGGTCAGCATAGGGGAGCGGAGGACTCGGATGCCGCCCCCAGCGTTTCCTGATACGGCGCGCCTACGATGGGGCAGATGACCGCAGGACGGCGAACCACCCGCCGGCCGTTCCGCTGGAGCGTGATGCCGCGCCTGCTCGCGCAGGCACCGCCGCGGGTGCTGGTCGTCGTCGGGTTCGTGCTCATCGCGCTGGGCGTGCTCATCGTGACGCGTCCGCTCACGTCGATCCTGCTGCTGTCGCTGTACGTCGGGCTGAGCATCATCGCCTCGGGTGTGATCGAACTCGCGGCGCGACGCCGCACCTCTCCGTGGTGGACGCGCGTCATCGCCGCCGTCGAGATCCTGCTGGGCGTCGCCGCCATCGTGTGGATCGGACGGAGCCTCGATCTGCTGCCGGGTCTGCTCGCGTTCGTGCTCATCATCGGCGGTCTCGCCTCGATCGGCGAGGCGATCACGCGCGGTCTCGTCAGCCAGCGCGTGCTCTCCGCCGTGTGGGGCGGCGCGCAGATCGCGTTCGGCGTGCTCGCACTCTCGTGGCCCGACGTGACGGTGCTCGCGGTGGCGGTCGTGTTCGGTGTGCGCACCGTCATCTACGGCTTCGGGCTCGCCGTGCGCGGAGCTCGCGGCATGCTCGGGCGGGGGCGCGAGTCCACGCGCCCCGACCCGCCCGGCACACCGGGGCGCACGCGTCAGATCTGGATGGCGGTCGGCCGCTACGCTCTCGCGGCCGTGCTCATCGGGACGGTGTCGGTCGGCTGGTGGCTCAACGACTGGCTCCAGGACGGCGCGCCCGTCATCGATGCGTTCTACGAACCGCGCGAGGACGTGCCCCGCGAGCACGGCGAGCTCATCCGCGAGGGGGACTACCTCGGGCAGGTGCCCGAGGGCGCCGTCGTGAAGCGCATCCTGTACACGACGACGGATGTCCGCGGCATCCGCGCCGTCGCCAGCGCGCTCGTGATCCTGCCCGAGGGTCGATCGCTCGCACCGCGCCCCGTCGTGCTGTGGAATCACGGCACGACCGGCGTCGCGCGCGGGTGCGCGCCGAGCCTGCGAGACAACGCCGCGACGCGCTGGGCGATCCCTGCGCTCGACGACGTGATCGAGCGGGGCTGGGCCGTGGTGGCACCCGATTACACGGGCCAGGGAGCGCCCGGAGTGTTCCCGTACCTCATCGGCAAGGGAGAGGCGCAGTCGGCGCTCGACGCGGTGCTCGCCGCGAACGACATCGAAGGCGCATGGCTCGATGACCGGGTCGTCGTGTGGGGGCATTCCCAGGGCGGACACGCAGCGCTGTGGACGGCCCAGGTCGCCGCGGAGTACACGCCCGAGCTCCGCATCCGGGGCACCGCCGCCCTCGCGCCCGTGGGCGACCCGCTCGCCCTCGCGCGCGAGCTGCTGCGCGGCGACGCGAGCCCGAACCTCGCCGTGCTCACGTCGTGGGTGCTCGTGCCGTACGCCGACACCTACCCGGATGTCGACCTCCGCGAGTACGTGGTGCCCGGCGCGCGCACGATCGTGCGCGAGATGACGCAGCGCTGCCCGACCGAGCCGGGCGTGATCGTATCGGTCCTCACCGCCATGGGCGTCTCGGAGGACCGCCCGCTCTACATCGGCGACCTGACCACCGGCGTCCTGGGCCGGCGCCTCGAGCAGAACGCCGTCACCGGCCCGTTCGAGCAGCCCGTGCTGATCGTGTGGGGCTCCGACGACGAGGTCATCCCTCCGCTGCTCCAGCGGAGGCTCGTGAACCGCCTGTGCGCGCAGGGAGACCAGGTGCGGTGGGCCGTGTTCCACGGCTACGACCACCTGAGCGTGCTGCAGCCACGCTCGACCTTCCTGCCCATGCTCCTGCGCTGGACGGACGACCGATTCGGAGCGCAGTCCGGGTCCGTGAGCAGGTGCCTGGGCTGACCCGGCGCGCCCGGTGTGCTCCCAGGAACGCGCGGCGCGGCATCCGGTAACGTGGTCTGGATGCCGGAGCGCGTGATGGCCCGGTGAGAGCTGAATATGGGAGGTCAACCGTGGACATCGATCTGGCACTGCTGAGGACGATCGAGCGCGAGAAGGAGATCCCCTTCGATGAACTCGTCCGGATCATCGAGCAGGCGATTCTGACCGCCTATGCCAAGCACACCTCGACCACGGGCGAACTCCCTGCGGGCGCACGCGCCGAGCTCGACCGCAAGACCGGTCACGTCGCGATCTACGTCCCCGTCCTCGACGAGGAGGGTGCCGTGATCGGCGAGGAGGAGACCACCCCCGACGACTTCGGCCGCATCGCCGCGTTCGCCGCGAAGCAGGTCATCAGCCAGCGCCTGCGCGACATCGCCGACGACGCCGTGCTGGGTGAGTTCCGCGGCAAGGAAGGCGACATCGTCGCCGGCATCGTGCAGCAGGGCCCGAACCCGCGCATGGTGCACGTCGACCTCGGATCGGTCGAGGCGATCCTTCCGCCCGAGGAGCAGGTGCCCGGCGAGGAGTACCCGCACGCGTCGCGCCTGCGCGTGTATGTGACGAGCGTCGCGAAGGGCCCCAAGGGCCCGTCGATCACCGTCTCGCGCACGCACCCGGGACTCGTGCGCAAGCTCTTCGCCCTCGAGGTGCCCGAGATCGCGAACGGCCTCGTCGAGATCGTCTCGCTCGCGCGCGAGGCAGGCCACCGCTCGAAGATCGCCGTGAAGGCCAACGACCCGACGATCAACGCGAAGGGCGCGTGCATCGGGGAGCTCGGCCGCCGCGTGCGCGCGGTCACCGAGGAGCTCGGCGGAGAGAAGATCGACATCGTCGACTACGACCCGGAGCTGGCGAAGTTCGTCGCGAACGCGCTGTCGCCGGCGAAGGTCACGTCGGCGTTCGTGCTCGACGCCTCGTCGAAGGCGGTGCGCGCGCTCGTGCCCGACTACCAGCTGTCGCTCGCGATCGGCAAGGAGGGTCAGAACGCACGTCTGGCGGCCAAGCTGACGGGCGCGAAGATCGACATCCAGCCCGACTCGATCCTCGAAGAGGCCTGACAGCGGTCTGCCGCGACCGCGGGTGCGCGGCGCTGGGGTGTAGAATGGAACCTGTACGAACGTGTGTCGGCTGCCGCGCACGTGCCCCCCGATCCACTCTCCTGAGGGTGGTGGCGGTCGACTCCGTCCTTCTTCCCGATGAGCGCGCGTCGATGCCCGGACGGGGCGCGTGGGTGCATGAGACGCGTGAGTGCGTGGAGAAAGCCATCCGGCGCCGCGCCTTCGTACGAGCATTGCGTGTGTCAGGCCCGCTTGACACGCAGACCATCGAGAAACGGCTGAACGGCTATGGACACAAAGTGAACGGCTCGAAATGAGACCCGTCCGCAATTGACGGTCTGCCCTGTCTGGGCAGGCCCCAGACAGGAGAACTGTGGCAAACGCAAAACCACGCGTGCACGAGATCGCTTCCGAGCTCGGCGTCGACAGCAAGGTCGCCCTCGCGAAGCTGAAGGAACTCGGCGAATTCGTCAAGAGCCCCTCGTCCACCATCGAGCCCCCCGTGGCTCGCAAGCTCCGCGCGGCCCTCGAGGCTGACGGAGCCGCCAAGAAGCCCGCCGAGCCCGAGGCTCCGGCGGCGCCTTCGGCGCGCCCGGTCGGGCGTCCCGGCCCCGTGCGGCCCGCCGCGCCTGCGGCACCCGGCGGCCGATCGACCGGCGGCAAGGGCGGCGCGAGCGCGCCCAAGCCCGCGCCCGCAGCGCCCAAGGCGGAGCCCGCGGGTCCGGCGCAGCCCGAGGCGGCCAAGCCCGCGGCATCCGCTGCCCCCAAGCCTGGGGCGCCGAAGCCGTCCGCGCCCACCCCGCAGCCGCCGCGTCCCGGCGGCGCTCCGCGCCCCGGAAACAACCCCTTCTCGTCCCAGCAGGGCATGGGCCAGCGTCCCGCGGGCCCGCGTCCGGGCAACAACCCCTTCTCTTCGCAGCAGGGCATGGGCCAGCGCCCGACCCCGGCGAACATCCCGCGTCCCCAGGCTCCGCGCCCGGGCTCTCCGCGTCCCGGCGCCCCGCGTCCGGGTGGTGGAGGTCGTCCCGGCGGTGGCGGCGGCCGTTCCGGTGCACCGTTCCAGCAGCGTCCGGGCGGCGCGGGTCGTCCCGGTGGTGGCGGCGGCTTCCAACGTCCGGGCGGACCCGGCGGCGGTTTCGCCGGTCGTCCCGGCGGCGGCGGTCGTGGTCGCGGACCCGGCGGCGGCACGGCAGGTGCCTTCGGCAAGGGCGGCGGCAAGTCCAAGCAGCGCAAGTCGCGCAGGGCGAAGCGTCAAGAGTTCGAGATGCGGTCGGCGCCGGTCGTCGGCGGCGTCAACGTCCAGAAGGGCAACGGCGAGGTCATCCGGCTGCGCCGCGGCGCGTCCATCTCGGACTTCGCCGACAAGCTCGAGTCGCTGAAGGGCTACACCGTCCAGCCCAGCACGCTCGTCACCATCCTGTTCAACCTGGGTGAGATGGCGACTGCGACCGAGTCGCTCGACGAGGCCACGTTCGAGATCCTCGGCGAGGAGCTGGGTTACAAGATCCAGATGGTCTCGCCCGAGGACGAGGACAAAGAGCTCCTCGAGGGCTTCGGCCTCGACCTCGATGAGGAACTCGAGAACGAGGACGAGGCGGATCTCGAGATCCGTCCGCCCGTGGTCACCGTCATGGGCCACGTCGACCACGGTAAGACGCGCCTCCTGGACGCGATCCGTCAGACGAACGTGGTAGCGGGCGAGGCCGGCGGCATCACGCAGCACATCGGTGCGTACCAGGTCTGGACCGAGCACGACGGCATCGAGCGCGCGATCACCTTCATCGACACCCCGGGTCACGAGGCGTTCACCGCCATGCGTGCCCGTGGTGCCCAGGTGACCGACATCGCGATCCTCGTGGTCGCGGCCGACGACGGCATT
>NZ_DASRXZ010000077.1:0-16124 GCF_035687345.1 Microbacterium sp.
AACCCGCCCGTTCCGCCCGCTGGGGAGGAGCCGACGCCCGCCCCACCCCCATCCCGCCGAGATTGCGCGAACCACCACCCGCGGCGGCATCCGTCCGTTGTTCGCGCAATCTCGACCCCCGGGCAGGAAGCCCCGGGGCTGACGTCAGCCGAGCCGCAGCACCTCGGTGATCCGCACGACCGCGGTGCCCTCCTCCTCTGAGGCCGCGAGGTCGACGACTCCTCGGATGCGCCAGTCGTGGTTGCCCTCGGGGTCGTCGATGGTCTGCTCGACCCGCCACACACCGGATGCCGCGGCATCCGTGTCGTCGATCGTGACGAGCCGCGGCGAGCGCGCCGGTCCGCCCGTGAGGATCTCGTCGTGCTCGTCGTAGTAGACGTCGAGCGCCGCCGGCCAGTCGACGTCGGGGTCGAGCTCGACGAGCTCGTCGTCGCGCTGGAGCGCGGCGAGCTGCACCCTGCGGAAGAGCTCGTTGCGCACGAGCACGACGAACGCACGGCGGTTGGTGAGGATCGATGGCGGCGCGGGCGGGACGATCGGGGCATCCGGGTCGTCGGGCGGCGCGATGAGCGCCGACCACTCGTCGACGAGGCTCGAGTCGACCTGCCGCACGAGCTCGCCGAGCCACTCGATCACGTCGACGAGCTCGGGCGTCTGCGCGTCGACGGGCACCGTCTGGCGGATCGCACGGTACGCGTCGCTCAGGTAGCGAAGCACGAGTCCCTCGCTGCGACCCAGTTGGTAGAACGAGATGAACTCGCCGAACGACAGCGCGCGCTCGAACATGTCGCGCACGACCGACTTCGGCGACAGCTCGAAGTCGCGCACCCACGGCTGGCTCGACGCGAACACCTCGAACGCCTGCTGCAGCAGCTCGGCGAGCGGCTTCGGGTACGTCACCTCTTCGAGCAGCGCCATGCGCTCGTCGTACTCGAGCCCATCCCGCTTCATCGCGGCGACCGCCTCGCCGCGGGCCTTGAACTCCTGCTGCGCGAGCACCGCGCGCGGGTCGTCGAGCGTCGCCTCGATGACGCTCACGACGTCGAGCGCGTAGTGTCCGGTGCCGGCCGCGCCCGGGGCATCCGTCGGATCGAGCAGTTCGATCGCGGCGAGCGCGAACGGCGAGAGCGGCTGGTTGAGCGCGAAGTTCGGCTGCAGGTCGACCGTGAGACGGATGCCGTCGCCGTCGGTCTCCACGACGCCGGCGGCCTTCAGCGTGCGGAAGATCGCGAGAGCGCGCCGTGCGAGGGCGTACTGCTGCGCCCGGGTCTGGTGGTTGTCGAAGACGAGCGAGCGCACGTTCGCGAACACGTCGCCGCCGCGGGCGATCACGTTGATGAGCATCGCCGCGGTCAACTGCAGCTGGGGTACGAGCGGCTCGGGCTGAGCCTCGACGAGCCTCTCGAACGAGCCCTCGCCCCAGTTCACGACGCCCGTCGGAGCCTTCTTGCGCACGATCTTCTTGGCCTTCTTGGCCGGTCCCTGAGCCTGTCGAAGGGCGTCCGCCTTCGCGAGCGCCACCGCGTTCTCGATCTCCCACTCGGGCGCCATCACGACGACGTTGCCGTACGGGTCGTAGCCGGCGCGGCCCGCACGCCCGGCGACCTGGTGGAACTCGCGCGCGCTGAGCTGGCGCATCCGCGTTCCGTCGTACTTCGACAGCGCCGTGATCACGACCGTGCGGATCGGGACGTTGATTCCGACGCCGAGAGTGTCGGTACCGCAGATGACGCGCAGGAGTCCGCGTTGTGCGAGCGTCTCGACGAGTCGCCGATAGCGCGGAAGCATGCCTGCGTGGTGCACGCCGATGCCCGCGCGCACGAGCCGCGACAGCGTCTTGCCGAACCCCGTCGTGAAACGGAAGCCGCCGATCGCCTCGGCGATCGCGTCGCGCTGCTCACGTGTGGCGACCCGCACCGACGCGAGCGCCTGCGCTCGCTCGACAGCCGCCGCCTGCGAGAAGTGCACGATGTAGACCGGCGCCTCACCGTCGTCGAGCAGCTTCTCGAGGACCTCGTGCACGGGGCGCCGCTCGTACGAGAAGTGCAGCGGGACCGGGCGATCGACACCTGTGATGCGCGCGGTCGGGCGGCCCGTGCGCCGTGAGAGGTCGTCCGCGATAGCGGTGACGTCGCCGAGCGTCGCCGACATGAGCACGAACTGCGCGCGCGGCAGGAGCAGCAGCGGAACCTGCCACGCCCACCCGCGCTCGGGGTCGCCGTAATAGTGGAACTCGTCCATCACGACCTGATCGACCGCGGCATCCGGACCCTGTCGCAGTGCGAGGTTCGCGAGGATCTCGGCTGTGCAGCACACGATCGCGGCATCCGGATTCACCGACGAATCGCCCGTCACCATGCCCACGTCGGCCGCACCGAAGATGTCGACGAGTGCGAAGAACTTCTCGCTCACGAGCGCCTTGATCGGAGCCGTGTAGTACGTGCGGCCGCCGCGCGCGAGGCACATCGCGTGCGCGGCGATCGCTACGAGCGACTTGCCTGTTCCGGTGGGCGTCGAGAGCACGACGTTCGACCCGGAGACGATCTCGATGACCGCCTCGTCCTGCGCGGGGTACAGCGTGAACCCGCGCGACGACGCCCATTCGACGAAGCCCGCGTACGCGGCGTCCTCATCGGCGCCGGGCGGCACCAGGTCGAGCAGCCCGGCGGCCGAATCCTCGCCGGGGTGAGTCGAGACCATCCCTCGAGTCTGCCAGCCCCCGACGGCGTCGTGAGCGCAGGAGAAGACGGACGGCGACCCACGGTGCGAACGGCCTGGCGGAACACGACCCGGCACCCGTACGTTGAAGTCGACGACGAAGGGATTCCCCAGATGCCTACCTCGACCGATGAGCTCACCGTCACAAGGAACGACGAAGCCGGCCGCTACGAGATCCACGTCGGTGACGTGCTCGCCGGCTTCACGCGCTTCGAGCCGACGCCGAACGGCGAGCTGATCTTCCCCCACACCGAGATCGACCCCGCCTTCTCGGGGCGCGGGCTCGGCAAGACGCTCGTGTCGGAGGCGCTCGCCGACGTCGCGCGCCGCGGCGAGCGGATCATCCCGCTGTGCCCGTTCGTGCGCCGGTACCTCCGCGAGAACGACGTCGAGGGGCTCGACGTCGACTGGTCGGTCGCCGGAGGCCGCGATGACCAGGCTGGACGCTGACGCGTCCGTCGCCGAAGCAGAGGCTCCGCTCTCACACGCTGAACCGGATGCCTCGACCGGCGGCCCCCGTGCGCTGCTTCTCGAATCGCGCGAGGTCCCGCTCGGGGGCGTCCGCGCGATGCACGTGCGGCGCTCACTGCCGCAGCGGGACCTTCCGCTCGTCGGCGCGTGGTGCTTCCTCGACCGGTTCGGACCCCAGCCTGTGCGCATGCGCGTCGAGCCGCATCCGCACATCGGCCTGCAGACGGTGACCTGGCCGTTCGTCGGGGACGTGCGCCACCGCGACTCCGTCGGCAGCGACGTCGTCGTGCGCCGCGGCGCCCTCAACCTCATGACGAGCGGTGCGGGAATCGCCCACTCCGAGTATTCCGTCGGCGCGGACCCGATCCCGCTGGATGCCCTGCAGCTCTGGGTCGCGCTTCCGGAGTCGCGTCGCCACGGTGCACCGGACTTCGAGCGGCACGAGAACCTTCCCTCGATCGTGCTCGACGCGGTCGAGGGTGCCTCGGGTTCGGCGATCGTCGTGCTCGGCGAGCTCGCCGGCGTTCGCTCACCGGCGACCGTCTACACGCCCATCGTCGGAGCGGAGGTGCGCGTGCCCGCGGGGTCGCGTGTGCGCATCCCCCTGCGACCGGATTGGGAGTACGCCCTGGTGGGCGTCGAAGGCGTGACGGATGCCGCGGCCGACGCCTCGGGTGTCGTCTCGCTCGACGACGCGCACCTGCTCTACCTCGGCACCGGGCGCGACGCGATCGAGGTGACCAGTGCGACGGGTGCCACGGTGTTCCTCCTCGGCGGCGAGCCCTTCGAGGACGACGTGATCATGTGGTGGAACTTCGTCGGCCGTACGCATGAGGAGATCGTCGAGGCGCGCGAGGCGTGGGAGGCGGGCTCGGCGCGGTTCGGGCAGGTCGTCGGTCATGGCGACGAGCGGATCCCCGCGCCTCCCCTCCCCGCCGTCCGGCTCACGCGCCGACGCCGACGCGTCTGACCCGCACAGACCCGCACCAACCCCACACGAAAGCGCCGCCCCCTCGCGTGGAGTGGGCGGCGCTTTTCGCCGTGCTGAGGGCTACTTCAGGACGATGAAGCCCGAGACGCTGGCCGAGGCCTCGACCGTGTCAGTGCCGACGTACTCGGCGATGACGACGTGGACGCCCTTCTTCTGCTTCGGCAGGTTGAAGGTGACCGAGCCGCCCGCGAGGGTGCCGGTGTACTTCTTGGTGTCGACCCACACGTTCACCGTGCCCTCGGCCGAGCCGCCGCCCGCCGTGACGCCGACCGTCACGGCGTAGTTCTGCGACGACGTGCCGAGGTAGCGGTTCATCGAGACCGTCGTGCGGGACTTGTTCTTGACGAACACCTCCTTGCTGACAGCCGTTCCGACGTTCGGGTTGCCCGCCTCGGTGGCGGTCACGCGCACCGACAGGGCAGTGCCGACGTCAGCCGAGGTGACCTTGTACTGCGTGCCCGTCGCGCCGCTGATCGGCTCGCCGTTGCGCAGCCACTGGTACTCGAACGTGACGTTCTTCGGCTTCCACGTTCCCGGCTTCGCCTTCAGCGTGCTGCCGACCTTCGCGGCGCCCGCGATCGTCGGCGCGGACTTGGCGACCGGAGCCGCCGCACCCGACTCGACCGTCACGAGCGTGCGCACCGGCGACGCGCCGTAGCGGACGACACCCAGGTACGTCGTGTCGGCCTCGAGACCCGTCCACGAGACCGTGTAGGTCGCCTCCTGGCCGAACGACAGCGGGAGCGGGTTGGGCGTCGCGGTAAACGAGCCCTCGCCGTTCGGGCCGACGATGGCGGAGGTGAGGTCCCACGTCATCGGGTTCGGCGTCGCGTACATGTCCGCGACGATCGCGTACGTGCCCGCCGTCGGGTTGTCGAGCGTGACCTGCTCGTCAGCCGATGCCGTCGCCGAAAGGAACCGCTCGTAGTAGCGGAGGTCGTCCGGGCCGACGACGCGGTAGACGTACAGGTCGAGGTCGCTGCCCTCGTCGTCCGACGAGTCGAGCGTCCACTGCGCGAGGCTCGTGCCGGGCTCGATCGTCTCGATCCAGAGGATCTGGCCGGTCGAGTTCTCGTCACCCGAGTGGCCGGGCACCTCGTTGGCGGGGTCGGTCAGCAGACGCACCGGCGCGAGGCCCGCGACGCCGAGCTCGACCTCGCCGTCGAGCCACGACTCGACCGTGATGTCGGTGCTGCCGGTGATGCCGGTGCCGGTCGCCGCATCCGGCGCGTCCACCGACGCCGGCTTCGCGGCCATCGGGGAGCGGACGGTCGTGCCGTCGGCACCCACCCACGTGAGGAAGCCGGTCGACCACTCATCGACGGGGGCGTCGCTGCGGGCGATCGTGATGGAGACGTCCTGCGACTCGTCGGCCGCGCCGAAGGTGAGCGTCGACGGCTCGACGGTGACGTCGAAGCCCGGGAAGTCCACTTCCGCCGTGTAGCTGCCGGCGCGCGTCGCCGTGAGCGTGCGCGTCACCGTCTGCGGCCCGGCGAGCGTGCCGATGCCGATCGAGGCGATGTTCAGGTCGCTCGGGTCGATCGGCTCGATGCCGGCCCAGTCATATCCGCCGATGCCCTCCACATACGCGGCCCAGTCGGCCGGCCCGTTGAGGTACAGCAGACCCGGGTCGAAGAATCGCGTCGGGTCGACGTGGCCCGCGCCCTGCGCGAACGGGTCGGTGACGTCGGCGCCGCTCGCGTCGACCGTGTCGTAGGCGGTGGTCATCATCGCCGACTTGATCTCGCCCGGCGTCGCGTTCGGATGCACCCCGAGGTAGAGCGCCGCGAGACCCGCGATGTGCGGCGAGGCCATCGACGTGCCCGACTTGAACTCGAACGTCGGATCGGCGCCCTCGGCGTTGTGGGCCGCCGCGAGGATCGCGACACCCGGTGCCGCGATGTCGGGCTTGATGATGTCGCCGTCCTCGGCGATCATCGGGCCGCGGCTCGAGAAGCCCGCGATCTGCGGGGTCGGCGTGACGACGTCGGTCAGGTTGCTCGGGTGCAGCGTGACGACCGGGTCGGCTGTGCCGGTCACGTACGACAGGACCGCGTCGCGGTACTGCGCGTCGATGTGCACCGTCGGCACCGAGTGGAAGTCGTTGTCGAGCGAGCCCGGCGTGACGTTCACGAGCACCATGCCGATGCCGCCCTTGTCCGCGACCTCCTGCGACTTCTCGACACGCGCGTTCGTGCCGCGGTCGCAGACCACGATCTTGCCGGCGACCTTCGCCGGGTCGAGCGAGTCGAGGAAGCACAGTCGCGCGTTCTCGACGGGAACGCCCGCCGCGGCCGCATCACCGGAGTAGATGGCCGGGCCGGTCACCGTCCCGTCGAACGGCACCGTCACCGAGACGCCCGCGAACTGCTGGCCGTCGGCGAGCTCCACCGTGCCCTCGTACGTCGGGATGGTGGACGCCGCCACGGTCGTGTACCACGGCGACGCGTGGTCGGCCGTGGTCGGTGCCGGGCCGGAGTTGCCCGCGCTCACGGCCACGAAGACGCCCGCGAGGCCCGCGTTGAAGAACATCTGGTCGATGGGCTCCCACGACGAGACCGCGGTGCCGCCGCCGATCGAGAAGTTGATGACGTCGACGCCGTCGTCGACCGCGGCGTCGATCGCGTTCAGCAGGTCGCTGCCGGCGCAGATGTCGTCGTCGGTGACGAGCGGGTCGGGGCCGACGAAGCACGCCTTGTACATCGCGACCTTGGCGGCAGGTGCGACGCCAGAGATGGCACCGAAGTCGACGCCCGCGATCGAGGCCGGGACGCCGTTGTTGCCGGCCGCCGTGCTCGCCGTGTGCGAGCCGTGACCGTCGCCGTCACGCGGCGACAGGTAGTCGTACGTGAAGTCGAAGCCCGCGGCCGCGGCACCCGTCGAGAAGTACTTGCCGCCGACGAGCTTCGTCGAGTAGTCGTCGTTCGACCACTGCTGACCGGTCACCCGGGCGCTGCGGAAGGTACCGCCGTCCGCCTTCTCGAAGACGACGTCGTTTCCGTCGAGGTACGGGTCGGCCGAGGGGGTCGTGCCCAGCGGCTCACCCGCGAACGAGGGGTTCTCGGGAGCGATGCCGGTGTCGACGACACCGACGACGACGCCCTCGCCCGCGGCATCCGTTCCGCCGACCGCCTCCCACACGCCGCCGGGGCCCTCGAGGCCCAGGAACTGCGTCGACGACACCGCGTCGGGGTGGAAGATCTGCTCGGGGTAGACGCCCACGACGTCCTTGCTCGCCGTGAGCTCGCCGACCTGCTCGGGCGACAGCTTCGCGCTGAAGCCGTTCAGCGCCACCTGGTAGGTCGCCTTGGGATCGGCGCCGACCTCGGACGCGACCTCCTTCTGGCGCTTCTCGAGGTATGCCGAGTACTTCTTCGCAGCGTTCGAGCGTGTGTCGAGCTCCTCGCCCTCGTCGGGCTTGGTGGGAGCGAGACCCGCTTCGCCGCCGTCGTACGAGGCGACGGGGTCCTCAGCGAGGACCACGATGTAGACACCCGTCGGCGATTCCGCCGGCACGAGTGGGGGCACCTCCTCCGGGCTTGCGTAGGCGGCTGTCGTCGCAGTACCGGCGAACAGTGCGGCGAGGGTTATCGCCGTCACTGCTCTCAAGGGGGTCCGGCCCATGGTGCTCCCGATTCGTCGTTCGAACAGTAAGGCTGAGGGCGTCCTCTTCGACGCTCCAGCCAGCCCCAACCTAATTCACAGCGGAATCCCAGTGAACCCCCAATCGTGAGAAACCTATGAGACGCGCTCGCTAGGATCGGCAGGTGGCCAACCGATCCCCCCTGACAACGAGCATTCTGCTCACGTGTGCGGCGATCGGCGTGGCGACAGGTGTCGTCGGCGGGATCGCCGGCTGGATCACTCCCATCGTCCTCGCAACGGCGCCGATCGTCTACGGGTTCGTGCTCGGGGCGCACGTCATCCCGGGGATCATCTCGCAGGCGCTCATCCGGCAGCCGTGGGTCGCCCTCATCACGCACGTGCTCGCGGCGCTCGCGGCGAGCGCGATCGCGCCGCAGTGGGCGTTCCGGTTCCTCGGCACGGCCGTGCTGTTCGGCGGCATCCAGGAGCTCGTCGCCGCGGCGACCCGCTACCGCGTGTGGAACACGTGGCGCTACTTCATCTCCGCCGTCATCATCGGCGTGATCGTCGCGGTCGTCGTGGCCTTCGCGGCGCACCTCACGACGCTGCCGCTGTGGGCGCAGATCACGTATCTCGTGCTCGCCGTGCTCGGCCCCGTCGTGTGGACGGCGATCGCTCTCGCGATCGGCGTGGGGCTCCGCCGGGCGGGCATCACGCCTCGCGTGCGCCGCTGATCCGGCATCCGTCGCCGCCCGCCCACCAGGTGAGACGGATGCCGCCGCCATCGCTCGCGGGATAGGTAAGGCTGGGCTAAGTTGGTTCTGCTCGCTCGTCCTGAGGGGAACCCGTGACCGCACTTCAGCGCGACGCGTCCGCCGCGCGCGCAGGCGGACCCGGCAAGGGCCAGCCGCTCCTCCGCGTGCGCGATCTCTCGGTCGCGTACGAGGGATCGGCCGCGCCGACCCCTGCGCACGTCTCGTTCGAGGTCTCGGCGGGCGAGGTCGTGCTCGTGCTGGGACCGAGCGGTTCCGGCAAGTCGACGCTCGCGCTCGCGCTGAACGGGCTCATTCCGCACGATGTTCCGGCCGAGGTCACCGGGACCGTCGAGGTGGGCGGACTCGACACCGTCGAGAACCCGGTCTCACGTCTGAGCACGCACGTCGCGATGGTGTTCCAGGACCCCGACGCCCAGTTGGTCACCGGCACGCTGCTCGACGAGGTCGCGTTCGGTCCCGAGAACCTGCTGCTGCCCGTCGACGAGGTGCTCGCCCGTGCGGAATCCGCGCTGCGCCGCGTGGGGCTGTGGAACCGCCGCCTCACCAACCCCGACCGCCTCTCGGGCGGCGGAAGGCAGCGCCTCGCGATCGCGTGCGCCCTCGCGATGGGCTCGCCGCTGCTGGTGCTCGACGAACCTACGGCGAACCTCGACCCGAACGGCATCGAGGAGTTCTACGCCGCGCTCGGCGAGCTCGCGGCCGCCGGCGATCGGGCGATCGTGCTCATCGAGCACAACCTCGACGCGGCCGTGGGGTTCGTCGACCGCGTGCTCGTGCTCGACCACGACGGTCGCCTCGTGGCCGACGGCTCCGTCGACGACGTGCTGCGCCGCCGGGCCGACGATCTCCACGCGATGGGCGTGTGGCTGCCCACGTCGGCGCTCGCGGCACTCCGGCTGCGGCGCTCGGGCCTGCGCCTCGACCCCCTGCCCCTGACTCCCGAAGAGCTGCGGAACGCGCTCGATTCGGACCCCGCGGCTCCGGTCGCTGAGCGAGCGCAGCGAGACGATGCGCCCCTCCCGATCACTCACCGAGCGCACCTCTCGCGCCCGGTCGCTGAGCGAGCGACGCGAGACGAAGCGCCCACCCGGCGCCCCCTCGTCGAGGTCCGCGGCCTGACACTCCGCCGCGGCCGCTCGACCGTGCTCCACGACGTCGACCTCGACATCCGCGAGGGCGACTTCGTCGCGGTGATCGGCGCGAACGGCGTCGGCAAGACGACCCTCGTGCAGGCGATCGCGGGAGTCGTGCGACCGCCGCGCGGAACCGTCCGCATCGGCGACCTCGACGTCGGCCGGGCCGACAGCCGCACGCTCTCGGCCCGTGTCGGCTTCGTGTTCCAGAACCCGGAGCACCAGTTCATCGCCCACACGGTGTTCGACGAGCTCGCGCACGGGCTCCGCCTGCGCCACGTTCCCGAAGACGAGGTGCGCGCGCGCACCGAGGCTCTGCTCGACCGCTTCGGCCTGCGCGACAAGGCGGCGACGCATCCGTTCCGTCTCTCCGGTGGGCAGAAGCGGCGCCTCTCCGTCGGCACCGCCCTCGCCGGGGCCGCGCTCGACGGCGGCGCCCCCCTGCTCGTGCTCGACGAGCCGACGTTCGGGCAGGACCGCGCCCGAGCCGAGGAGCTCCTCTCGCTCCTGCGCGACCTCAACGCCGAGGGCACCACGATCGTGGTCGTCACGCACGACATGCAGCTCGTGACCGAGTACGCCGACCGCACGGTGATCCTGCGCGACGGACGCGTCGCGGCCGCGGGCGACACCGCGAGCCTGTTCGCCGACGCCGAGCTCATCCGCGGCGCGGGCCTGCGGCTCCCCCCGCTCGGGAGTGCCTTCGACGGACTCACCTCGCACCTCGAGCTCGCGGGCATCGCGCGCCTCGCGGACCTCCCGGACGGCACGGTATGAGCGAGCAAGCACGTCTCGAGCCGGCGGATGCCGCGGCCGCCGCATCCGCCCCGACGACCGGCCCCGTGGTCGATCCGTACGCCGGGCCCGTGACCCACTCGCCCGTCCACTTCCTGTACGACCTCAACCCCCTGGCGAAGATCTTCGCGCCGCTGCCCGCCATGGTGATGCTCGTCTTCGTGCGCGACGTGCGGACGCCGCTCGTGTTCATCACACTGACGGCCGTCGTGCTGCTGATCGGCGTGCGGTTCACGCGGGGGCTGGTCGCGCTGCTCATCGGGGTGCCCGCGTTCGGGGCGGTGATCGCCCTGGGGTTCGCGCTGTGGACCGACGCCGGTCTCGTCGACGACACCGCGCCGGTCGTTCAGCTCGGCGGGTGGACGCTGTACAGCGGCGCGCTCGAGACCGGCCTCGCGACCGGGCTGCGGATCGCGGCGATCGTGGTGCTCGCGTTCATCGCGGGCCTGAGCACGACCGGACCCGACCTCGTGCGCGCGACGGTGCAGCAGCTGCGCGTGCCGTATCGCATCGGCTACACCGCGCTCGCGGCGTTCCGCTTCGTGCCGCGGTTCCGGCACGAGCTCGACATCATCCGGCAGGCGCACCGGGTGCGCGGCGCCCATGGCGGGCGCGGTCCTTTCACGGCGATCGCCCGATGGGCGGGGTACATCGTGCCGCTGCTCGCGGGAGCGATCCGCCACGCCGAGCGCGTCGCCCTCGCGATGGACGCACGCGCCTTCGGCGCCCACGCCGACCGCACGGAGCGCCACCTCGTGCCGTTCCGCACGCGCGACACCGTCTTCCTCGTCGGCTTCTGGGTCGTGTCGGCTCTCGTCTTCTGGCTCTTCTTCCCCTGGGGTCTCTCGTGACGCCCTGCAGCACCGCCCCGCCCCACCCACCGCACCCCACCCCACCCCTTCCCACCCCTGGTCGAGATTGCGCGAACTGCGGCCGACATGATCCGGATGCCGTCATCCGCGCAATCTCGAACCCTTGACCCGACCCGAATGGAGTGCACATGGCCCGCGCCGGCCGGCTCGTGAAGCCCGAGTCGCAGGATCTCATCCACCTCACCGTCCTTCGCCGCGAGCAGCTCTCACCGCACTGGATGCGCGTGACGCTCGGCGGCGGTGAGATCGAGGCGTTCCGCCCGATGGGCTATGACCAGTGGTTCCGCATCTTCCTCCCGGTGAGCGGCGAGCAGGGTCTCGAGCGCATCCCGGCGAAGGCGAACAAGCTGTTCGGCTATCTCAAGTACCTTCGCATCCCCGGAGGCGTGCGGCCGGTCATGCGCAACTACACCGTGCGTGCGTACCGACCGTCGAGCGCCGAGCGCGGGGCCGAGATCGACGTCGACTTCGTGCTGCACGGCTCGGCCGCCGACGGCACGGCCGGTCCCGCATCCGGATGGGCTGAGTCCTGTCGCGAAGGTGACAGCGTCGTGATCATCGACGAGGGGCTCACGTTCAACCCGGAGCGCGGCACCGACGACGTGCTGCTCGTGGCCGACGAGACCGGACTCCCGGCGATCGCCGGCATCTGCGCGAGCCTCCCCTCGACCGCCATGGGCCTCGCGCTCGTCGAGGTGCCGACGGCCGACGACGTCCTCGAGTTCGACCGGCCCGACGGGGTCGAGGTGCGCTGGATCGTGCGCGACCCGGCATCGAAGCCGGGCACCGAGGTGCTCGCGATGCTCGAGGCGCTGACCGACCTCCCGACGGGCACAGACGTGCATGCGTACGTCGTGGGCGAGCAGGCGCTCGCGACGGGCGGGCGTCGCCACCTCGTCAACGTGCGCGGGCTCGACAAGGACGCCGTGAGCTTCTGCGGGTACTGGCGCCTCGAGGCGGAGTCGCGCAGCGCGCGGTCCCGCCGCACCGACGCGCCCGCCACGGCCTGACCCGCCGGACGAGCCCCCGCCCCACCCCACCCCACCCCACCCACGGTCGAGATTGCGCGAACTGCGGCCGACATGATCCGGATGCCGTCATCCGCGCAATCTCGGCGGGATTCGGCGCGAGCTCACCGCACCGAGCCGGATGCCGCGGACCACGCGATCCGCGTCATACTTGCGCGCGTGACCTCCACCGATCTCGTCCGCATCTGGCCGGCAGCGGGCGTCCGCGCGCGAGCCGGCGACCTCGAGCTGCGCTGGGCCGACGACGACCTGCTCGTCGCGCTCGCCGACATCGCCGCGGGCGGCATCCACGACGAGGACCAGATGCCGTTCGCGGTCCCGTGGACGCGCGGCACCCCCGAGGAGGTCGCCCGGGCGGTCGTCTCGTACCACTGGAGCATCCGCCCGCGCGTCGGTCCGGACGAGCTTCACCTCGAGCTCGCCGTGCTCGAGAACGGTGACCCGGTGGGCATCCAGGGTGCGAGCGGCAGCGATTGGCGCGTGCTGCGGAAGGTGCAGACCGGGTCGTGGATCGGTCGCGCGCACCAGGGCCGCGGCGTGGGCACGCGCATGCGGGTGCTCATGCTCGCGCTGCTGTTCGACGGGCTCGGCGCGCGTGAGGCGACGTCGGGCGCGTTCGTCGACAACCCGGCGTCGAGTGCCGTCTCGCGCAAGGTCGGCTACGCCGACAACGGTGTGGTGACCGTCGCCCGCGAGGGCGAGGCGGTCGCCCACCGCAACTACCTCATGACGCGTGAGCGCTGGCTCGAGGTGCGGGAGCGCAACATCGAACTTCTCGGGGCACCGGTCGAGCTCGAAGGCGTCGAGGCGCTGCGCGCGATGCTCGACGGCTGATCACGCGTGCCGCCGCGCGAGCGGCGCGCGTCCGTCAAGAGATAGAGACGGATGCCGCGACCCGCACCCCCTCCCCCGAGGGGCGGCCGCAGCATCCGTCTCCGGTCTCGGCGACGACCTCAGCGCTTGCCGGCGATCGGGCGGCTGACGATGTCGCGCATGATCTCGTTCGTGCCGCCGTAGATGCGGTGCACGCGGGCGTCGAGGAACGCGCGCGCGATCGGGTACTCCATGATGTAGCCGTAGCCGCCGTGGAGCTGCACGCACGTGTCGAGCACCTCCCACTCGCGCTCGGTCGCCCAGAACTTGACCTTCGCGGCCTCTTCGGCCGACAGCTTGCCGTCCTTGTAGGCGAGGAGCGCACGGTCGACGTACGCCCACAGCGCGTCGACGGTGGTCGCGACATCCGCGAGCTTGAAGCGCGTGTTCTGGAAGTCGATGATCCGCTGGCCGAATGCCTCGCGGTCCTTCGTGTAGGCGACCGTCCAGTCGAGCGCGGCCTGCGCGGCCGCAGCGCCGGCGACCCCGATCGACAGGCGCTCGAGCGGCAGGTTCATCATGAGCTGCACGAAGCCGAGGCCTTCGCGACCGCCGATGAGGTTCTCCTCCGGCACGAACACGTCGGTGAACGAGAGCTCGGCGGTGTCGTGGCCGTGGAAGCCCATCTTGTGGAGCTTCTTGCCGTGGTCGAAGCCTTCCATGCCGTTCTCGATGATGAGGAGGCTGAAGGCGTCGGGGCCGTTGCCCTCGCCCGTCTTGACGAACGTCACGACGATGTCGGCGGTCTTGCCGCTCGAGATGAACGTCTTGGCGCCGTTGACGCGGTAACCGCCCTCGACGCGCTTGGCCGTCGTCTTGATGCCGCGCAGGTCGCTGCCCGCGCCGGGCTCGGTCATCGCGAGCGCGCCGAGAACCTCGCCGGTCGCCATGCCGGGCAGCCACTTCTGCTTCTGCTCCTGCGTGCCCATGTGCACGAGGTACGGAACAGCGAGGTCGTCCTGGATGCCGAGCGCGCCCGCGAGCGAGCCGGCGCCGGCCGCGATGACCTCTTCGCTGACGATCGCGCGGAAGCGGTAGTCCTGCAGCATGCCCGCGCCGCCGAACTCCTCGGGGACCGAGAGGCCGATGATGCCGGCCTCGCCCGCCGCGAGCATGGTCGCGCGGTCGACCTCGCCCTCGGCGTCCCACTTCTCGCGCGCCTCGTGGGTCACGTAGCGCTTGATGAACTCCTTGACGACGTCGCGGAACGCCTCGTGGTCCTCGTCGTAGATGTCGCGCTCCATGCGCGTCTCCTCTCGTCTTCGAGTGGGCGGCCTCGTGGGACGCCCAAGGTCCTACGGCTTCGCGTGTGCGCGCGCCTGGTATCGAGTCTTGCACACCATGGGACCGAGTTCCATCCTGGCCCTCGCCGCCGCGAGTCGGCGACTTCGAAGCGCGTTCGGTCATCGCAGCGGTTCTGGTTGACTCTCTCTCGAATCTCTGTTCGAATAGTCGGCATGCGGTGGCAAGGGCAGCAATTGGCGACGGCGGATGCCTCGGCCCTCCCCGGCATGGAACGCCTCGGCGGCTTCGTGCAGTCGGTGACGACGCCCGAGTTCTCCGGCATGACGTTCCACGAGGTGCTCTGCAAGTCGGCGCTCAACCACGTGCCCAGCTCATCGGCCGTGCCCTTCGACTGGACGATCAACCCCTACCGCGGATGTTCTCATGCGTGCAGATACTGCTTCGCCCGCGGCACGCACGAGTACCTCGAGCTCGACGCCGGCCGTGACTTCGACTCGCAGATCGTCGTCAAGGTGAACGTCGTCGACGTGCTGCGCAAAGAGCTCGCGCGCGGGTCGTGGGAGCACGAACCGGTCGCGCTCGGCACGAACACCGATCCGTACCAGCGCGCCGAAGGGCGTTACAGACTCATGCCGGGCATCATCTCGGCGCTCGCCGAGTCGGGCACGCCGTTCTCGATCCTGACGAAGGGGACGATGATCCGGCGCGATCTTCCGCTGCTGACGGATGCGGCGTCCTCCGTGCGCGTGACCATCTCGACCTCGATCGCCGTGTTCGACGACGCCCTGCAGAAGTCGATCGAGCCGGGCACGCCGACCGCGAGCGCGCGCCTCGAGACGGTGCGCGCGGCGGCCGAGGCGGGGTTCCGCGTGACGGTGTTCCTCATGCCGATCATCCCGCACCTCACCGACTCGATCGAGGCGATCGACCACGCCCTCACGCGCATCAAAGAGGCGGGCGCGCACCGCGTCGTCTATGGAGCGCTGCACTTGCGGCCCGGGGCGAAGCAGTGGTTCATGCAGTGGCTGGAGCGGGAGCATCCGGAGCTCGTGTCGTCCTATCGGGGGCTGTACCCGGGCGCGACCGCGTATGCCTCGAAGGCCTATCGCTCGTGGCTCGCGAAGCGAGTGCGACCACTGATGAGGGTGCACGGTCTCGACGGCGAGGGCGAGGAGGACGGTCCGCGCCGCGGACCGGTCTCGGGTCTCGCGGCCCGATCCACGGTTGTGACGACGTCACGCGGCATGCGGGCGGAGGCCGCGGCGCGGCTCTTCTGAGAGAGCCGCCAAGCGGCCGGCGCCGCGAGCGCCGGCTAGCCGAAGTCCACCGACGAGGGCATGGTGAGGAAGTCGACGGTCTCGTCGAGGAAGCGGTCGGCGGCGAGGATCCGGTTGTGACCGAGGCCCTCGGTGATGACGACGCGTGCGTGCGGGTTCGCGGCCGAGAGGCGATCGAGGTCGGAGATCGGCACGACGCGGTCGGTGCGGTCGTGGAGGACCAGCAGCTCCGTCGTCTCGGGCAGCGGCTGCTCGGCCGCCGAGATGCGCGGGAACGGGTCGTCTTCGCCGGGGAAGAACCGCGCCGCGAACCGCGCCCGCAGGGCGGCGGCGGTCTTGTGCCCGAATCCGACGAGCCCG
>NZ_DASRXZ010000078.1:0-7162 GCF_035687345.1 Microbacterium sp.
GGCGGCTCAGGGGCCGGGGGCGGGCCAGGGACCGGAGGGCGCAGAGCAAGAGGAGGACCACGCATGACCGTCGCGCTGCGCGCCGAGAAGCTCAACCGCGTGTTCACGTCGAGCGCGGGCGACGTGCACGCGTGCGTCGACATCGACCTCGAGGTGAACGAGGGCGAGCTCGTCGTCGTGCGCGGGTCGTCCGGCGCGGGAAAGACGACGCTGCTCAACCTGCTCGGCGGTCTCGACAGGCCCACGTCGGGCCGCGTGTGGATCGGCGACGTCGAGGCCACGGCGCTCGGCGAGGACGATCTCGCGGATCTGCGCCGCGAGAAGCTCGGGTTCGTGTTCCAGTCGTTCGGCCTCATCCCCGTGCTGTCGGCGGCCGAGAACGTCGAGCTACCGCTTCGCATCGCCCGCACCGACCCCGCCGAGCGCGAGGAGCGCGTGGCCGAGGCACTGCGTCTCGTGAACCTCGCCGACCAGGCTCCCCAGCGCCCCGCGGAGCTTTCCGGCGGACAGCAGCAACGCGTCGGCATCGCCCGTGCGATCGTGTCGCGCCCGCGCGTGCTCATCGCCGACGAGCCGACCGGGCAGCTCGACTCGCGCACCGCGACCACCGTCATGGACCTCATCGGCGAGCTCGTCCACACGCGCGGCATCGCCGCCGTCGTCTCGACGCACGACCCCCTGCTCGTGCGTCGCGCCGACCGCGTGATCGAGCTGCACGACGGGCGCGTGACGTCGGTGTCGTCGGGAAGTGTCGCCGAGGCCGACGTCGCGGCGATCGAGGAGATCACGGATGCCGCACCCGCTGTCCCGTCGGCTGCGCCGTCATCGGAGGCGTCGGCCGACGAGGCGTCCGAATCGGCGCCCCTCACGCGCGCCGAGGCGCGCGCCCGCCGCAAGCGCCGCTGACCCGCCGGCGGGCCACCGACGTCCCCGGCGGATGCGAGGATGGAGGGCGTGTTCGGCGCCTCCAACGACCTCGCGTCACACGTTCAGCACGCGCGCGTCGCCGTGATCGGCGGCGGGATCGCGGGCCTCGTCGCGGCACTCGAGTGCGCGAAGGTGGGCTCGCGCGTGACGGTGTTCGAGGCATCCGATTGCCTCGGCGGCACGATCGCGTCGGCCCGGATCGCGGGCGCCGACGTCGACCTCACCGCCGAGGGGTTCCCCGAGTCGGCGACGGCCGTCCGTGCGCTCGCCGACGAGCTCGGGCTGGGCGATGTGGTCGTGTCCACGCGCGTCGGCGACACGTGGATCGCGGGGCTGCCCTCGGGCGCTGCTCCGCTGCCGCGCGAGACGCTCGTCGGCATCCCGCAGAATCCGTGGGACGAGTCGGTGCGTCGCATCATCGGGTGGTCCGGCGCGTGGCGCGCGTACGTCGACCGGTTGCGCCCGCCGCTCACGATCGGCCGTGAGCGCAGCCTCGGGCGGCTCGTGCGCTCGCGCATGGGCGATCGCGTCCTCGACCGGATGGTCGCGCCGCTGTCGCTCGGGGTCTACGGCATCCACCCCGACGAGGTCGATGTCGACGCCGCGGCTCCCGGGCTGAGCGCAGCCCTGACGCGCACGGCATCACTGGGCGCCGCCGTCGCCGATCTTCGCGTCGGGATGCCGTCCGACCCCGCGCTGCTCAGCATCCGCGGCGGCGTCGCGAGTCTCGTCACGGCGCTGGAGGAGCGGCTCGCGAACCTCGAGGCGGACCTTCGCACGGGGGAGCGCGCCGCCTCGATCACGGCGGATCGCGGGCGGTGGCGCGTCGCGTCGGAGGCGGCCGGCGGTGCCGAACCCGGGCGCGACCGCGGGCCCGAGATCTTCGACGCCGTGATCGTCGCCACACCCGAGGCCGAGTCCCGGCGCCTGCTCGCACCCGTCGTGCCGCGGCTGGGGTCCGGAGCGGCCGAGTCCACGCCGCTCGAACTCGTGACGCTCGTCCTCGAGTCGCCCGAGCTCGACGCCGCCACCCCCGGCGACGCCGAGCGCACCGGGTCGCGCGCCGCGGCGTTCACCGTCTACCCCGTCCCCGGCACGCACCGCGCAACAGGACTTCTCGCGCTGTCGCGCCGTCACCCCGAGCTCGCCGAGGCGACGGGTGGGCACGTGCTGCGGGTGAGCTTCGGCACGCGTGGCGCACGCCCCGCGACTGAGGGCCTCGACGACGCCGAGGCGTTCGCGCTCGCGGTCGCCGAGGCATCCGCCCTTCTCGGGATCGACGCCGGGCGCGTGCGCCTCCTCGGCGCGAACCGGTGGCGCGCGGAGCTCCCGCGGCCCGCCTCCGCGATCGGGCGCGCCGAGGTCAACGCCGCGGCACGGCACGCCGTCGCGGGCGTCGCGGGACTCGGCGTCGCCGGCGCATGGCTGTCGGGGCCGGGGCTCGCGCAGGTCGTGCTCGACGCGCGCGAGGAGGCGGATCGCGTGCGGCGGACCATCCTGTGGGGGGACGCGGCGATCGGATGACGGGCGGGCGGCGCATCCGTGAACCCTCTTGCACCGCCTTGTCAAGGGAGGATGCCCGAAACGGAATACGGGACTAACCTTGGGTGGCATCGGACACGCGAACGAGCGTCAGGAGACCTCATGAGGGGCAAAGTAGGACTCGTCATCGGACTCGCAGCGGGGTACGTGCTCGGCACGCGCGCCGGCCGCGAGCGCTACGAGCAGATCAAGGCTCAGGCTCAGAAGGTGTGGAACCTCGACCCGGTCCAGCAACAGGTCGAGAAGGTCAAGGACTTCGCGAAGTCGAGCGCGATGGCCCTCCCCAGCACGCTGTGGGACACAGCCGTCAAGGTCGGCAAGGCCGCATCGACGAAGGGCTCGCCCGGGGAGCGCCTCGACGCGGCGCTCAAGGTCGGGCAGGACCAGGCCGACGACGTCGGCGCCGCGGCGAAGAAGACGTCCCGCGCCGTGAAGGAAGCGGCGGAGGATGTGGCGGAAGACGTGAAGGACGCGGTCGACGAAGCCAAGAAGGCCCGCCGCAGCGCCACCGACGGGAAGTGACATGAGCGAGCCGCGACGCTTTCGCGACCGCGCCGACGACAGCCTGCTGACGCTGCTCGGCGAGGTGCCCGAGCTTGTGCGCAACCTCGTCGTGGCCGAGGTGGACGCCGCGAAGAAGTGGGTCGCGAAGACCGCGAAGGACGGCGGGTGGGGCGCGCTGTGGATGATCGCCGCGCTCTTCGTGCTGTTCTGGTCGATCCCCGCGTTCGGAGCATTCCTCATCGCAGGGCTCTCGTCGTGGTGGCCGGTGTGGGCGTCGGCCCTGTTCGTCTTCGGTCTCGCGCTCGTGGTCGCCATCGTGCTGGCGCTGCTCGGCATCCTTCGCTTCCGTCGGCTCGCGAAGCGCGAGACGCCGGTTCAATCGATCGCCCAGGACGTGAGAGAGGTGCGCGATGAGCTCTGACATCACCCGAACCTCCGCCATCCCCCGGACGGCGGTCGAGCTCGGCATCGACGATCCCGTGGAGCGCGCGCGGGCCGAGCTGAAGGCCGCGCTCGCCGCGATCGAGGAGAAGGCGAACGTGCCGAGGCGCGTCGGCAAGGCGGTGGATCGCACCATCGCGAAGGCGCGTGCGTTCCAGAGTCGCAACCCCGGACTGACGATGGCGGCCATCGTCGCCGGGGCGGTCGCAGTGGGGGCGATCGTGTGGGCCGGCGTGCGCGCGTACACCCGCTGAGGCCCTTCATGCCGGGCTCGCGCCCGGCGAGACCGCGCGCCGCGCGGGGTATGCTCGAAGGCAGGCAGTGCGATGGTGCGATGCTGCCGATGCGCGAATCCGCAGATCCGAGGCGGATTCGCACGCGCGTCGGCTGCTCGACGTTTGGGGCGGCTGGCGAAGTTCCACGACAGCGCCCGGATGACGAGATATGAACGCAGCAGTCCGACCGACGCCCGACAAGCCCCTCACCGGCTGGCGCGTCCTTGTGCCCCGCGGGGGCCCGTGGGGCGACGGCGTCGCGGCGACCCTGCGCCGCCAGGGAGCCATCCCCGTCATCGCGCCGCTCATCAACTTCGCGCCGACGGACGACATCGAGACGCTCGAGAAGGCGCTCGCCGACCTCGCTGCCGGCGCGTTCGACTGGGTGACGATCACGAGCGCGACCACGGTCGACGTCCTCTACGCGTACCGCGCCACGATCCCCGCGAAGACCAAGGTCGCGGCCGTCGGTGAGACGACGGCGGCCGCGCTCCAGTCGATGGGCTACCGCGTCGACCTCGTCCCCGAGCGCGACAACTCCGCCGCGGGCATGGCCGAGCAGATGATCGCCCTCGAGCCCGAGCCGCGCGACATCCTCACGCTGCGCAGCGAGATCGCCAAGCCGATGCTGACGCGGATGCTGCAGCAGGCCGGCCACCGCGTTCGCAGCGTCGTCGCCTACCGCACCGTCGGCGTACCCGTCACCGAGCGCATCGCGCAGGACGTGCGCAGCGGCCGCATCAACGCAATCCTCGTGACGAGCGGTTCGGTCGCCGAGCAGGTGCACGCGCAGTTCCCCGACGTGCCGAGCACGACGATCATCGCCGCCATCGGGCCCCGCACCGCGAAGGACGCCCGCAAGGCCGGCCTCGCGGTCGACGTCGTCGCCGAGACGCAGACCGTCGACGCGCTCATCGAGGCGGTCGCGCAGTTCCCCTTGCCGCACGCCGCCGACGAGTTCGCGCCGCCGACCGGCATGATCCGGCCAATCGAGCAGTAGCGCCGCCGGCGGCGCGTTCGACCGCCGATAGCCTGTGGGGATGCATGACTCCCCCCGCGTCGTCGTGCTCGCCGGCGGTGTCGGCGGGTCGAAGTTCACCCTCGGAGTGAGGAGCGCGCTGCGCGAACGCGGCATCGACGACACCGCCCGCGTGCTCACCGTCGTCGTCAACACGGGTGACGACCTGTGGCTCTCGGGCGTGCGGCTCCAGCCCGACGTCGACTCCGTCACGTATGCACTCGCGGGGGTGAACGACACGCAGCGCGGATGGGGTCGGGCGGGCGACACCGAGCGCGTCAACCACGAGCTGCGCGAGTGGGGTGCGGGCTGGCCGTGGTTCACGCTCGGCGACCTCGACCTCGGCACGCACCTCGCGCGCACGGGCTGGCTGCGCGAAGGGCTCACCCCGACGCAGGTGATCGAGCGGATGTCGCGCCGCTGGCCCCTCGGAGCGCGGCTGCTGCCGATGACCGACGCCGAGGTCGACACGATCGTCACGGTGCGCGACGGCGACGGCATCCGGTCGCTCCACTTCCAGGAGTGGTGGACGCGCCACCGCGCGACGCTCGAGCCGGTCGGCTTCGAGAACCCCGGCATCGAGCGGGCGGAACCGGCGCCGGGCGTCGTCGACGCGATCACGGATGCCGACATCGTGCTGCTCGCACCGTCGAATCCCGTCGTGTCGATCGGACCGATCCTGTCGGTGCCGGGCGTGCGCGACGCCCTGCGAGCGACGAGCGCCCCCGTGGTGGGCGTGTCACCCATCATCGGCGGCCGCGTCGTGCGCGGCATGGCCGACGTGTGCCTCACCGCGATCGGCGTCGAGACGTCGGCGGCCGCGGTCGCCGCGCACTTCGGGGCTCGCGCGGAGGGCGGGCTGCTCGACGCGTGGCTCATCGCCGAGGAGGACGCCCACCTCGCGGCGGACGTCGAGCGGCGCGGCATCCGTCCCGTCGTCCGGCCCTTGTGGATGACGGATGCCGCGGCCTCCACCGCGCTCGCGGCAACGGCCCTCGACGCCGGGCACGGCTGACGTGCCCGACCTGTCGGCGCTCGCGTGGGCGCTGCTCGCGGTCACCGCCGCGTCCATCGGCATCTCGAAGACCGCGATCCCCGGGACGAACACCGTCGCGGTCGCGGTCTTCGCGGCGGTGCTGCCGGCACGCCAGTCGACGGGCACGATCCTGCTCCTGCTGATCCTCGCGGACGTCTTCGCGATGATCGCGTACCGCCGGCACGCGAACTGGAAGGCGCTCCTCGGCCTCGCGCCCGCCGTCGTGGTGGGACTGCTGCTGGGCTTCGGGTTCCTCGCGATCGCGGACGACACGTGGGTGCGGCGCGTGATCGGCGTGCTGCTGCTCCTGGTGATCGCGATCACCCTGTTGCGGCGGCGCATGGGACGACAGATCGCAGAGGGCGGGACGCACCGCGTCGCCGCCGCCGTGTACGGCACCCTCGGCGGCTTCACGACGATGGTCGCGAACGCGGCCGGGCCGGTCATGTCGATGTACTTCCTCGCGTCGCGGTTCCCGGTGAAGGAGTTCCTCGGCACGACCGCATGGTTCTTCGCGATCGTCAACGTCGCGAAGCTCCCGTTCTCGATCGGGCTGGGGCTCATCACGGTGCCGGGACTGCTGCTCGACCTCGTGCTCGCCCCCGCCGTGATCGCGGGCGCGCTGTTCGGCCGCTGGATCGCGGACCGCATCGACCAGCAGCTGTTCGAGCGTCTGGTGGTCCTGTTGACGATCGTGGGTGCGGTGTACCTCCTGGTCGCGTAGCGGGTCGGCTGACTTCACATCACGGTTCCACAACCGTTCCCGCATCCGCCTCGTCCCCGTCGATACGATCCGAGCGGAGGTGCGGGATGGCGTGGGTCGCTTCGGTGGTGGTGTCTCTCGCCCTCGCCGTCTCAGGTGCGACGGTCGGCGATGACGTGCCCGACGGCGTCCTCGAGGTCATGGACTGCGCGGTCGGCGACGACGGCACGATGCTCGGCCAGGTGTGCGGGGGCGGAACCTTGAGCGAGCCGCACGCCGTGCACATGTGGAGCAATGATTTCCTCGCCGACGAGGACGGTGCCGCGGTCGAAGAGGCGCACGAATGGATCGCGGTGCGGCTCGACGCCGACGGCGTCGTGCAGGGCACCGCGCTGGCATGGGAGCCGACCGAGGCTGAGTACGAGCTCGCCGGGTACGACAACGACGTCGAACTCGGTGAGCTCGTGCTCATGTTCGCCGCGGGTGCGCCGCCCGACGCGCAGCTCGTCCACGACGCCCCGAGCGGCGCGTGGTACATGCTCGCGGACGACACGGTGACTCCGCTCAACGACTGGGCGTCGCAGATCGTGCCCGAGGCCACCCCCCTCGGCGACGCACGCGCGGTCATCGCCGAGGAGCACCGCCGCAGCGTGGAGGCGTGCCGCGGAGTCGACGGATGCGCCGGCGGCGGGGGCGGCGACGACGCCGCTGTCGTG
>NZ_DASRXZ010000079.1:0-15446 GCF_035687345.1 Microbacterium sp.
GCCAGCGCCCTCGGCGCGTGCGCGGCGACGATCCGCTCCGCGACCCTGCGCCACCGCTCCCCCGCACCGAGCCGCCACAGGTCGAGCGCTGCGAGCGCGATCGACGCCGGGCCCGACGGCTCGTCGCCGTCGCTCGCCTCGGCGGGTGCCTCGACGCCCTGTGCCGAGAGCACGGGGTCTCCGCCGGTCGGAGGGCGCGGCATCCGATCCTCCTCGACGCACGCCGCGACGACGTCGCGCGCCCGCACGGCGTACACGACGTCGCCGGTCGCCGCCGCGAGCGCAAGGAGTCCCCCCGCGAACTGGCCGTAGTCTGCGAGCGTCGCCGGCGCGCGCGACGGAATCTCGTCGAGCGAGGCGCGCACGAGGCGGCCGTCCGCGTCGACGTTCGTCGTGAGCACGGCGTCGGCCGCCCACCGTGCGGCCTCGATCCACGCGGGCTCGCCGAGCCGCGATCCCGCCCGGGCGAGCGCCGCGATCGCGAGACCGTTCCACCCCGTGACGACCTTGCCGTCGACGGCCGGCGGCTCGAGCTCTGTCCGTCCCGCGGCGTCGCGCGCGTAGTAGCCGCCCTCGCTGCGCGCGCCGTCGATCCACGACTCCGAGTCCTGGGCTGCGCCGAAGCCCCCCGACGGCTGCTGCAGCACGCCGATGAGGAAGCCCGCGACGCCGCGCGCCGTCTCATCGTCGCCCGCGTCGAGCGCGACGTCGAGCAGCTGCGCGTTGTCGGTGAGCATGCGCTCGTAGTGCGGCACGGTCCAGTCGCGGCGCGTCGCATACCGGAAGAACCCGCCTTCGACGGGGTCGCGCAGCTCCGACGCCGCCATCGCCGCGAGCGCGCGGTCGGCCACGGCGGATGCCCCGCCCGCCGCCTCTCGCACGAGCGGAGTCTGCAGGAACCGAAGCGCCGTCGCGACGGGGAACTTCGGAGCCGCCGGGTTGCCGCCGCCGAAGCCGCCGTACTCCGGGTCCTCCTGGTCGGCGAGCGCGCGGGCGGCGCGGGCGAGCTCGTCCACGGTCGGGACCGCGGCGCCGTCCGGTGTCTCCGGTTCGCGAGCGGCCGCGAGCGCCTGGACGATCGCCGCACCCGTCTGCTCGACCTCGCCGCGGCGCATCAGCCACGCCTCGCGCACGGCGTCGAGCACCTGGCGGAACGACGGCAGCCCGACACGCGGCTCGGGCGGGAAGTACGTGCCCGCGAAGAACGGGCGGCCGGTCGGCGTCGTGAAGACGGTGAGGGGCCACCCGAGGTTCCGGCTGAAGGCGGATGCCGCGGCCATGTACGCCGCGTCGACCTCGGGATGCTCCTCGCGATCGACCTTGATGCTCACGAAGCCGTCGTTGAGGACGGCGGCGAGCTCGGGGTCCTCGAACGACTCGCGCGCCATCACGTGGCACCAATGGCAGGTCGAGTAGCCGATCGACACGAGCACGGGCACGCCGCGGCGCGCCGCCTCGGCGAACGCGGCGTCGCCCCACGGGTACCAGGCGACGGGATTGCCGGCATGTGCCCTCAGGTACGGGCTCGTCGAGGCGGCGAGGCGGGAGATTCCCGAATCGCCTCGGTCCGGAGCATCCGTCCCTGGGGGCACAGTCCCAGGCTACTCTCGGGTCAGTTCACCTCGTCGGGGTGGGCGCTCACGCGACCCGAGCCGTCGCCCGGGTCCATCGCGTCGATCGCGGCCATCTGCGGCGCCGTGAGCTCGAAGTCGAACACGTCGAGGTTCTCGGCGAGGCGCTCGCGGCGCACCGACTTCGGGAAGACGATGTAGCCCTTCTGCAGGTGCCAGCGGATGACGACCTGCGCGGGGGTCTTGCCGTGGTCCATCGCGGCGGCCGCGACGGGAGCGGCGCCGAAGAGGTCGTACTTGCCCTGACCGAGCGGCCCCCACGATTCGATCTTCACGTCGTGCTCGGCCGCCCACGTCGTCACATCGCGCTGCTGGTAGGCGGGGTGCAGCTCGATCTGGTCGACCGCGGGGACGACGCCGGTCTCGGCGACGATGCGTTCGAGGTGCGGCACGAGGTGGTTCGAGACGCCGATGCTGCGTGTGAGGCCCGCGTCCCGCAGCTCGATGAGCTTCTGCCACGCGTGCACGTAGTTGTCGGCGGCCGGGGTCGGCCAGTGCACGAGGTAGAGGTCGACGAAGTCGAGGCCGAGCTTCTCGAGGCTCTCGGCGATGGCCTTGTTCGGCTCGTCGCCGTCGTGGCGGTCGTTCCAGAGCTTCGTCGTGACGAACAGCTCGTCGCGCGCGATGCCGCTCGCGGCGATCGCGGCGCCGACACCCTCTTCGTTTCCGTAGATCGCGGCGGTGTCGATGTGGCGGTAGCCGAGCTCGAGGGCCTCGCTGACGGCTCGCTCCGTGTCTGCCGGCGGAACGCGGAACACTCCGTATCCGAGCTGGGGAATGAGATTGCCGTCGTTGAGGGTCACGCTGGGGATGGTCATGCGACAAGCCTACGAGCGGGCCGGCCCCTCGCGGACCGGCCCGCTCGCATCATCCGACTCAGTGGTAGCGACGCCCCTCGTCGCGCCGGAACAGCACGAGGGCGAGCGCGAGCGAGACCGCGGTCCACGCCAGGATGCCGACCCACACCCACCACTGGAGCGCGCCGCCCTCGACCGCCCAGATGACCAGCTCGCGCGCCTGCCGCGCCGGGGTGAACCGCGAGATGACGTCGAGCCACTCCGGGAACAGGAGCGGGGGCAGGAAGAGCCCGCCGATGAACGCGAGCGCGAACATCGCGATCTGGATGACGGCCATCGCGACCTTGAACGACATCGCGTACCCGATCGCGATGCCGATCAGCATGAACGGGATCGCGGAGATCGCGAGCGCGATGAACCCCGCGACGATCCGCGCGGGCGACGCCTCGGCCGCCGTCAGCAGCCCGCCGACGGCGATCACCGGGATCACCGCGAGGAGTCCGAGCGTGCCCGTCGACAGCATCAGCGCGAGCACGCGGGCCAGCCCCGGCGCGGGGAGCGTGCGCAGGTACGGATCCCACGGCTTGCCGCGACTCTCGGCGATCGCGAGGCCGAAGCCGAACAGGGCGTTCACCATGACGGCGAACACCGCCAGCGAGATGACGGCCTGCGTCGCGTACACGGGGTTCTCGGCGACGGCCCGCTGGGGCACCACGAAGAACACGAGTGCGAGCGCGGGGAAGACGAGCGTTCCGATGACGGCCATCGGCACGCGGATCGTCTCGATGAACTGATACCGGGCGTGCAGCAGCGTCAGGCGCGCGAGCGACGGACCGGTCTGAGCAAGGGTGCTCATCGCTGTTCCTTTCCAACGGTTGAGACGAGTTCGTCCGCGGTGCGGTGCGCGGTCAGTGCGAGGAACGCCTCCTCGAGGGTCGCGCCGCGCACACCCAGATTGCGGAATCGGATGCCGGAGCCGACGAGCGCTCGCACGAACGCATCCGAGTCGGCCACGGTGAGGAGCTGGACGCCGTCGGCGGCCTCGCGGTGCACGACGCCGTCCAGCGAGTCGAGGGCGTCGGGCTCGTCGGTCTCGAGCCGCACCTGGCTCACACCGACCCGGGCGACGATGCGCGCGACCGAGTCGTCGGCGAGCACGCGTCCCTCGCCGAGCACGATCACGCGCTGCGCGAGCGCCTCGATCTCCTCGAGATAGTGGCTCGTGACGACGACGGTCGCGCCGAGCTCGTGCTGGTGCCGGATCGCATCCCACAGGACGCGCCGCGCATCGACGTCGAGTCCGGTCGTCGGCTCGTCGAGCAGCACGAGGCGAGGTCGTCCGACGAACGCGAGGGCGACGGCGAGCCGCCGCTTCTGCCCGCCCGACAGCGACCCGCTCTGGCGGCGCAGGAGGTCGGTCAGCCCGAACTCCTCGGCGAGGGCATCCGTCTCGATCCGATCGGCGAAGTGGCCGCCGACGTAGTCGATGACCTCGCCGACCCGCAGCGTCTCGGGCAGCGCCGTCTCCTGCGGGGTGGTGCCGAGATACCGGCGCGAGCGCGCGTCGCGCGGGTCGCCGCCGAAGAGCGTCACGGTGCCGGACGACGGTCGGCGCAGTCCCTGCAGCATCGACAGGAGCGTCGTCTTTCCGGCGCCGTTCGGTCCGAGCAGCCCGAGGATCGCCCCGGGCTCGATGTCGAGCGTCACGTCGTCGACGGCGACGAGATCGCCGAAACGGCGCGTCACGCGGTCGAAGCGTGCGAGAGAGGTGGAGCTCATGAAACGCCTCCGAGGAATGAACGCAGGGTCTCCGTGTAGTCCTCGAACGCACGGCGCCCTGCTCTGGTGAGGGAGAGGTAGGTCACGGGTGTGCGACCTTTGAAGCTCTTGGCGACGTCGACGTAGCCGGCGTCCTCGAGCTTGCGCAGGTGGGTCGAGAGGTTCCCGGCCGTCATCCCCAGCAGCTCCTGGAGCCGCGGGAACGAGATGCTCTCGTCCGGGTCGAGCGTGGCGAGCGCCGCGGTGATCCGCAGTCTCCCCTGCGCGTGGATGACGGGGTCGAGGTCGGTCATCGCCGTCCCGTCCCGGAGTCTCGCCTGCCGTACGCCCAGATCGCGGTCAGGACGGTCGCGACGAGGAAGACCCCGCCGCCGGCGACGGCGAACACGAGGTAGTGCGTCGGATACCCGAAGAACGGCGCGATGCACGCGACGAGCACGATCCAGCCGCCCATCACGATCGAGCCCCAGTTCTGCCAGATCCCACCGGCGAGGAAGTACATGATGCCGACGAACATCACCGACGCCGTCGGGTAGTAGATGTTCGCGACCTCGCGACTCATGCCCGCCGACAGCAGCGCGCTCCCGAGCACGAAGATCGCGGCGAACCCGACCGGCCAGGTGAGCCCGAAGACGGATCCCGTCCAGGCCGCGGCCGCGCCGGCACGGATGCCGCGCCCCATGCGCGCGCCCGCGACGGCGCTCACGACGACCGCCCCCGCCATGAGCACGATGAACGTGACGACGGCGATCGGCAGCGGCATTCGGAACCCCGGCGCCAGTCCGTCGATCAGCCACAGCATCGTGAAGCCGACGCTCCACGCGATGCCCCACGCCCCCAGGATCACGGGGAGGCCCGCGGCCATGCGGCGCTGCATCCGGTTCTGCTCGCTCGTGAGCAGTTCGAGCGCGGCCGCCGGATCCATGGCCGTGTCGAGGCCCTCGTCGGCCGGTTCGTCGGGTGTCATCGACGGCTCCCTTCCTGTTTCGGTCATTGCGGTTTCGGTCATTGCGGCAGCCACGCGATCGCGAGCGCCGGAGCGGTGCTGAAGAGATTGACGAGGAAGTGCGCGACGATGATCGGCAGGAGGCGCCCCTGGCGATGCGCGATGATGCCCGAGCCGATCCCCCATACGAAGAACGCGCACGCGTAGACGAGCACGGCCGACGCGGTCGGAGCGTAGAAGACGTGCTGCGCACCGAAGAACAACGCTGAGACGACGACCGCGAAGGCGATCGGCATGCGCGTCGCGATCCCCTGCTGGCCGTACCCGCGGTAGACGAGCTCCTCGACGGGCGCGTTGAGCGGCGCGAACGTCAGCACCGCGACGACGGCGAGCATCGACATCGCCCACTGCGGAAGGTCGGGCACGGATGCCGGATCGAAGAACACCGTCTCGAACGCCTCGAACGTCGTGGCGCCGTATTGCAGCGCCATCACGCCGAGCACTGTGAGCGCGAACGGCACGTAGAGCACCACGAGCCACAGGAGCCCCCACAGGATGTCGCGGCCGAGCCGAGCACGCGCGTACCCGATCAGGTCGCGCAGGCGCCCGCCCCGGTCATGCACGAGACGGCGCACCCACCACAGGCACACGAGGTTGACGAGCACCATCCCCAGCACCGCGAACAGCGGCGAGGGCGGGAACGCCGTGGCGCCGGTCGGCAGGAACACGGCCCACACGGCCACGGATGCGACGCCCACGAGCGCGACGCGGCCGACAAGGAGCCCGGTGGCCCTGCCCGCGTACGGTCGCGCCTCGAGGGCGGCTCGGATCCGCGTTCGCTCAGTCATGAACTACTTTGTACTGCAAACCACTCTGTGAGTCAAGACCCCATTCCGCCATCGCCGCCACCCGCCGCCGTACGATGGAGGGCTGTGTCTGCGCCCTCTCCCGTCATCTCCTACCCGCCGGAGCTGCCCGTCAGCGCCGCGCGGGACGAGATCGCGCGCGCCATCCGCGACCACCAGGTCGTGATCGTCGCCGGTGCGACGGGCTCGGGGAAGACGACGCAGCTGCCGAAGATCTGCCTCGAACTGGGCCGCACGAGCATCGCGCACACGCAGCCGCGGCGCATCGCCGCGCGCACGATCGCCGAGCGCGTCGCGGAGGAGCTGCAGGTCCCGCTCGGCTCGACCGTCGGCTACAAGGTGCGCTTCACCGACAAGGTGTCACCCGACACGAGCATCGCGCTCATGACCGACGGGATCCTCCTCAACGAGATCCACCGTGACCGCCTGCTGCGCCGCTACGACACGATCATCGTCGACGAAGCGCACGAGCGATCGCTCAACGTCGACTTCCTGCTCGGCTACCTCACGCGCATCCTGCCGAAGCGGCCCGATCTCAAGGTCATCATCACGAGCGCGACGATCGATCCCGAGAGCTTCGCGAAGCACTTCGCGCAGCGCGACGGCACGCCGGCCCCGATCATCGAGGTATCGGGGCGCACCTACCCCGTCGAGATCCGATACCGACCGCACGATGCGGACGACGACGTCGACGGCATCGTCGCGGCGCTGCGCGAGCTCGACCGCGAGCAGGCGGGCGACGTGCTCGTCTTCCTCCCGGGCGAGGCCGAGATCCGCGATGCGATGGATGCCGTTCGCGGCATGTACGCACGAGACGCCGCTCCCACCGAGGTGCTTCCGCTCTTCGGGCGCCTGAGCTCCGCCGAGCAGCACCGCGTGTTCGAGCCCTCGACGGTCGCGGGCGTGCGCCGACGGGTCATCCTCGCGACGAACGTCGCCGAGACGAGCCTCACGGTTCCCGGCATCCGCTACGTCGTCGACACCGGCACCGCGCGCATCTCGCGCTACAGCAACCGCAGCAAGGTCCAGAGGCTGCCGATCGAGGCGATCTCTCAGGCATCGGCGCAGCAGCGCTCCGGGCGCGCAGGGCGTACGGCGCCAGGCATCGCGATCCGCCTGTACTCCGAGGAGGACTTCCAGCGCCGGCCCGAGTTCACCGAGCCCGAGATCCTGCGCACGAGCCTCGCGAGCGTCATCCTGCAGATGCTCACGCTCGGCTTCGGCGACATCTCGTCGTTCCCGTTCCTCACCCCGCCCGACTCGCGGGGCGTCAGGGCGGCGTTCGACCTGCTCGTGGAGCTGGGGGCGGTGCGGATGCCGCGTGCCTCGTCCCGCGACGGCGAAGCATCCGGCCCACGTCTCACGGATCTCGGGCGCGAGCTCGCGCGTCTGCCGATCGACCCTCGCTTCGCGCGCATGCTCATCGAGGCACGTCGCTCCGGCGTGCTGCGCGACGTGCTCGCGATCGTCGCCGGAATGTCGATCCAGGACGTGCGCGAGCGCCCCGAGGAGCGTCGCGACGAGGCCGACCGGATGCACGCGCGCTTCGTCGATCCGACGAGCGACTTCCTGACGCTGTTGAATCTGTGGAACCACCTGCAGGAGCAGCAGGCCTCGCTCGGCTCGAGCGCGTTCCGGCGGCTGTGCCGCTCGGAGCACCTGAACTATGTGCGCGTCCGGGAATGGTTCGATGTGCACCGCCAGCTCAGCACCCTCATGCGCGCGCCTCGCACCGACGAGACGGGCGTCGCGGACCCGGATGCGATCCACCGCGCGATCCTGTCGGGGCTCCTCTCCCACATCGGCATCCTCGACGCGCGCACGCTCAACCCGCCGAAGGACCGTCGCGGTCCGGGCGGCGGTCGTCCGGGGCGGGGTGAGTACGTCGGCGCGCGCGGCGCGCGGTTCGCGATCTTCCCCGGGTCGGGCCTCCGCAAGAAGAATCCGTCGGCGGTGATGGCGGCCGAGCTCGTCGAGACGTCGCGCCTGTTCGCTCGCACCGCCGCCGCGATCGATCCGGCGTGGGCGGAGGATCTCGCGGGCGACCTGGCGCGACGGCAGCTGAGCGAGCCGCATTGGTCGAAGACGGCGGGGGCGGCATCCGCGTATGAGAAGGTCACGCTGTTCGGCGTCGAGATCGTGCCCCGACGCCGCGTGCAGCTCGCGCGCTTCGACAGGCCGCTGGCACGCGAGCTGTTCGTGCGCCACGCGCTCGTCGAAGGTGAGTGGGACTCGACGGCGTTCCTCGGCGGCGACAAGAAGCTCACGGCGTTCGAGCGGCGGAACCTCGAGCTGCGCCGCCGGCTCGAGAAGGTCGAGGAGCGCGAGCGGCGCCGCGACATCCTCGTGGGCGACGAGGCGGTGTTCGCGTTCTACGACGCGCGCATCCCGCGCGATGTCTTCGACGCGCGATCGTTCGCGACGTGGTGGAAGGAGACGTCGGTCCGCACACCGCGCCTGCTCGACATGAGCGAGTCCGACCTGCTCGACGAGGCGGCGCGCTCCGACGAGCGCGACTTCCCCGCCCGCTGGCGGCAGGGCGACCAAGTGCTGTCGCTCGCGTATCGCTTCGAGCCCGGCGCGCCCGACGACGGCGTGACGGTCGTGGTGCCGCTCGCGCTGCTCGCCCAGTTACGACCCGACGGCTTCGACTGGCAGGTGCCAGGCATGCGGGACGAGCTCATCGCGGGGCTCATCCGGTCGCTGCCGAAGGCGATCCGGCGGCACGTCGTCCCCGCGGCGGACTGGGCGGCGCGGTTCTCGGAGGAGCTCGAGGGGCAAGGACCCGAGTCGCACGACGGACTTCCGCCGACGACGCTGCGCGACGCACTCGCGGCCCGCATCCAGCGCATCGCGAACCAGCCCGTGACCGCGGCCGACTTCGACCTCGAGCGCGTGCCCGCACACCTGCGCATGTCGTTCCGTGCCGTCGACGAGCGAGGCCGCGCCGCGGGGTCGGATCGAGACCTGACGGCGCTGCAGCAGCGACTCGCGGGGAAGGCGCGCGGCGCCGTCGCGAAGTCGCTCACCCGGTCGCCCTCCTCGCCGGTCGCCGCGGGAGCGAGCGAAGCGAGCGAGACGAAGCGCGGCGCGATCCCCCGCTCCCCGACGCCGCGTCCGGGTGGGGTTGCGGGCGGCCCCGGCTTCGCCGAGGCATCCGGACTCACCGAATGGTCCTTCGACGACATCCCCGAGGTCGTCGACACGAAGGTCGCGGGCGGCGTCGTGCGCGGCTACCCCGCGCTCGTGGACGAGGGCTCGACCGTCGCGCTGCGCATCGAGTCGACACCCGGGGCCGCGGAGGCGGCCACTCATGCCGGCGTACGACGTCTCATGCTGCTCGCGGTGCCGTCCCCCGCGGCGTACGTGCTCGAGCACCTCACGTCTGCCGAGAAGCTCGCCCTCGCGGCATCGCCCTACCCGTCCGCCAAGGCGCTCATCGAAGACGCGCGCGTCGCGGTCGCGGATGCCGTCATCGCCCGCACCGCGTCGGGCGTCGTGCGCTCGCGCGCCGAGTTCGAGCGCGTGCGCGACGCGTTCTCGGCCGCGGTCGTCGACGAGCTGTTCGCGGCGGTGTCGCTCACCGCGCGCATCCTCACGACCGCGCGCGAGGTCGAGCGCTCCCTGCGGTCGCAGAACTCGCTCACGCTGCTCGGAGCCCTGAACGACGTCAAGGCCCAGCTCGCGGGACTCGTGTTCCCGGACTTCGTGTCGCGCACGGGGCTCGCGCGCCTCGCGCACGTGCCGCGCTACCTCCAGGGCGCGCTCGAGCGCGTGCAGGGGCTCGCCGACAACGCCGGACGCGACCGGCAGCGTATGACCGAGATCGAGCGCGCGACGGCGCAATACACCGAGGCGGGCGGCACGATTCCGCCCGCGTCGGATGCCCCGGAGGCGCTCGTGCATGTGCGGTGGCTGCTCGAGGAGTACCGAGTGAGCCTGTTCGCCCAGCGCCTCGGCACGGCCGAGCCCGTTTCGCCGCAGCGCATCGCGAAGGCCCTGCGCGATGTCGGCGCGACCGCCTCCGCGGGCGCCCCGCGGCGCTAGCGTTTCGGTATGGCTCAGGCGATCGTCTACACGCAGTTCGGAGCACCCGAGGTGCTCACCCTGGTCGACATCGACGTGCCGCCGCCGGCGGCGGGCGAGGTCGCCGTCCGCATCGAAGCGGCCGGAGTCAACCCCATCGACGCGAAGCTGCGCAGCGGCGCCCGCGCCTCGGGCGAGATCACGAGTCCTCGCCGCGTGGGCGCCGACGCCGCCGGCGTCGTGACCGCGGTCGGCGAGGGCGTCGAGGGCCTGCGGGTCGGCGAGCACGTCATCGCGTTCGCGGCACCCGGCTCGTACGCGACGGAGCTCGTGATGCCCGCGTCGCACGTCGTGCCGCGGCCGCCCGCGGTGTCGGCCGCCGAAGGCGCGGCGCTCGGCGTGCCGGTCGGAACGGCGTATCAGACGCTGCGCTCGCTCGCCGTAGGCGAGGGCGACACGCTGCTCCTGCACGCCGGCTCGGGAGCGGTCGGCCAGGCGGTCATCCAGTACGCGGTGCTGTGGGGCGCACGGGTGGTGGCGACGTCGTCGCGGCGGCGGGCGGACCGCGTGCGCGAGCTCGGCGCCACGCCGGTCGAGTACGGAGACGGGCTCCTCGAGCGCGTGCGCGAGGCGGCGCCCGACGGCGTCACCGTCGCGATCGACGCCGCCGGCACCGACGAGGCCCTCGACGTCTCGGAGACTCTCGTTGAGGACAAGGACCGCATCGCGACGCTCGTGCGCGGACGGGATGCGGCGGGGCGCGGCATCCGTGCCTTCTCCGGCGGTTCGCCGGTGCCCATGACTCCTCAGCAGCTCGCGTGGCGCGCCGAGGCGATGCCCGTCACCCTCGCCCTCATGGCGGCGGGGCGCTTCACGGTCGAGCTCGGGCCGTCGCTGCCGCTCTCCGAGGCCGTCGAGGCCCACCGTCTTCTCCAGCAGGGCACCGACGGCAAGATCGTGCTCGTGCCCTGACGCGTCTACGCCGAGAGCTCGCCGGGCTCCGCGCCCGTCGCGACCGGTCGCCCCGGCGTGTTCGACCACTGGCTCCACGAGCCGGGGTACACCGTCACGTCGATACCTGCGACGACGCCCGCGAGCGCGGCGTGCGCGGCGGTGATGCCCGAGCCGCAGTACGCGGCCACGGGCGTGCCGGGCGTGGCCCCGGCCGCTTCGAAGGCCGCCCGGAGCTCGTCGGGCGAGCGGAGCAGCCCGTCGGCGAGGAGCGTGGAGATCGGGAGGTTCACGGCACCCGGGATGTGCCCCGCGATCGGGTCGAGCGGCTCGACCTCGCCGCGGTAGCGCTCCGCCGCCCGCACATCCAGCAGCACGCCCCTGCCCGGCCACGCCGCCGCGTCCTCGATCCCGGCGACGCCCTCGGTGACATCGTGCAGCACGACGTCGCCCGGCTCGGGCTCGACGTCGCCCGCCTCGAGCGGCAGCCCTTCCCGCGTCCACGCCGACAGCCCGCCGTCGAGCACGCGCACATCGGCCACGCCCGCGTGCGACAGCAGCCACCATGCGCGCGCCGCCGCGAGCCCGCCGGCGTCGTCGTACGCGACGACGGTGTCGCCGTCGCGGAGACCCCACCGCCGCGCGGCGCGCTCGAGCGCATCACGCGTCGGGAGCGGGTGGCGCCCGTCCTCAGGCCGTCCGTGCGACGCGAGTTCGTGGTCGAGATCGACGTACACCGCGCCGGGAAGGTGCCCTTCGAGATACTCCGCGCGGCCGTCGGGACGATCGAGCCGCCAGCGCACGTCGAGCAGCCGGACGGTGGCTCCGCGGTTGAGGAGGGCCGCAAGCTCGCGGGCCGAGATGAGGGGATGCATGCTCCCATCATGGGCGGTGCCCCGACCCGCCGGCGCAACAGTTCGACACGTTCTTCGAGACCGCGCGCGCCCGCCGCGAGAATGGACGCATGTCCGAGCCTTCCAGCGGCTTCGCGACGGCTCAGGTCCAGGCCGGGTACGAGCCCGGTGTCGTCCACAGCACCGCCGTCCCGCCGATCCACCAGTCGAACGCCTTCGCCTTCTCCTCGCTCACCGAGGCGCGCGAGCTGTTCGCCCTGCGCCGTGACGGAGACATCTACAGCCGCGCCGCGAACCCCACGGTGCTCGTGCTCGAGGAGCGCATCGCCGCGCTCGAGGGCGGCGTCGCGGCTGCCGGTGTGGCATCCGGTCAGGCCGCCGTCGCCGTCGCCCTGCTGGCGCTCGCCAAGCAGGGCGAGCACATCGTCGCGGCCCGCCAGCTCTACGGCGGCACCGTCGACCTGCTCGGCGAGACCTTCGCCGACTGGGGCATCGACGTGACCTTCGTCGATCAGGACGATGCGGATGCGTGGACCGCCGCCGTCCGCCCCGAGACGCGTGCGGTGTTCGCCGAGTCGATCACCAACCCGAACGCGCAGGTGCTGGACCTGCGCCGTGTCGCCGCCGTCGCGCACGACGCCGGCGTCCCCCTCGTCGTGGACGCGACCCTGGCCACCCCGTACCTGCAGCGCGCGAAGGACTTCGGCGCCGACATCGTCGTGCACTCGGCGACGAAGTTCCTGGGCGGGCACGGCACGTCCCTCGGCGGGCTCGTCGTCGACCTCGGCACGTTCGACTTCACGCGCGAGCCCTCCCGCTGGCCGCAGATCATCGAGACGTACCGCCGCGCGCCGGGTGGCAGTCTCGCCGAGCGCTTCGGCGCGAACGGCTCGCCGTACACGGCGCTCGTCAAGACGAAGTACGTGCACGACCTCGGACCGTCGCTGTCGGCCTTCAACGCCTTCCAGCTGCTCCAGGGACTCGAGACGCTCGACCTGCGCATGGAGCGCCACTCGTCGTCGGCGCTTCAGGTCGCGCGCTTCCTCGAGCAGCACCCCGCGGTCGCGCGCGTGCACCACCCGGGGCTCGAGTCGAGTCCGTGGCGCGCGGCCGCCGCCGAGTACCTCCCTCGCGGGGCGGGATCCGTCTTCTCGTTCGACCTACACTCGACCGGCGATGTCGAGCAGGACTTCGCACTCGCCGAGCGGGTCGTCGAGCGCCTGCGAGTCGTGCGGCTCGTCGCGAACATCGGCGACGCACGCAGCCTCATCGCGCATCCCGCCTCGATGACCCACAGCCACCTCTCCCCCGCGCAGCTCGCCGAAGCGGGCATCGCGTGGACGACCCTGCGCCTCTCAATCGGCCTCGAAGACGCCGCCGACGTCATCGCCGATCTCGATCGAGCGCTCGCGGTCGCGGGCCCGGCCGCGCCTGACGCCGAGGTGGCCACGACGGATGCCGCATCCGCCGTTCCCGCCTTCGCCGGATGACCTCGCGCATCGCTACGCTCGGGGCATGACCGACTCGACCTCCGGCCTGCGGTGGGGCATCCTCGCCGCGGGCGGCATCGCCCACGCGTTCACGAACGACCTCCGCACGGCGGGGCTCGACGTCCGGGCTGTCGGCGCCCGCCGCCCGGGCGCCGCACAGGCGTTCGCCGAGAAGTTCGGGATTCCGCACGCGCATGAGACGTACGAGGCGCTCGTCGAGGACGACGACGTCGACATCGTCTACATCGCCACTCCGCATCCGATGCACGCCGAGAACGCGATCCTCGCGCTCGAGCACGGCAAGCATGTGCTCGTCGAGAAGCCCTTCACGATCAACGCGGCCGAGGCGACGCGCGTGCGCGACGTCGCGCGCGACCGCGGCCTGCTCGCGATGGAGGCGATGTGGACGCGGTACCTGCCGCATATGGTTCGCGTGCGCGAACTGCTCGCAGCGGGCGCGCTCGGCGACGTTCGGGCCGTGTTCGCCGACCACACGCAGAGGATCTCGACCGATCCGGACCACCGCCTCAACGCCCTCGCACTGGGCGGCGGGGCGCTCCTCGACCTCGGCGTCTACCCGATCTCGTTCGCGTGGGACGTGCTCGGTGCGCCGCGCGCTATCGCATCGTCCGCGCGCCTCGGCGAGACGGGCGCCGACACCGAGGTCGCGACGATCTTCACGCACGAGGACGGCGCGATCTCGACCTCGATCTCGGCGTCGCGTTCTGCGGGTCCGAACACGGCTCACATCGTCGGCACGGAGGCGCGCATCGACATCGACCGCGTCTGGTACAACGCGACGTCGTTCCGACTCATCGCGCCCGACGGCGCGGTCCTCGAGGACTACATCTCGCAGGTCGAGGGCCGCGGCATGCACTACCAGGCGCTCGCCGCCGAGCGGTACGTCGCGGCCGGCCAGACCGACAGCGATGTGCTCCCGATCGACGAGACGATCGCGATCATGGGCGCCCTCGACGAGATCCGCAGGCAGATCGGCGTGCGCTATCCGAGCGAGACGGAATAGCGACGGATCAAGCGGTCCGCTGGCACACTGAACGCATGCCGGACTCGCAGAACGCCCGCGTCGCCGTCTACTTGGACTTCGACAACATCGTCATGTCGTGGTACGACCGCGTGCACGGCCGCAACGCGTATTCGCGCGATCGCGCGCGCATCGCCGAGACGCCCATCGCGCCCGAGGTCGCCGAGCGCCTGCAGCGCGCGACGGTCGACGTCGGCGCGATCATCGACTACGCCGCGTCGTTCGGCACGCTCGTGCTCACGCGCGCATACGCCGACTGGTCCTCGCCGGTCAACGCCGTGTACCGGACGCAGCTCGTCGCACGTGCAGTCGATCTCGTGCAACTGTTCCCGACCGCCGCGTACGCGAAGAACGGCGCCGACATCCGGCTCGCCGTCGACGCCGTCGAGGACATGTTCCGCCTCCCCGACCTCACGCACGTCGTGATCGTCGCGGGCGACTCCGACTACGTGCCGCTCGCGCAGCGCTGCAAGCGCCTCGGGCGGTTCGTCGTGGGCGTCGGCGTCGCGGGCTCGACCGCGAAGGCGCTCGCCGCCGCGTGCGACCAGTTCGACTCGTACGACGCCCTCCCCGGTGTCACGCCGGCCGAGGCGCCCGAGCCCTCGGAGAAGAAGGACGCGGCGCCCGCCCGCCGCCGCGGACGCAAGAAGACGACCGACCCCGGGGCGGACTTGCTCGAGCGCGCCCTGCGGCTCGAGAGCGACAAGGAGGGCGACGAGTGGCAGCACGCGTCGGCCGTCAAGAGCCTCATCAAGCGGCTCGACCCCTCCTTCAGCGAGCGGGCGTACGGGCACAAGAGCTTCTCGGAGTTCGTCAAGGCGCATACCGACGTGGCCGAGGTCGACGAGTCGGGCAACGTCGTGCTCATCCGCCTCGCGGCCGGCAAGCGCTGACGCTCACGGAGCGGGCCGTTCCCGGCATCGATTCCACCCCGTCCGGTACAGTGTCCACCGTGGTACGCCGGAACACTCCACCCGGCTCGCAGTCCTCGCTCCGGGAAGCGAACCGGGCGCGCCTGGTCGAGTCGCTCAAGCGCCATGGGCGCCTGACGCAGATCGAGCTCG